>JAFGKA010000378.1 GCA_016928855.1 Phycisphaerae bacterium
GCGATTGCGGCGTATCCGGAACTCGGCTGCAACCCGGACAAACCGATCGACGTGTGGACGCGTTGGGGTGTCTGCGCGGACATCTACAATCCGAGTGATCAAACGATTCAGTTCTTGCAGGATGTGCTGGTCGAGGTGATGGATCTGTTCCCCAGCGAGTTCATCCATATCGGTGGCGATGAAGCGATCAAGGACCAGTGGAAGGCCAGCCCGGTCGTGCAGGCCCGCATCAAGGAACTCGGCCTCAAGGACGAGCACGAGATGCAGAGCTGGTTCATCAAACAGATGGATACATTCCTTGCCAAACATGGGCGGCGGCTGATCGGCTGGGACGAAATCCTCGAAGGCGGCTTGGCGCCGGGCGCGACGGTCATGTCGTGGCGGGGCGAGAAGGGCGGTATCACGGCTGCCAAGGCCGGCCACGATGTGGTGATGGCGCCGACGTCGAATACGTACCTGGACTACTATCAGGGCCCGCCGGAGACCGAGCCGCTGGCGATCGGCGGTTCGTTGCCGCTCAAGAAGGTGTATGACTACGAGCCCATCCCCGAGAGCCTGACCGAGGAGGAGGGCAAGCGGGTGCTCGGCGCGCAGGGGCAGCTTTGGGCGGAGTACTTCCCGTTCCCACGGCATGTGGAGTACATGGCGTTTCCGCGGGCGGTGGCCTTGGCCGAGGTCGTCTGGTCGCCGAAGTCGGCCAAGAACTATGAGGGTTTCCTGGTCCGCCTGCGGCAGCATCTGGCGCGCCTGCAGGCAATGGACATGAATTATCGCCCATTGGATGAGACGCCGTAGGCGGGCACCCGACGGGCGGTGCCGTTCGGGCAAAAAGGAGCCAGACCCCTCTGCGGGTCTGCCCATGCCCCCGGTTGGGGATGCGGCCCTTTGTTGGGCTTGCGGCCACGGTGGATTGACCCGCGGAGGCGTTTCTCCTACTATGCGGGACCCGGTCTTCGGGCCGGGACGACATTCGACTGAAAACGCGCGTCTTCCCAGGGGGCGGTCCGGACTGGACGATGGGCCTTCGCTTCGCGGCTGGAGGGCTCAGGCCTCGGAAGACGTCTTGCGATGCCGCGACCACTCTTTGTGGCGCTCGTCGCACGAGATCTGATGACATACGGCTGAACGAAGCCGACCGTACCCGGTGGTGTAATTGGTAACACACCAGGTTTTGGTCCTGGCATTCCTGGTTCGAGTCCAGGCCGGGTAGTGTTCCGGACAGCGGGTGCGAACGGCCGGCGACGTGCGCACGTCCGGCTGTGCCGGAATCGGGCGCAGGCAGCGGCGCTGAGACAGTACCGCGTGACTGATGGAGAACGAGCACGGCAATGAGCGGTGAAACCGGAAATAGCGGCAGGCCTTGTGCGGCGGTCGTGCTGGCCGCGGGCAAGTCGACGCGGATGGTGACCGACCTTCCGAAGGTGCTGCACGAGGTGTGCGGGCGGCCGATGCTGGCGTACGTGCTGGATGCCTGCCGGGAGGCGGGGATCGAGCGGATCGTTGTCGTCGTGGGCTACCGCAAAGAGGACATCATCCACGCGTTCGCCGACGAGCCGGATCTTCATTTCGTCGACCAGACCGAGCAGAAGGGAACCGGCCACGCGGTGCAGATCTGCCGCGATGCGCTCGACGGTTTCGACGGCAATGTGCTCGTGATCGCGGGCGACATGCCGCTTGTGCGGCCCGAGACGCTCAAGTTGCTGGTCGAAACGCACACCCGCGGGAATTCCGCGGTGACGCTCGCGACGGCGGTGCTGGATGAACCGACCGGGTATGGCCGCATCGTTCGAGATGCCTATGGCAACCTGCAGGGCATTGTCGAGCACAGCGACTGCACGCCGCAGCAGCTTGCGATCCGGGAAATCAACCCGAGCTACTACTGCTTCGACAGAAAGCTGCTGTTTCAGGCATTGGACAACGTGCGGCCGGACAACGTCAAAGGCGAGTATTACCTTACCGATGCGCTGCACATCCTGATCCGGCAGGGGCATCGGGCGGTCGCCATCACGGCGGTCGCCGCCGAGGATGCCATGGGCGTCAATTCGCGCAAGGAACTGGCGCGGGTCGGCAAGATCATGCAGGAGCGGATTCAGGATCGCCTGATGGCTTCGGGCGTGACGATTTTCGATCCACCGAACACCTGGGTCGACGCCCGTGCCCGGATCGGGCGGGATACGGTGATTCATCCGTTCACGTATATTCACGGGCGGGTGACCATCGGGCGGCGGTGCAGCCTGGGGCCGTTCGCGTACGTGCGCGACGGGACGAAGCTGGCGGACGATGTCGTGGTCGGAGTTTTTGCCGAGTTGAAGAACGCGTCGCTCGGCGAGGGTACGCGGGCACGGCATCTGACGTATATCGGCGACGCCAGCGTGGGCGACCACGTGCACATCGGCGCAGGCACGATTGTGGCCAACTATGACGGACATGAGGTGCGCCGGACGGAAATCGGTCAGAAAGCGTTTGTGGGCAGTGGCTCCATTCTCGTGGCGCCGCTGAAACTCGAAGACGGCGTGCATGTGGCGCCGGGGTCGGTCATGACACAGAACTCGGATGGAAATCGCGATGCAAACAACCGGTAAGGTTTCGCGCGCGGCGGAGGTACACCAGATACCGTACGGGGAATCGGACGTGAGGGACGGCTTGCGCATTTTCGGCGGGACGAGCAATCCGGCCCTGGCACAGAAGATCGCGGCGGAACTGGGGCTGGAAGTCGGCCACGCCCGCATACAGCCGTTTCCGGACGGCGAGACGCTGGTCAAGCTCGAATGTGACGTCCGGGGGCGGGACTGTTTCATCGTGCAATCGACGTGCCCGCCGGTGAACGAGACGTTGATGGAACTGCTGATCTTCATCGATTGTCTTCGCCGGGCGTCGGCGCGGCGGATCACGGCGGTGATGCCCTACTTCGGCTACGCGCGGCAGGATCGCAAGGCCGAGGGCCGAACGCCGATCACGGCGAAGCTCGTCGCGAACCTCATCACGGAAGCCGGCGCGGACCGGATCCTGACGATGGATCTGCATGCCGATCAGATCCAGGGCTTCTTCGACATCCCCGTGGACCACATGACGGCGTTGCCGGTGCTGTGCGAGTTTGTCGAGTCGTTGAACCTGACGAACATCGTGCTGGTCTCGCCCGACGTCGGCAACATCAAGACGGCCAATGCCTACGCCGCGCGCCTGGATGCCGACCTGGCGGTGATCGACAAGCGGCGCACCGCCGGCGACTCAGCGGAGGCAAGGCGGGTCATTGGTGACGTCAAGGGTAAGACGGTGCTTCTGTTTGACGACATGATCACCACGGCAGGTACGGTCTGTGAGGCGATCCGCTTGTTGCGAGCGAACGGAGCCAGGAATTTCTACGTGTCCGCGACGCATGCGGTGTTCGCCGGTCCGGCGGTCGAACGGTTGAAGGCGGTGGCGCCCGAGCAGATTACCGTGACGGACACGATTCCGTTGCGGGAATCCGTCCGGACGGAGCTTTCGAATCTCGAGGTCCGGTCGGTGGCCCGATTGATGGGGCAGGCGATCCTGCGGATCCATCGAAATCAATCAGTCAGTGCATTGTTTGAAAATGATTGTTCACGCCTTCGCGGTGCGCGCGGCGGGTGAACGGTTGCAGGAGTGAAGCGAAGATGGAATTGGCGCAATTGACAGCCGAATCGCGAAAGGCAGCGGGGTCTCGTGCGGCGGCCCGTTTGCGAAAAGAAGGCAAGCTGCCGGGAATCGTGTACGGCCACAAAGAGGAACCGCAGGCGGTGGCGTTGTCGCTGCACGCTCTCGAGCTGGCCCTGCAGCACGGTGCGCATCTGCTGGAGCTGAATCTCGACGGTGTCACTCAGCAGGTTCTCATCAAGGAAGTGCAGTATGACCACTTGGGCACGACACCGGTTCATGTCGATCTGGCCCGGGTCAGCCTGGACGAGCGTGTGAACGTGAAGGTCTCCGTGGAGCTTCGCGGGACAGCGAAGGGCATCAAGGAAGGCGGGATCCTGGATCTGACGCTGGCCGACATTGAAGTGCAGTGTGCCGTCGCCAGCATTCCTGAGACGCTGCGCGTGGATGTATCGGAACTTGGCATTGGCCAGTCGCTGCATGTTCGCGACCTGAAGCTTCCGGACGGTGTCGAAGCGATGGACGCGCCGGAGCTTGTGGTCTGCACCGTACGCATGCCGATCACGGCGGAGGCCGTGGAAGCCGCCGAGGAAGGCGAGGGCACGGCGGCGCCGGAGGTGATCGGCCGCAAGGAGAAGGAAGAGGCCGCAGAGGAGTAACGGCTGGCGACGGTGGTGTCCCGGCCGTGGATGGCCGTTCCAGGCGGAGAACCGATGAAGCTCGTGGTCGGGCTGGGCAACCCGGGGCGCCGATACGAACAAACGCGGCATAACCTCGGTTTCCGCGTTGTGGATACAGTGGTGGCCCGCTGGGGCATCGAGCTTGGACGAGAGAAGTTTCAGGCTGTGATCGGTGACGGGAACGTTGCTGGCCAGCGGATGATTCTGCTCAAGCCGATGACCTTCATGAACCTGAGTGGACGGGCCGTGCAGGCGGCGGTCGGGTTCTACAAGGTGGCGATGGAAGATCTGCTGGTCGTCAGTGACGACCTTGATCTGCCGGTCGGGCGGCTGCGGATGCGGGCGTCGGGTTCGGCCGGCGGCCATCGCGGGCTGGACGACATTATTCGATTGCTTGGAACGACACAGTTTGCCCGGCTGCGAATCGGGATTGGTCGTTCTGAGCGTCGAGACGAAGTGTCGCATGTGTTGGGCGGCATCGAAGGAGATGAGGCCGTCGCCCTGGACGAGACAGTGAAACAGGCGGCGGATGCCGTGGAGTGCTGGTGCCGCAAGGGAGTGACGGCGGCGATGAACGAATTCAATCGGGTTGGCGGCGAGAGCGACGATGCCGGCCCAGGAACGTCGGACAAAGGAGCTGGACCTTGAAAGCGTATGAAGGGATGTTTCTTTTCGATCCGGCCGCGGCGGTGGAGTGGTCCAACGTCGAAGCCGAGGTGAATCGTCTGCTGGGGCGTGCCTCCGCGGAGCTGATCGCCTGCAAGCGATGGGACGAGCGTCGGCTGGCGTACGAGATCCGCGGTCGCAAGCGGGGCTTCTACGTGCTGACGTACTTCCGGGCGCCGACCGATCGGATCGCCGCCCTGGAGCGTGATGTCCAACTATCGGAGCAGATTCTGCGCTGCCTGATCATCCGGGTCGATCACATGACCGACGAGGAGATGAAGGAGGCGGTGAACAAGACGCCCGAGCCGATGGTCGAGACCGAACGTGGTGGCCGCGGACGGTGGCGGCGTGATGGCGACGAGTCCGGCCCACGGCGCGGTGGCGACCGTTCGGATTACCGGCCCCGGTTCCATCGCGATGACGATGGCGACGATGCGGATCGGTCGGGCGATGTCGGTGACATCGCCGAGGACCAGACAGACGACGAGGCGGCAGATTCCAAGGAGGCCTGAGCATGGCCAACTTCAACAAGGTCATCCTCGCCGGCAACCTGACGCGAGATCCGCAGCTTTCGTACACGCCTGGCAACACGCCTGTCGTGGAGTTCGGTCTGGCGATCAACCGGAAGTGGCGCGGCCAGGATGGCAACCAGCGCGAGGAAGCGTGTTTCGTTGATCTGCGGGCGTACGGCCGGCAGGCGGAGACGCTTAACCAGTACATGCGCAAGGGGCAACCGCTGCTGGTCGAGGGCCGGCTCCAGTACCAGCAGTGGACGGCCCAGGACGGCAGCAAGCGCAGTCGGCATATGGTTATCGTCGATGGTTTTCAATTCCTCGGCGGTGGCGCTGGCAGCGCGGGCGGCGGTGGTGGTGGGGGAGGAGGCGCGCGTCGCTTCGCCGGAGCCGCGGCGGATCAGCCGCCCCCGGCGGACGATGGGCCGCCGCCTCCGGAGGATCCGCCGGAGGGTGATGGTTCCGGAATCCCGTTTTGAGGGCTCGTTCACGCGGGCTGGACCGGCGGCTGTGACTTCTTGTCACGTGCGGCTGTCCGTGGTGCGGTCGGCCGTCTGTAATCGTCGGCAGCGGGTGGGTTTGTGGCGACGTCACCGCAGGCTGGCCAACGCAAGAGTGGTTTGAGTAACAGGCGATCATTGAATTCGAACGGATTGGGGTGTGAAAGCGGCTGCGAACACGATATGATGATGGCCAGTGGGTCTTCGAGGCATCACGCGACGCAGCCGGCTACACGCCCACATATGAGGGTTGGATGATGAAATTGCTCCTGAGACGGGACATTCCCAGACTGGGTCTGGTTGGCGAGGTCGTGGATGTTTCTGCCGGATACGCGCGGAACTACCTGATTCCGAATCGGCTGGCGGTCGAGCCCACCGACGCGAACATGAAGGAAATCGAGGAGGACCGCAAGCGAGCCGAAGCGGAGCGCAAGGCCCGTCGCCAGGCGATGGAGCACGCGGCCGCACGGCTGTCTAACGTCGAAGTCATGATTCATGCCGCGGCCAACGTCGAAGGGCACCTGTATGGGTCGGTCGGCCCGCGCGAGATCGCGGCCGCGCTGCGTGACGAAGGGCATGACGTCGAGACCGCGAATGTGGAACTGCACGAGAGCATCCGGCAACTGGGCAGCCGCACGGTGTCCGTGGTGTTTGCCGACGAGATCCGCGCCGAGGTAAAGGTGTGGGTCGTGCAGGAGAAGGCGGCGGCCGGGCTGGATACGGCCACGGACGATTCGGAGACGCAAGAAGCCGCCGGCAGGGAGGCAGGCGAAGATGGCGAGCTTGGCGCCGACGACACGGAGTGATCTCCAGCGGATTCCGCCCCACAGCATCGACGCCGAAATGGGGCTGCTTGGGTCGATGCTGCTGGACCGTGAGGCGATCGGTGCGATATTTGGCCTGATCAAGCCGAACGAGGCGGAACGATTCTATCGTGAAGATCACCGCCTCCTGTTCCAGGTACTCGTCGATTTGTACGACGCGAACAAGCCGATCGACCTGATCGTTGTGCGCGACGAGCTGGAGCGTCGGGGGCTGCTGGCCGAGGTCGGCGGCGTCGAGTACATCGTCCAGCTTGCCGAGAGTGTGCCCTCCCACGTCAACGCGGAGCACTACGCCCAGATCGTTCGTGAGAAATCCCTGCTTCGCGATGTGATTGCCTGCTCGCGCCGCATCATGGACGATGCCTACGAGTCGACCGAGGATGCGAAGACCGTCCTCGATCGTGCCGAGCAGCAGCTCTTCAACGTGACCGAGCAACGGGTCAGCCAGCAGGTCGTGCGGATACGCGAGTACCTGGAGGAGACGTTCCGGGTGATCGAGTCTCGCGAAGGGCACTATCTGACCGGCGTTCCCACGGGCTTTGTCGAACTCGACGATATTTTGAGTGGCCTGCAGCGAGGTGAGATGATCATCGTCGCGGCGCGTCCGTCGATGGGCAAGACCGCGTTCGGGCTGACGATTGCGGAACACATGGCGGCGGACGAGGGCAAGGCCGTGGCCTTCTTCTCGCTCGAGATGAGCAAGGAGCAGGTGGCGCAGCGACTGCTGTGCGCGCGCGGCCGGGTCGATTCACACAAGCTGCGCCGTGGGATGCTCAGCGAGGCGGAGATTCAGCATCTCCAGCAGATCTGCGCCGACATGCGCGACATGCCGATGTTCCTTGACGACACGCCGGGTATGACCGTTCTGGAGGTGCGGGCCAAGGCACGGCGGCTCAAGCTGCACCACGACATCGCGGCGGTTTGCGTCGATTATCTGCAGCTCATGCATACGCCTGGGGCCGAGAGCCGCCAGCAGGAAATCGCGGTGATCAGCCGCGGGCTCAAGGCGCTCGCGCGCGAGTTGAATATTCCCGTAGTCGCGATGGCACAGCTCAACCGCAGTCCGGAGGGGCGCGAAGGCCATCGGCCGCGCATGAGCGACCTGCGGGAGTCGGGCGCGATCGAGCAGGATGCCGACGTGGTTCTGCTGCTGCATCGTGAGGAATACTACAAGCCCCAGAGCGACGATCCGGAGATCAAGGGATTGGCCGAAGTGATCATCGCCAAACAACGCAACGGTCCGACCGGTACGGTCAAACTGCATTTCAACCAGAGCCTGACACGGTTCGACAATCGCTCGATTGCGCCCGAGCCGATCGACATCGGCGCGGCCAGCGACAACTACGGCGTGCCTTTCTGATTCCGTCTGTACGGTAACACGGAAACGCCCTTTGCTACCGCTCGTCCATCGGGACGAAATCGCGTTGGCACGGGCCGGTGTAGATCTGGCGAGGCCGTGCAATACGCGCGCCGGGCGTGCATCGCTGCTCACGCCAATGCGCGATCCAGCCGGGCAGCCGGCCGATGGCGAACATGACCGGGAACATGTTCACGGGAATACCGATGGCACGCATGATGATGCCGCTGTAGAAATCCACGTTCGGATACAGCTTGCGGTCAACGAAATAGGAGTCCTTGAGGGCCGCGTCTTCCAGGCTTCGCGCGATGTCGAGCAGCGGGTCGGATCGCTTCAGGTACGTCAGAACATCGTCACAGGCCTTGCGGAGAATCTTAGCCCGCGGATCGAAGTTTCTGTAGACCCGATGGCCGAACCCCATGAGGCGGAAGCCGCTCTCCTTGTCCTTCGCGAGCTTGATGCAGGTGGCGATATCCATCTTGCCGCGACGAATCTCTTCAAGCATCTCGATGACCGCCTGGTTCGCCCCGCCGTGCAGCGGGCCCCAGAGGGCGCAGACGCCGGAGGCGATGGAGGCGAACAGGTTGGCCTGGCTCGATCCGACCATGCGCACGGTGGACGTGCTGCAGTTCTGCTCGTGGTCGGCATGAAGCAGGAGAATCAGATTCATGGCGCGTTCGATCTCCGGGCTCGCATCGTAGGCGTGATGCGGGACCGTGAACATCATATAGAGCAGATTATTGACGTACTTGCGCCGCGGGTCGGGATAGATGAACGGTTCACCGCGCGACATCTTGTACGAGAACGCGGCGACGGTTCGAACCTTGCTCACAATGTGTGCAACGGCTTCTTCAAATTGTGCGTCGGTTTCGCAGGGCAGCACGTCCGGGTGGTAACAGGAGATGGCGTTGATCATTGCCGAGAGCATAGCCATCGGGGGCGACGTGTTGGGGAAGCCCTCGAAGTGGTGCTTGAGTGATTCGTGGAGCAGGGCCTCGTCCGTGAGCATTTCGGAGAACCGGGACATCTGTGCTTGTGTCGGCAGCTCACCCCAGATTAGCAGGTAGGCGACCTCGATGAAGCGCGATTTCTCGGCCAGTTGCTGGATCGGGATGCCGCGGTAGCGCAGGATCCCTTTTTCGCCATCGATGAACGTGATCGCACTTTTACAGGAGCCGGTGTTCCCGAAGGCGGGGTCCAGCGTGATGCAGCCGCTCTGCTGGCGAAGGGCCGTGATATCAATGCCCACCTCGTCTTCGGTTCCGACCACGATGGGAAGGCTGTATTCCTTGTCGCCGACGCGGAGCGTTGCGGTTTCTTCAGTCATGGGTCTGTCTCCTGAGCCCGCGGAGCGGGCGAGGCCGTTTCTCGGGGCATCTTCAAATCGGCCGAGCGGCTGGCAGCCGGTCCCAGGCAGGGGGGCTCGGTCGAGGTCCCTGCGGTCTGCTGCCGCGATGCTGTCCGGCGGATCCAACGTACACAAATGTAGTGCGCACGGGAGCATCCGACAAGTGCGGTCCGCGTTTTTCCGCGCTGCGGGGGTCCCGCGCGATGAACCATCTGCAACCGACGGCGGGTGTCGCCCGGATGTTGTCGCGCATGGGAACTCCCTGGGCGACGGTGGCCGGCCGCCTGGCTGCCGACCCGACGGTCATGCCCATCGCAGTCGCGCCCCGCGATCGGGGCTTCAGGCGCAGGGCCGGAGGTGCTTGGCGTTGGCGATTCCGGCGCTTTCGCGTATAGTGGAAGTGAGGCCCACGTTTTGTCAGCGAGTGCACATGTTTGACGCCCTGCGGTACTATCTTGAGACCC
>JAFGKA010000379.1 GCA_016928855.1 Phycisphaerae bacterium
CCCGAGGATCTCGTGCCGGGGCAGCAGGCAGCCGCGGCTGACACCATATTCCGGATCGCTTTCGGTGGCTTCCGTGCCGCGGATGATCTTGATGCCGGGCCAGATACCGCCGGAGTCCTGCCAGCCGCCGCCTGAGCCGCCGAGCCATTCGCCGAGGATCGCGCGTGAAGCGACCAACCGCCGCTCCGGTTCCTCGAGTGAACCGGTCAGGCACTGTGTCTGGCCTGTGGCCCGCATGAGCAAGGCAATGATTGACGCCAGCAGATTCGTCGAGACGGCCAGTCGCGAGCCCTTCGGGATATCGTTGACCTGCGTGACCAGTTCGAGTCCGCGCCCGGGGCCGACCACGTGAGCGAGGATATCGCCAAGGCTTTGCCCGGAGCCTTCGAACGATGGCGGGATCAGACCCGACGCAATCACGCCCGCCTTGAGGAGGCCGAGATAGTCGTTGCCGAAGTTGAACAGGTCGTCGATCGACGCGATATCCTTCGTGGCTTCCAGATCGACGCTGGTCAGCCGCAACACCGGCTCGGCCAGCACGCGGACGTACGTCTCGATGGGGGGCCGCACCTGCTCGTCGCGGCCGTGGACGCCGAGATCTACGGAAATGTTCACAACGCGTGCTCCCTCGGGGTAGTCCATGCCGAGGAAGAAGATGTCCGACCAGCCGCTGTGCGAGAGGTCGAGCCGCACGGGCGTCCGTTCCGAGAGAATCGGGTACAGCACGGAGCCTGGTTCTCGCTGCTGCAGTTCGGGGCGAACGCGCACTGGATGGTCTGCCCGGTGGCCCACGCGGAACATCCACTGGTTGCCGCGCGAGCTGCGTACGGAGCGGCGGACCTGATCGGCAAGCGTCTGGAACCCGAGCTGATGGTACGCTTCGGCCAGCGCGCTGAGGATGGCGCCATCGGGTCCGTTTCGGGTAAGTACCTGGCGAAAGCGACGGATCGCTTGCTCAAACCGCCGGTCGAGCAGATCGACGTAGGCCTCGAAGGGGATCCGACCCGTGGGGGCGATGCCGGGCGACTCCTGCAGCCCGAAGCGATAGGCGGCAAAGAGAAACAGGCAGGCGCGGACGCGCTCATAGAGGTTTTCGCTGGTCCGGCGGAATCGCTCGAGCGCTTCGCATTCGGCCAGCATTTCTTCCGGCCGCATCGTTGCCAGCAGCGACGCCAACGCCCGATTGCGGATGGATGCGTCCGGGCTCGTAATCGTCTGGATCAACCGTTCGTTCATGGGGCGCCCTCACGCGGATGCCTGCGCCGGTCCGCCCGGGCCAGTCTTGGCATCGCCCGAACGATCCTGCTCGAATTGAACCAGCAGCTCCACCAGTCGCGCCAGTACGTGGTCGCGATCCACGCCCGCCATCGCCAGGGCGATCTGGGCCTCGAGCAGACCGTACTTGACACCGATATCATGTCGGCGCCCGACGGTCTGCAGCGCGAGGTATCGCTCGCGCCGGGCCAGTTCCCGCAGGGCCGGCGTGAGCTGGATCGGCGTGCGTTCGTCCTCACGCGTCTTCACGTGCGCGTCGAGAATGGCGAAGAGCGTCGGCGTCAGCACCTGCATGCCGAACAGGCACAGGTAGTGGCCAACCCGGAGCCCGGGCACGTGCAGACGCTGCTCGGCCACGCTCGGGTGAGGCTTCTCAATGATCTCCTCGATCTGGAGCACGTGGGGCTGGCCGGTCAGACGTTTGCCGGCGACCGTGCCATAGCAGCCGATCAGGTGTTCCCGTGTGGCCTGCACGGCGGCAACGGCACAGTTCTCCTGCGACGCAAGATCGAGGATCTGCCGCGCGCATCGCCGTTGTTCGCCTGAAACGTACAGATGGTCGCTGACCAGCAAGAGGAACGGTTCGTTGCCGACGAACTCGCGAGCGCACCAGACGGCATGCCCGTACCCTTCGGGCCGCTCCTGCACGGCGAAGCGGAGCCGGCGGTCCAGATCCAGCAGGCGCTGGATCTGTTCCTGTGAGGCGGCCGTGTCGCCCGGCGCGTGCCGGAGGCTGTCGATCAGGCCCTGGATGCACTGGCGATAGGTCTGTTCATCGCCCGGCGCCGCGACGACGCAGACTTCCTCGATGCCGCTGTCGAGCGCTTCCTCGGCGATGATCTGGAGGACAGGCTTGGGCGTACCGTCCCGGTCCACCACGGGCAGCATGGCCTTGAGCACGGTTTCGCCGGCCGGGTTCTGTCCGGTGCTGCGACCGGCCGCGGTGATGACCGCTTTGCGGATCTGCATGGCTGGCTCCTCCACACGCGATGGGCCGGGCAAGCCCGGCCTCGGTAGTGTGTGTGATTTCTTACCGCAAAAGCGTTGGCTTGGCCAATTGGGTCACCGCTGACCTGGGAACCGGCTGGCCGACGGTCAGGCGGGGGCGGTTGTTTCGGCATGCTGTCGGAGTGTGCGGATCAAGTCATCCCGGTCGATTGGTTTGGTAGTATAGCCATTGCAGCCGGCGGCGCCACAGCGTTCGCGGTCGGTCGGCATGACGTGGGCCGTCAGGGCGATGATGAGACCGGAGTATCCGGCTTCGCGAAGCTGCCGACTTGCCTCATAGCCGTCCATCTCGGGCATCTGGATGTCCATGAGAACGGCATCGAACGGTGTGCCGTTCCTGCGTGATTCCAGCGTGGTCTCAACCGCACGTCGACCGTCGTCGACGACAGTGACTTCAGCACCGGCCTGCTGGAGCACATGCGTGATCAATCGTTGGTTGTCCGGGCCATCCTCGGCCAGCAGGATCCGCCAGCCGGCCAAGTCCGAAGTGTCGGATTCCGCAGCATCAGGGTGGGTGTGCTGCGTCGACTCGGTGGTGGGCGTTTCGGTGGCTGCCGCCCCAGCCAGGGGGCCCGCTGTCACTGTAATGCGGACGTGTGTTCCGGCGTCGGGCGCGCTCCGTACGATGATGACGTCACCACCAAGCATTCCGGCGAGACGCTTGCTGATGGCCAAGCCGAGTCCCGTGCCATTGAACCGCCGTGTGGTCGAAGTATCCAGTTGCGTGAACGGCGTGAAGAGCTGCCCGATCTGCTCGGGTGCCATTCCCACTCCGGTGTCGATCACGTCAAACTGCATCATCCGGCACGAAGTCGAATCGATGGTACTTGTGATGATGCGCACCTCGCCGGTCGTTGTGAATTTGATGGCATTGCCGGCGACGTGGATCAGGATCTGGCGCAGTCGGATCGGGTCGGTTTCGATCGTTTTCGGGATGGGTCCGTCGAACTCGACCCGTAAGGAGAGCCCCTTCTCTTCCGTGCGGTTTCGCAGGGTGGATGTTACGTCGGCGAGCAACTGCCGCGGCGAGTACGGGACGGTTTCGATGGTCATTCGGCCTGCCTCGATCCGCGACAGGTCGAGAATGTCATTGATCGCTTCGAGCAGTTGCTCGCCGTTGCGACGAATCGTCTTGACGGCTTCCACCTGGTCCGGATTGAGTTCTGCGGATTCGTCTGATTCGAGCAGCAGTTCCGCGAAGCCGAGAATCGCGGTCATCGGCGTGCGGATTTCGTGGCTGACATTCGCGAGGAATTCGTTCTTTGCGTGATTGGCGGCCTCAGCGGTTTCCTTGGCGGTCTGGAGTTCTCGATTGGTCTGGAGCAGCGTGGCGTGCTGTGATATGAGGATCTCGCGCTGGCCCTCGAGCGCGAGATTGGCCGTCTGAAGGTCCGCGGTTCGCTCGCGAACGGCTGTTTCGAGCCCGTCACGATGTTGCTTGAGCCCCTGCATCATGCGATCGAACTCGGCGGCGAGCATGCCGATCTCGTTGCGCGTCTGCAGCGAGACCCGTTTCGTCAGATCCTTCGTTTTTGCCACGGCCACGACATGCCGCGTTAATCGCGACACCGGGGCGAGCACAGTCCAATGCAGGGTGGCGAAGTAGGTGACAAGCACCATCAAGCCGCCGGCCAGCAGCGACGCGGCGGCGAATTGCAGTGCGGCTCGGCCGCGCACGGTTACCTCGCGCGGCAGCGTGGCCTGGATCAGCAACGCCGGTTTCCCATCAATATCGGGGATTGTCGCATAGGCGGCGAGCCGGCCGGCATCCAGCTCTTCGATTCCGATTTCGTCCGACGTCGGCGTCTTTCCCGCGATGTCGCTCGACGCTTCGTCGATCGGTTGCACCTTGAACGCGACGCGGGTTTGCGATATGAGGCGGCGGACGGCGTCATCATTCAGAAAACGGCCCATGATCAGCGTGCCGCGAATGGCGCCGCTGCCGTCTCCCCGGACGATCGGGTGGGCTGCGATCAGCAGTGGGCCCAGGCGTGTCATTATTGTGCCAGTGATGCAATCGTCGGCGGTCGTGTGCCGCAGCAGCACATGGTTCACGGGAAACCTTTCCGCCGGCAGGACTGCCACGTCAAGCGAATCGAGCGTGTCCAGGTCAAGAACCTGCTTCCAGATGATCTTTCCCTGCGTGTCAACAAAATAGACCAGCGGCAGATTGACGTCAGCGAAAAACTCCCTGCTTGCGAGGTTCGAATCGATGAAGGTCTGGTTGCCGTCCTGTACGAATTGATACGCTTCGTCCCAGGTGGACCAGTCGTCACAGAAGATCGAGATGTGTTCGTTCTCGCGGTGGATGGCCTCGCGGCATCGGTTCATGTCGTTGGCGGCCTGTTCCCGTTCCAGGGAGACGAAATTCGGATACACGATCCGTTCCTGCAGCGCATAGTGGAGGCTACCGTAGACGGTGACCATGAGGGCGATCGCCAGCAGGATTCTTGTTCGAAGCGCCATACAGCCCGTTCCTGTCTCCGCCCAGCCTGCGGTCGTTGGAATTCGAGCTTTCTTTGCCCCATCCGAATTGCGTCAGCGCCCGGCCGGTGCCGCGTCCTGCACCGGGACCACCATTGTCCGTGCGCCAGGTTCCTCATCGACACAATCGAATAGTGTCATGACCTGCCACTGGCCGTCCCTCCACACTTTTTTGGAGCATGGCTTGATTTTTCGTTCGAACGCACTGGAAGGGCGATCAGCAGTTTTGTCATTATCGGGCCTGGCGGCGAAGGGTGGATCGTTCTCGATCGGCGCCGGGCCGTCGCGCGAGTCCACCTTGAACAGGGGGCTCATCATCGCAACGCGATCTGGAGGCGGGGGGCGTGAAAGGATGCGTGCGATTGCGCGAGGGGGGAGTCGAACCCCCACACCTTTCGGTACAGGAACCTAAATCCTGCGCGTCTGCCAGTTCCGCCACTC
>JAFGKA010000380.1 GCA_016928855.1 Phycisphaerae bacterium
CGCAACGTCTATTCGGAAATCAATCTGCACATGACATGGCACACGAAGGAGAACGCGGCCGTGCTGATCGATCGCGTGGAGAATCGTACACACCATTATCTCCGCCATCGCGCTATCGAGACGCCAGGCGTCATCGTGCACGCCATCGGTGGAACGGTCGACCACGTCCATCTGGCCGTCAGCATCCCGCCGGGCGTGACTATTTCCGAGTGGATCGGCCAGTTGAAGGGGTCGAGCAGCTACCACATCAACCACGAGATTTGCAACCGCAAGATTCTGGGGTGGCAGGATGGCTACGGCGTCGTCAGCTTCGGAACGAGGGATCTGCCCTGGGTGGTTGCGTACGTGCGCAACCAAAAGAAACATCACGCCGAAGGGACAACGCACGATCGACTGGAACGCACCGACTTGGTCGATCCGCCGTTGGATCGCTCTGATACGAACAGTGATGGCAGCCGTGACGGGGACGAGGAAACCCGTTGAAAACGGGTTGAAAGACAGAAGAGGAAGAAGGAGTGGAATTGTCGGGCGCCGCCCCGAACCGGCCCTAAAAGGACCGGCCTACGGACCCGGCTGCGCCGGGGATGGCCGCTGAAGCGGCCAGATGATCGACCGGCGCCGACCACCTATGCGCACTCAACGCAATTCCAAACGTTGCAGCATGAATGCAGGACGCCGAGAAGACGGCAAACCACGAGCGGTGACGCAAACAAACCCTCCAGTTGTCACGCGCATGTCCGATAAGAACATATCTGCGGGCAACGGACCTCTACATGCACAAAAACTTCGCGCGCGGCTTCGATTCGTTCACCTCGCGGGGTACAATCCAGTGCGAGGAGGAAAGTACGCATGCGAGAGCGAAGCAGTCTGCATTCGCGGGATGCGGCGGCCCACGGTCCACGGCGGGAGCGGCCGCACCACCGGCCGGAGTTCACGCCGGCCGAGACGCGGCACATCTTCAAACAGATGGTCATCGCGGAGATGGAAGGCGGGCTGCTGCGCTACAGCCGTCGTCGCGAGTTGGAGCGCTATGCCGAAAGCATCGGGATCCCGGCGTTTGATGCCAACCTGCTGATTGCCGAAACACAGCACCGGCTGCGCCAGGCCGAACCGATCGAGATCGACCCGGCCGTCGAGTTTCCCGAAACGCAGAGCGACCCGTGGCCAAGCCGGCACCAACTGGCGTTCGCTCTGGTCACGGCGGCGATTCTCAACCTCATCCTGATCGCGTGGATGATCGGCTGAGCGTCCTCACGGTGCTGTGCGGTCTCGCAAGCCCGGCCTCTTGCCCGCTTCGATTGCCTGCCAATAACGCTCCTTCACGTGCTCATACACACCGAGAATGCCGCGCGCGTCCGCATCACGATCGATGTCGATCCACACATCCGGCGTGGGGATTGTGCGCTCCGCCAGTACGCGCGGGGCAAAGCGGCGGATCGTCGCCGTCGCGGGCCGATCGGTGCCGTCGGGATTGATGATCCCGAAGTCGGAGTTCTCGTTCGTTCGGAAGCCACCGGGATACCACCACCACACGACACCGTTCGAACTGGATTCGAGCACCATGCGATAGAAGTCGGCGAAGTAGTCGCCCTGAAACTCCAGCGCCGCCGGATCAGCCGCCGCGAGCAGCCGGCTCCACACCGACGTGCCCGCTTCGGCCCAGAGGACCGGCTTGTCAGGGGCGCAGCAGCGCGCGTACGCCACGGTGAACAGGCCCGGCTTGATCCGCTCCCAGCTGCCAATGCGCCCGTAGCCCTCCGGGGCCATGAAATCCATTGCACGCGCCACGCCGCGGAAATCGTAGGGCAGACGCGGAGCCTGTGCGCAGGTCGGATCGCCGGTGACCGTCATGCGAAAACTGATGAGGTGGTTCGGATCAAGCGTGCGGATCTGGTCGGCGGCGGCCTGATAGCGCGAGTGAACCAGTTCGTCCACAAACCGTCGGTAGTCGACCACGATCTTGCGATGCGGTCCGTCGTTACCGAGCTGTTCGTTCGCCGGCGTGGTGACCTGGCCGTCGTGGCGCGGCGCAGGCACGCCCCACGCTTGCTCGGCCGCGTCCGCCGAGCCGTACTTCGCATCGATCCATTCGCGCCACTGCGAATCGTAGCGCCGCCGCTCGGGCTCGTGACCGAAAAACGGCTCCCACGCAATATCGTACGCGTAGATCACGTCGAACTCCCACAGTCGCGCATGCTCGATGATGCGCTGCCAGTCCGCCCATTCGTATTCCATCGGCGTGCCGGGCCGGATCGAGAGGTTCACGAGCAGGCCGAGGTTCTCGCAGCGGCGAAGGATGTCGAGCAGGTTGTTGGCCTCGGCCGATTGTGCATAGATGAAGATCGAGACCGTGTTGAGGCCCATCGCACGGCAGCGCTCGAGGTCGCGCTGAATGAACTCCGGATCGTACGGCCGGGCGCCGATCCATCGCTCGAAGTACGGGTAATCTTCAATAGCGATTCCGGTGGACGGCATGTAGTTCACGCCGTGCGCGTACCATTTGCGACCGTCGAGGATGAAGTCGCCGTCGCGAACCGTCATGAACGTGCGTTGCTCTGGCGGCTTGGGTGCGTAGACGGCCAGTTCATGCGTGATCTCGTCGAGAACGCGATCGCCGGCCATCAGCCGCACGCTCAGCACACGCGTCTCGCCAGCGGCTGGCGGCGCAAGCGGACTGGTCGCTTCTCGTGCGTCGCCCGCCGAGAGGGACACATCGCGAAACATCGCTTGCTGTTGCGCCGTGTCGCCCGCTGTCCATGCGCAGACACAATCGAGCCCGGCCCGCTCACCTCGTGACAGGTTCGCCACTGCCGCGCCCAGCCGCACGGGCTCACCCGGCCGGTAGGTGAAGAAATCGGTCCCCGCTTCGCGGAAGAACACGCCGCGGGCCATGCGGTCCACGACCGCTACAAGGAATCGCTGCACGGCCGGCTCGCGGTACCAGCCCGAATCCGTCACACCGACGGCGGTGCGAACGCTGCCCTTCGTCGGCCCGTCGAAGTCGACGTACATCGCCGCCGCGGCACCTCGCCACTCGCCGGCCGGCCCGATCGCCTCGAGCAACGGAATCCATCGCCACGCACGGCCCTTGTTGAAGCCCTTGCCGGTCGGCCGCGGATGATGGGCGAAGATCGTTGACGCCATCGGCAACGCCGCCACATTCGCCAGCCACGGCGATCGCACGCGCAGCGCAGCCACATCGTTGCAGCGATAGAACTTGTAGTCCGGGCTCAGGCCCTCGATCACCGGCGGCGAGCCCCTCAGCACCAATGGAACGTCGGCGAGCGGATTGGCTGCCGTGCCAATCTCGTCGATGAAGAACTCGTACGCGCCGGCGCGCAGGCCGGTATGCGTCTGCGCCACGCCCACCGTGAGATGCGCGGCATTCGCCGGGTTGAAGCGGTCACCCGGCCCACCGCGTCCCGGCACGGACTCCCAAAACAAGAACGCGCTCGGCTCGAGCACATAGTGCTTCCACCGCTTGGTCAGCGGTACCGTGGCGATCCAGCGCGAGCCGTCCTTCTCTGTCCATTCGACCATCAGGCTGGTCGTCGCACCGACGCCTCGCGCAAAGAAGCAGGTCAGCTCATGGCCTGCACCGAACGCGTCGGCGACCGGGGGTGACTGCCACGTATCCCAACTGGTCATGTTCTCGATGCGAACGTGCATTGCCTGGCCATGCGGCCCCGGCAAGCATTCGGCAACGGTAGGCGAAGCCGGCGCCCGAGTCGCGTGATGCCACCCGCTGACATCGCCGGACTCGAAGTCGAACAGCATGCGATCCGGTGCCACGCCCGCCAGCCGCTGCTGATAGCTCTCGACCCCAAACCATTCATCGCCAACACGAGCGACGGGCCGGGTGAATGCCGGGGCGCCCAAGGCGAGGATGTCCCCGCCATGCTGTAGGAATTGTTCGATTGCCGGGATGCATTCCGCCGGCAGGACCGACGACGACGGCAAGATCACACAATCGCAGGTGTCGATGTTCAGTGCCGCCGGCGCGGAAAGCTCAGCCGCACTGATCGGCTGAACGGCATGGCCGCTGGCTTGCAGGGCGGCTGTCAGCTCATCGGCCAGGCCCGGGTCGTGTTCCGGGAGCGCCTCGGCCAAGATGGCGATGCGATACACGTCTTCTGGTGCCGTCGGCAACATGCCGATCGCCACCGCGCATGTGAATGCGATCGATAACATTCCGCACTCCTTACATGGATCGAGCCTATTCCGCGACGGCCCCCATGATCCGGTCAGGGGGCCGCGGATGCAACCGGCCCCGATGTGTCGGGCGTGCAGGGCGGCGAGGTTGCGGGCATGATGGAGGGATGGCGCAACCACCGCCTGTTCGCGTGAATCCGTGGGCCGCACTTGGCCTGACGGGCAACCCGTTCCGCCGACTCGACGGTGAGGCCCTGGTGCGTTCTCTGCTTGAGGCCGCTGACCCGGATGACCGTTCACCAATCCGGGCCTGGCTTCGCGACGACGCCGACGTCGTGCAGTTCATCGGTCAGGCGGGTTGGGGCAAGAGCACGCGACTCGTGGCCTGTCACACGGTGGCGGTGGCTGAGGATCGTGGCGGTTGCCGCTTTGACTACATCCCGCTCGGGACACGCCATATCACGATTCCACCGAAAGGGCGCACCGAGCTGCCTCGGCTGTGGTCGCTCGATGAGGTGAACCGGCTGACGCCACGCTGCCGGCGGCAGTTGGCGCGGTGGGCGGCCGCGTACGGTGTGCGGCTTCTGCTTGGGACCCACGACGACGTGGTGGGCGACATGGAGGCTGCCGGGCTGCGCGTCCGCACGGTCCGTCTGCAGCCAGCCGATCGAGCGGCGATTGCCCGGTTCATCAAACGGCGACGGGAGTTGAGCGCCACCGCTCCGGACACCGGCACCCGCCTGCGCGTGACCGAAGCGGCGGTGCGCCTCGTGTGCGACGATGCGGCCGGCAACCTCAGCCGCGCCGAGTACGTATTGTACGAAGCTGCCCAGCACGCTGTCGAGCAGATTCACCGCGGCGCCCACATGCTGATGCTCGACATGCCGCAGATTCGAGGTGCACTGCAGGCGCTGGCGGCCAGGGGGGCCACGGGGGTATAGGGGCAGCGGCAAGCACCGGAACGGCAACAGACACTTTACGTATGACATATATATATCAAAAGTAGAATGCCCCGTTTCCCGTCCGTGTCCCCGTTTTCCGCCTTTCTTCCGCCCGCTGTGCGGATGCAGGGGGTACGCGGTCAGATGCTGACGCCTGTTCAAATTACGGATAAAGCAGGTGCGGCTTGACGAGGGCGCGGAGCTTTTCGAGGTTCGGCTGCCACTCCTGGATGAGGGCATCGACGCTTTCGGTCCAGATGCGCTCGTGCAGATTCGGGATACCCATCAGGCGCGCGGCCGAGTTCCTGACGACGACCTCCTTCGGATACAGCTCGCAGAAGACCTTGAGCATCGTCAGGCCCACGCGGACCGGCTCGAGCGCCTCGCGATCGAGCACGTGCACCTGCACACCCGCACAGCACTTGCCCCTGTAATCATCGAACGTCGGCGTGAACCAGGCCGGCCGGAACCGCACGCCCTTGAGCCCGATGGCGTTGAGCGTCTCGGCCAGCTTCGACGCGTTCACGAACGGTGCCCCGATCAGCTCGAACGGCCGGGTCGTGCCGCGGCCTTCGCTGATGTTGGCCCCCTCGAAAATGCACGTGCCGGTGTAGACGAACGCCGTCTCGATCGTTGGCATGTTCGGCGAAGCCATCACCCAGGGATAGCCCGTCTCGGCGAAGGACATCGACCGGGTGTAGCCGGGGACCTTGACGACGGTCAGATCCGCCTTGTGCTCGGTCCACTCGTTGTTCACAAGCGTGGCGATCTCGCCCATCGTCAGCCCGGTACGCGTGGGCAGACCGAACGGTTGGCCGGGCCAGAGGCGGCCGATCAGGCCAGCGTCCATCGGAAGCGGCGGCCCTTCCATCTTGGTCAGCCCGATCGGATTCGGCCGATCAAACACCACGAAAGCCTTGCCGGCCTTCGCCGCCGCTTCCATGGCCAGCGTCATAGTCTCGATCCGGGTGAAGAAGCGGGCCCCAACGTCCTGTATGTCGCACAGCAGCACGTCGAGTAGCGCCAGATGCTCGGGCAGCGGTGCCTGGCGCGAACCGTACACGGAATAGACCGGCAGGCCGGTCACCTCATCCACATAGTCTTGGACATCCGCACCGGCCTGCAGCTCGTCACGCAAGCCGTGCTCCGGCGCGAAGAAGCACACGAGCGTCACGTCGGCGTCGGCGTGCAGCCGGTCGGCCAGCAGGCGGTATTGCGTATCAACCGCCGTCGGACCGGTGACCAGACCGACACGCTTGCCCTTGAGGACCTGCTTCAGTTGTGCGTACTGCGTCTCGAACGGCAGTTCCGCCTTCGCGACAGCCACCGACAGAAGTGTACCGGAAACGACAAGTGTGGCCAGTAGGCGTACATGCAACAGACTCATGAGACAGCCCCTTCTCTGGGTTGACCCTGCCAGAATCAATGACACCGAAGACGGATCATGCGTCCTGCCCGATTCGCTGTCAACGGGACATCGCGCCGGCGCCGCTGGATGCGTCGTGTTCGCGTCTGACAAACAAGGGGGTGGAAGAAAGGGGACAGCGAAAGGCGCCGTCAACGGATCACGGCGACAGGCTCGCCGCGCTGCACGGCCTGCTCGATCGTCTCGATCAGCTTCTGTCGGTTGACCGGCTTGGTGGCGTAATTGTCGCATCCGGCGTCGATGCACTTCTGCCGATCGCCGGCCATGGCGTGGGCTGTCAGGGCGATGATCGGCCCGGTATAGTGCTTCGTGCGAAGCAGGCGGGTGGCCTCATACCCGTCCATCACCGGCATCTGCATGTCCATCAGGATGGCGTCGAATGGCGTACCGGCATTCCGGGCATCCAGCGCGGCATCCACGGCCAGTTTGCCATTCTCCTTGACCGTGACCTCAGCGCCGGCTTTCTTGAGCACGTGGGCGATCAAGCGCTGGTTGTCCGGGCCGTCCTCGGCCAGCAAAATATGGCAGCCCTGCAACGCTTGTTCATTCGCATTGGCGGTCTGCCTCAAATCCCTTGGCGCGACGACCAGGGGATCCTGAATCATGGTCACGCCGTCGAGTGAACCCGTTCCGACAGTGAACCGGAAGCGGGTACCGAGTCCAGCCTCCGAATCGACAACGACCACGTCGCCGTCAAGCATTTCGGCAAAACGCTTGCTGATCGACAGCCCCAGGCCCGTTCCGCCGAACTTGCGTGTTGTCGACGCATCAGCCTGCGTGAACGGCTGAAACAACCGCGCGAGCTGTTCCTCGGTGATGCCGACGCCCGTATCGACCACATCGAACTGGATAACGGGCTTGTCCTTCGCGTAGATGAACCGGATGACCAGCCGCACGCCGCCGACTTCCGTAAACTTGATGGCGTTGCCCAGCAGATTAATCAGGATCTGCCGCAGGCGCGTCGGATCGGTCCGGATCATCTCGGGCACGGCACCGAGGTACTCGACAGCGAAGCCAAGGCCTTTGCCGTCCGCCTTCACCTTCACGAGCGACGCGACGTCGGCGACGAGGGTGCAGAGGTGGCAGGACACATGTTCGACCACCATCCGGCCGGCTTCGACCTTCGACAGATCGAGGATGTCATTGATGATGCCAAGCAGATACTCGCCGTTGCGCTTGATGGTCTTGGCCGCCTCGATCCGTTCCGGCGGCGCGTTCTCGAGGTTGCCGTGTTCGAGCAGCACATCGGCAAAACCAAGAATCGCCGTCATCGGCGTGCGGATCTCGTGGCTCATGTTGGCCAGGAATTCGCTCTTGGATTGCGTCGCTTCCCGGGCAGAATGTGCCGCCTCCTTGTACTTCGCCTCGCTTTCCCGCAAGTCCCGGGTCTTCTGCTCGACGAGCATCTGGATCTGCGCCGCGCGGCCGACCAGCGTAACCACCCATGTCGCGAGAATGAACGTGACGAGCAGGCTGCCCGCCAGGGCCCACAAGGGCAGTGAGGTAGAGGTCTCAGTCAAGGATGCCGCGGTGGGCGTGCAGCGGGCGAGCCACCGTGAACCGTACACGTCGAGCGTACCTTCCCATGCCCAGCCCGGCGCCGACGACGCATGACGTCCGCGAGGCACGCCGTTGGCTTTGTGTGCGTCGTGCAGATACAGGAACACCGGTCGCCATGCGTCCGTCACGTCGGACAGTCGAATGTCGAATGCCCCCGGTCCGAGCAGATGGAGGGCGTTCGTGACCAGATCGTCGATCCGGAACACGCCAGTGATGAACCCTCTGAGATTGCGTCGGCGTTCCGTCACCGAATACAGGAGGCCGCTTTGTGAATAGACCGGCATGAACACGACAAAACGGGCGCTGCTGGCCACCGCGCCGATCGGCGGCGCGTACCGCATCGCGATGACGCGATTCTCGTCGCGGGCCAACGCGAGAACCGCCGCATACGCGGGATCCGAAGTCAGATCCCATCCCAGGACCGCTTCATTGCCAACATACGGTTCCGCGTAGTACACAGGGAAGTATTCGGTTCGATTCGCCGCGGGCACCGGTGCGTCGGGGCCATGCCGCTCGACGATCTGGAATTTCTCCATCCCGTCTCCGCGCGCGGCCGTTTCGTACTGGACCCGATCCGTCGCGGACACCCGGGGGACCCAGGCCAGCATCTGGATATCGACCTGGCGGTTGAGGTGTGGCGCGGACGCGATCGCGAACTCGTTTCGATCCACGCGTTCCGACGCATTGAAGACCGACTGAATCGCCTCGAGCACGAGGATCTTGTTATCGACACTGTGTCGAATCGCTTCAAACCCCCGCTCCGCGGCCGCCTCGAACTGACGGCGTGCGTGGTGCGATTCGAGCGTGCGGAACTCCCAGAACGCGAACAGGGACACACCAATCCCGGCGGCGCCGACGATCACGCCGGAGAGAAAGCGCTTGCTGCGAAAATGTCGGGCACGCGATGCGCGCCGCACAGCTGCCTCGGCCAACGGTCAGTCCCCGATCACGATCTCGATACTCTCCCGGGCCAGATCCGACACCTCGATGCCGTACCGCTTCGCGGCCGCCATGTTCAGCATCGACTGGCCCTCCAGCGCCGTCACCAGCGGGATTTCCTTCGCCTTCTTCCCATCGAGTATTTCCATCGCCATCCGGCCGGCACGGAAACCGTGTTCCACGCCCGATTCGAGGAATCCGCATAACGCGCCGTCATCGACCGTGAAAATGAAGAACCCGATGATTGGAATGCGGCTGTTCTCGACGGTCCACGCCATGACGTCCTTCGGCGGCATACTTTCACTGCCGCCGGTCGGCTTGACAGTGTGGTACATATAGACCGCGATGGCGTCGGCGGTCGTCTGACAGCCGCGGATCGCGGCCTGCCATTGCTCGAACGTGCTGGGCGTCTCGACGGATACCATGAGGTATCGCGCGGGCTGGCGAGTCATGAACTTCAGGGCCCCGGTCGACGTCTCCGAATCATCCGTCACGATCGCGATTCGCCTGGCCGCCGGCATGAGCCGGCTCAGGATCTCGAGCGTTGCCGCGAAGTGCGGACGCTCCAGGATGCCCGTGATGTTGTCGGCCGGATAGCCGTATTCTCCAGGCTCGGCGTTCACGCCGCAGAAAACGAACTGCGGCCGGTCGCGCCCGGCATAGTCCTTGGCGAAGTACGCCTGCGCATTGTCGTCGGACGTAATGACGACGTCCGGCTGCCACTCCGCCACGACCTGCCGCGCGATGTCGCCAGATTGTCTCTTCCAGGCTTCGGTGGGCTTGCGCTTGGTGTCCATGTAGACGATCTCAACCTGCACCGGGCTGCCGGCCAGCGCGCGTTGGACGCCCTGCGTGATCGCATCCACCCAGGGGTAGCCCTTGTGGTAGCTGTGCACGACGAGCACCTTCTTCATCGCGCCAACCGGCACGGGTGTGGCGCTCGTCGGTGCCACCGGCAGCGCGGCGGCACGGGCGCGTTGCGGGGTCTCGTCACGGCACGCAACGCCGCATCCGATCACCGCGATCCCCGCCACCAGCAGGAGTATAGGGTTCCCGATCAGCCGCGCGATTGTGATGGAGTGTACTGTCCGCCTCATGGCTACGCTGCTCCCGTTCTGTGTTTGCGAACACCCTTTGTTCCGCCGCGCCCCTCGAGCGTCCGTGTGTGCGATCCGTTCCGGGCCCACGTGTGGCTCGAGAACGTACCGTAGCTTCTCGTGCGGCCGTATCCCATGGGCCGAACACGCTGCGCCGTTGGCGCAATCCATACGGTGTGTTCGGTCCAATACGTCGTTTCCTGTTCGACGCCATCGGCCGGGCCCGGAGACTGGGGTCCATCACCCGGGCCGCGTCGTGAACGGCACGGCCCCGACACGCGGTCTGGCGCAGCCAAGACCCCGAGCAGTCATGGCACGATAGCCCTTCTACTCCTCATCGGTTGGATCGATGGGGCTGTTCCGCTGATCCTGCAATCTGTTGCACACGGCCGGCGCGGTAGCCCGATAATGTAAGTGGTATGTGGAATTTCGCTACCGGAACAGACCGATAACCACAGACCAACAAGCGTTGCTCGCGTCCCCGCTGCACAGGACGGGCTGATCCGTAACGCTCGGCATGCACACCTAAGGTAGCTGCCGCGCAGTCGGGCGGTTGACACAGAGGCTACGGCTGAGTGATCTGATATTCGTCGATGACGACCTGCGGCGATATTCCGCTCGCGTCACGTCGACTCCAGGCAACGAACAATCGTGAGCCCAGCGTTGCCAGTGTGGGGTGCGTATGGGAGAAGCCGGCGCTGCCGTCGCCCACCGCGACATCGGCTACGACCTCCAGACTCTCGCCATCGAGAATCTTGAGGTAGGGATAATACGGATTCGATTCCATTGCCACGTCGCCGCCGGCCGGTCGCGAAATATAGCCGACGAACACGAAATCTCCGTAGGCCAGGTTGCCGGTCGGAAAGCTCTGTTCACGATCAGCCACCGTGGCTGTAAGTGTGCTGCCGAGCGTGAAGTCCGCCAGGATCGCGGTGGCCGCCAGTCGCGGTGCGCCCGGCGCTGGCCCCGTGGCTGAGAACAGCAGCAACTTGCCGGCGTTGTACAACAGGCTGTTGCCGATGACTCCCTGCACACCCGTTTCCGATGTCGCATAACTGTGTGTCGCCAACACGCTGGCGTTGAGATCCACCTCCCGCAGCTTGAGTGCGGCGCCGGTCGTCCCAGTGCTGACGAGCAGCCGGTTCAGATCGTCATGCCAGACAAGGCAGTGGTCGGGGAAGTTGTCGGCGGTGAAATCGGTCGCCCCGGCCACGATCGCGCCGCGGAACTGCTCCGTTCCGTCCAGCCCGAAACGGGTTAACATCAGTGACTGTGTCTCGGCGTAGGTCTCAGCGGGCCCGCCGACCGGTGCGACGCCGTCCGCATACGTGAGCGTCTGGTACACGACGACCAGCTCGCCGTTGACCAGCGTAGCACGATGGTCCGCCGGCTCGCCAAACTCATCCGTGATACGCGTCAACACAAACGACTCGCCCATCGCCGCAAAGTCGGAATCGAACAGGTACGCACGGTGTTTGACCTTGCCGGCTGGATCGTCCTGAGCACCCGGTTCGACGACGGCGACCACGATGTGGCCATCGGCGGTGACCAGGATCTCCGGGCGATGCGTGCCGACATTCATCTCAACCGTCCGAATGTGCGCCAGCGTCGGCGGACTGGTGGTGTCCTCGGGCGGATTGGTCGCCGGCGGCGGCGGAGCCGAGCAGGCGGAAACAACGGCTATTGAAAGAGCCAACACGGTCAGTCGCATGAGGATACGATGGAACATGGCATTGAATCCTCCAGAAAGGCGCGTCAAGTGCCACAGTAGGACGGCGATTCTGCATCGGAAAAACCTCTGCGGCTCTGCAGATGTTTCACCCCCGGCTGGTGGCCGCGCCTAGTCGGCGGCGTAGTCGGGCAGGATCTGAACCGGCTGTTCGGCCTTTGCGTCGCGGGCCCAAGGCATATCCACGACCGCGCGGACCTGCCAGAGTATGTTGATGTAGTGCCCGTGATAGGAAATCGGACCGTCTGACGGAACCGCAAGCTCAAACGTCCATTGATACGCCTGTGGACCGTGCAGCGATCCTTCCTGCACCGTCACGGTATCAACGACTTTCTTGTCCGTGTCGCCGCGACCTTCCGTGTGCCACCCGAGTTCTACGCGGACGCCGCGTGCCTTGACCGGTTCGAACGTCTGGGCCCGCAGGGTACCGGCAATCCGGCCACCGACCGGCCAGCAGCCAGCGTAATCGTGCCCCGGCCACGGCCCCGGCGACAATTCGATCTGCAAATCGGGCTTGCTCATGCGGCTCCTCCCGCACTCGCGACCATGTGCGGCGCGACGACCAGCGGGAACCGGGCCTTGTAGTCCGGCCATCGCGGAATCACCACGGCCACCTCGAGCGTCCACTGGATCTTATTGTGCTTCAGGTCGAGCGTGTGCATGCTCTCGGCCGGGATCGTGAACTCGCATTCGCCGCCGAACGGCTGGCCCGGCGCCAGCGCCGCGTTCTCGAACAGCGTGACCGGCTGCTCGAGCAGCGTGTGCTTGTCGGTATAGGTCTTCGTGCCCTGGCTGTATTCCACCCACTCGCGGGCGCGCAACGTGCAACGCATCGTGTCCACTGTGGCGGCCGACTTGACCGACTGCTCGACGACGACGCGGAACGTCTCGCCGAGGCGCAGCGGCTGGCGGCTGACGCGAACGGCGGCGGGCATGAACTTGCCGAACGACAGCACGCCGGTGAACAGCGCGAGCAGCAGGAAGACCGCCAGGGCCACACCGACCAGCACGAATGGCGCGAAGAACAGATAGTGATACCATGGCGTGCCACTCGAACGCACGCTGGAAAGCACGGCCGAGAAGATGATCCCGTTCCAGAGCAGCGTGAACGCCGCCAGGCAGCCGAACCCGACGCGCGACTTGCGCTCGGCTTCGAGCGTGACCATGCCGTCAGCGTTGACCTGCCACGTGTCAGCCATGCGGAGCTCCTCGATTCCGACAGTGCACATTGTAGGCGTGGGCGCCGGAAATATGCAAAGTCCCGGGCGCGATGCAGGGCGCACATGCGAACTTTCGGGTTCGCGAATCTGTATGGTCTGCACACGCGGGCCATTCCGTTGCTGCGGGCAACGCTATCATCAAATGATGAGCCAAGGCGGCTCCTGCATGGCTGTTCCATGATGGACGGCGTGCCAATTAAGAAGCACTCCGTGACGCACGCTTGCCCAACGGCCCCGTTCACGGGGCCTTCCCGGCGCAGCCGGGTCCTTAGGCCAGCCCTTTGAGGGCTGGTTGGCTAGCGGACCCACACCTATTGCACCCTCCCCATTCGGCCAGCCCGTTTCAACGGGCTTCCAGTTCATGACCTAGTGATGTCATTAATGGGAAATCCATTGAAACGGGTTGAGATACAGGAGGAAGAAGGGGGACAGGTAGTGTCCGCTCGACGAACCGGCCCTAAAAGGACCGGCCTAAGGACCCGCCTTCCGGCGGGATGGCCGCTGAAGCGGCCAGACAGACCACCGCATCGACCGTCATCCACGAGTGCCACACCACATAGGGGTAATTGCCACCTCGACGGGACATCGTCGAACGAGTACGATGTTGCATGGTTTTGCAGGGTTGCTGTTTTCACCCCGCACAGGGAGCATACAAGCAGTGCGGCGGCTTGTTCATCGGCAACGTCAGCAGGCGATACCTTGAATGCGGAGAGGACGAAATGAAACGCACGCTTCGCACGGTGTTTGTGGTCATCGAAATCAACCTGCTCCTCTGGCTCGCCGTTTGCGGCATGGCCTGGGCAAACACCGAGGAGTCCGGGGCGTCCTGGTGGCATGGGACGGTCCAGGTTGACGCCACTCTGCTGCTTGTTGGCGTCGGCTTCGCCGCAATCGCTCAACACTGGGCGTATTACGCCCTCTGCAGAGAAGTGAACAAGCGCACGTAGGTCCGTCCGTGTTCGCGGGCCGTTCCGTCTGCCGGCACGGCCATCATCAACGAGTCCGCCAGGGCGAACCCTGCACAAAGTATGCCTTCGTCCGGCCAGATTTGCGGGCATGGAGTTCGCACTTGACCGCGGCGGCGGATTGTGGCCTGATATGCGGCTGCGGAGCACGGAATCGACTGTCATTGCGTAGGAGATGCCAACCATGGCCTCGAACGATGTCTCGAAACAGACGAAGGCCGCGATCGAACACGGCGAGGGGATTCTGCGACTGGCGCCGAACTGGGTTCCGCGCGATTTCCTGCATCCCGGCCGTCGGATCAAATTGGCGCCGCAGGACTACTACGCGCTGGGCACGCACCGCGGCGGCATCGATGAGCGATGGTTCGCCTCGACGACCGCGGCGGCCAACCCCGGCGCCCCGCCGGACGAGGGGCTCAGCTACGTCGTCTCGGACGGCCAGCGGTTCACGCTCAAGGACGCCGTCGCCGCCGAAGGGGCGGCCCTGATCGGCAAGCCGATGTTCGACGCCTACAAGCGGTGGCCGGTCTACAGCAAGTTCTTCGACAACATGGGGCCGATCCCACACCACATGCACCAGAACCATGCCCAAGCCAAGCTCGTCGGCGAGGAGGGCAAGCCCGAGGCGTACTACTTCCCGCCGCAACTCAACAACGTGGGCAACAACTTCCCGTTCACGTTCTTCGGCCTCGAGCCCGGCACCACCAAGACTGACGTCCGCCGCTGTCTGGAACGCTGGAACGAGGGCGATAACGGTATCCTCGACCTGTCGCGGGCGTATCGACTCGCGCCGGGCACCGGCTGGCTTGTGCCGCCGTGCGTCCTGCATGCCCCGGGCTCGCTGGTCACGTATGAGCCGCAATGGGGCTCCGACGTGTTCGGCATGTATCAGTCGATCGTCGAGGCCCGGCCGGTACCGTGGGAGCTGCTGGTCAAGTGCATGCCGAAGGACAAGCACCAGGATCTCGACTTCATCGTCGATCAACTCGACTGGGAGGGCAATACGGACCCGTACTTCGGCAAGAACCACTTCCTCGCGCCGATCACCGCCGCCGAGGGCCAAGGCTGGGTCGATCGCTGGGTGGTTTACGGCCGCGTCGAGGGCAAGGAGCTGTTCTCGGCGAAGGAGCTGACCGTTAGCCCGGGCACGAAGGCCACGATCAAGGACAACGGCGCCTCGGGCGTGATCGTCGTGCAGGGCCGCGGCCGGATCCAGGGCACGTCGCTCGAATGCCCGGCGATGATCCGCTTCGGCGAGATGACCGAGGACGAGGTCTTCATCACCGCCGACCGGGCGAAGCAGGGCTACACCGTCGAGAACCTCGGACGGGAATGCCCGCTCGTGCTGTTGCGGTACTTCGGGCCCGACACGAATCCGGACGCCCCGAACGTGGGCGATTATCGCAAGGCATAGTAGCGCCGGGGTCTGGCTCCTTTTTGCCCGCATCGACCCTGTCGATGGGATGTTGTCTTGAAGGGCGCCAACCGCCGGCGTCGGACAACAAGGGCCTCGGCAAAAAGGTGCCTGACCCCTTCTCTTGTTCCTTGTCCAACGTGTGCAGAACGACGTACGAACGGATATACGAGGTACTGCCATGAAACGCATTTCCATCGGTACATGGGCCTATACGATCGGACCATACGCGGACAAACCCGTTCCCTTCGGCGAAGTGCTCGAACGGCTCGCCGGCTACGGCTTCGACGGGCTTGAACTCGGTGGCTTCAAACCGCATCCGAACCCGGACGATGTGGCCACGAAGGATGCCCGCGCCGCCGTCCGCCAGCAGGTGGCCGACGCCGGCTTGGCCTTCTCCGCGCTCGCGGCGGACTTATGGGCACAGAAGCTGATCAACACGACCGACACAAAGCCGTATCTCGACTGCTTCCGCAAGAACCTCGACTTCTGCGTGGATCTCGGCATTCCGGGCATCCGCGTCGATTCGGTGCAGCCGCCGACGATCTTCAACGAGGTCGATCCGGCCACCGCGCGGAAACGCGTCGTGCAGACCTGGCAGCGCTGCGCCGCCGAAGCCGCCGACAAGGGCGTCTACGTCACGTGGGAATTCGAGCCCGGCTTCGCGTTCAACAAGCCGTCTGACGTTCTGCGTATCGTCGATGAGGTCGGGCACGACAACTTCGGCGTGCTTTTCGACGCCTGCCACGCGCACATGATCGCGGCGGTCGGCGCCCGTCAGCCCGGCGAGCGCGAGACATTGCCCGGCGGCGCGATCGAACTCGCGCGCCGGCTTAGCGGCAAGATCAACCACATCCACCTGATCGATTCGGACGGCACGTTGCACGGCGATGAGACGTCGACGCACGCACCGTTCGGCGACGGGCAGCTCGACTTCGATACACTGCTGCCGATCCTGAACGCCGCGGGGGTCCCGCACGACTGGTGGACGATCGATCTTTGCTTCTGGCCCGACGCGTGGACGGTCACCGAGCAGTGTAAGCGATTTGCCGACGAGCTGAACGAGAAATACGGCGGCTGAACGCCCGCAACCGACCGCCCGGCCAACAGAGAACGAAGGCCAACGAGGACCTGGCCCCGGCCACCTTCCCTCTTGTTGCCGGGTAGCACCTCTCTCTGAATCGTGTTACCATGGACACGTTGGCACGCCGAAGCGTCTTTCGAGTCAGTGGGAGGTTTCTGCCATGCTTCGCAGGACCGTGTTTGCGCTCATGCTGATCATCGTCGTGGTGACGCCAGTCGCGATGGGGCATTTCCACGTGCTCGTGCCGCAGGAGTACGAGCAATGGTCCGCTCGCCGGGGCCGGCCGGTAGCGTGCCGGCTGGTGTGGGGACATGGCTATGAGCACATCTGGATGGACGCAACCCGGCCAGCCGAGTTGACGGCCATCGCACCCGACGGACAGCGCGTGGATCTGCTGGCCAACCTGAAGCCGACGAAAGTCAGGGCCGCTGACGGCAAGGACTACGCCGCATTCGAATTCGCCTACACGCCCGCGATGCGCGGCGATCATACGCTCGCATTGAAGGCGGCGCTGCTCTGGGACGACAAAGACGAAGTGTTCCTCCAGGACTACGCCAAGAGCGTGCTGCACGTACAGGACAAGATCAACTGGGATTGTCGCGCCGGGCATGCGTTCGAGCTGGTTCCGCTGACGCGCCCCTACGGCCTGCAGCGCGGCCACGTGATGCGGATGCTCGTCCTGCACGAAGGCAAGCCGCTGGCCGGCTGCCTTGTCGAATTCGAGAAGCTTCAACCGACGATTCCCGATGCCTCGAAGCTGCCCGGCGAAGAGTTCATCACGTTCGAAGCCCGCAGCGACGTCAACGGCATCGTCGCGTTCGGCCTGCACGACGAGGGCTGGTTCGCCCTGACCGCGATTCACGAAACCGACACGAAGATTGACCGCGACGGCCACACGGGCCCACTCGTCGAGCGCGCCACGTTCTGGATCCACGTAGCCCCACGGACGGGGATCGAGTAGACGCAGATGCACATTTCCGAAGGCATCCTGGCGCCGGGGACGCTGGCGGCCGGCTACGTCGTTGCCGGAGGACTCGCCGCGATCGGACTGCGCCGGATCCGCGACCGCGAGTACCCGTTGATCGGCGTGATGACGGCCGCGTTCTTCGTCGCGAGCCTGCTGCGTGTGCCTGCCGGGCCGACCAGCGTGCACCTGACGCTCAATAGCCTCGTCGGCATCGTGCTCGGCATCCGATGCTTCCCGGCTATCGGCATCGCGCTTTTCCTGCAAGCCGCCCTTTTCGGCTGTGGTGGCCCAGCCACGCTCGGCGTCAACACGGTGATCATGGCGGTGCCCGGGTATCTGGCCGGCACCTGGATGCGATGGGGCTTGCGGCAAGGTGGCTCAGGCACGCTCGCGTTCGCGACCGTGCTGCTGATCGTCTGTGCGACGGCGCCGAAGCTGCTCTGCGACGGACTCACAAGCATCGGCTGGATCCAGACGACGATCTCGTGGCCGTGCACGCTCGCGATTGGACTGGTCGCGGCGGCTCTGCTGATCGGCGTCGAACGCGGCCTGAAGGGCGGGCGGATCTTCCGGTGGGGCTTCTCGGCCGGCGCAATCGCGGTGATCGGCTCGGCGGCCCTGCTGTTCGCAGTGCTGGCGTTCGCCCCGCTCGACCGCGTCAGCGAACGTGAGCCGTTCCGCGACATCGCCCGTTTCGCGTTTGTCGCCCACGCACCGATTGTCTTCATCGAAGGCGTGATCGTCGCCTTCGTGGTACGCTATCTGCTGACCGTCAAACCGGCGCTGCTGCGGGATGTCCCCACCACGCCGACGTCGGCCCAGGAGCCCTAGCCCATGCCACACCATCTGACCATGCAGAACCCTTGTCAGGGTGGCCCATCCCTGCCCAGCAGAGAGGGGGCGCGATGATGGAAATGCGCGACGCGACGACGCGTGAAATGCAGCGCTCGTCGTCAACGCCGGGCGGAGTCGCGACAGCAAGGGTAGCGGACCTCGAAGCACGGCGGGCGAGACGCCAGCCGCTACAGCTTTGCGCATTTGCGTTGATGTCTCTTGGCCTGATCTCATCCGCCCGCGCCCACCGCGTATCGGCCGATGCGTACGTCTCGGACGACGGCCGAACGATCACCGTCGACGCGTGGTTCTCCGGCGGCAAGACGCCGAAGGACGGCGTCGTCATCGTCCTGCGACCCGACGGCACGGAGATCCAGCGCGGACCGCTGCTCGACGGCGCATTCGAGTTCACGCCCGACCGTGCGGAAGCGCTGACGTTCAACATCCAGCTTGGCGAAGGCCATGCCGCACGAGTCACACTGACCGACGAGCAGATCGCGCGGCTGCGAATACCGGAAGCCGGCACGGACGCTCCCGCTGTCGTCGCTCATGATACCCGCCCGCAAGACGCCCGAATCGCGCACCCCCACGGCGCCGCCCGCGAAACCGCCACGGAGACCACCCTGCGCGTGTTGGTCGGTCTGGCAGTCATCGCGGCACTGACCGCGCTGGCGATGGCCATCGCGACGAACCGGCGGCTGCGACGAGTCGAGCAGACGCTCACGGCAAGCCACGAGAACCGCAATGACCGTGCATCCTCTTGATATCGAGCCCCTGGCCGACCGCCCCTCGCTTCTGGGCGGCTGGGATCCGCGCGCGAAGCTCCTGGGCCTCGCGCCGCTGATCCTCGTGCAGGCGTGCCTGACCACCCTGCCGGCCGCCGCCGTCGGAGCGACGATCTCGCTGGCGCTGCTGGCGGCCGGGCGGCTGCCGATTGGCTTCTGCATGCGCCGCATCGGGCTGTTCGCCGCGTTCCTGGCGCCGTTTCTGCTGCTGTTGCCGCTGCTGGGCAGCGGGCCGGTCGCGCTGCAGCTTGGCAGACTCCACTTTCACGCCGGCGGGCTCGAATTCGCCGGCTTGATCGGCCTGCGGGCGCTGGGCATCGTCGCGACCACGCTGGCGATTCTGAACACGGCCCATCTGGCCGACACGCTCTGGGCGGCGCGGTCACTGGGCGTGCCGCGCTCGCTCGTGCAGATCGCACTGCTGACGCTGCGGTATCTGCCTATCCTCGCCGAGGAATACCGGGCCACGACAACCGCCGCGGCCTGTCGTGGATTCGTACCCCGTGCCAACACACACACGTACCGGGTCACCGCCAACCTGGCCGGCGCGATGCTCGTTCGCGGCCACCGCCGCACCGATCGCGTCTGGCAGGCGATGGCCTGTCGCGGATTTGCCGGCAAGCTCTATCCGCTTCGCAACTGGCAGATGACTTTTCACGACACGCTTGCAACAATGGTAATGGCCACCGCCTCGGTCGCTATTCTGGTATGGGATCGCTGGTTGTGAATCGCAAGCCGCTGATCATCCTGGACGCCCTCTCCTTCGCCTACGACGGCCACGCGGACGCCCTGCGCGCGCTTACGCTTGAGATCGACCCGGGCGAACGCGTCGGCCTGATCGGACCCAACGGCGCGGGCAAGTCCACGTTGTTCCTCTGTCTGACCGGCGTGCTGCACGGCTATCGGGGGCGCATCGAGATCGACGGCCTCTCGCCGGCAGACCCGAAGCAACTGCCCGCGCTGCGTCGCGCGGTCGGCATGGTCTTCCAGTCGAGCGACGACCAGCTCTTCAACCCGACGGTTCTCGATGACGTCGCGTTCGGTCCGCTGAACCTCGGCGCTTCGCACGACGAAGCGCTGGCCATGGCCCGGCAGGCGCTCGCGCGGGTTGGTCTGGCCGAGGACCTCCACACCCGGGCGCCGCATCGGCTCTCCAACGGCCAGAAACGCCGCGTCGCGCTGGCCGGTGTGCTGGCGATGGCCCCGGCGGCCATGCTGCTCGATGAACCCGCAAGCGACCTCGACGCCCG
>JAFGKA010000381.1 GCA_016928855.1 Phycisphaerae bacterium
GCCTATGCCCAAACAGGCGGCATCTCAAAGCCCCTATACGCATTCCGAATCCCGAAAGCACGCCGGAACGGCGGAGCCTTTTTGAGTCGCACCGCCAGAGGCGGCGGTTTACCTCAATTCAATTAATAGTTACCCAATCACTGTACATTTAAACATGCTTTCAGGCCACCATTAACAGAGAAGCCAGCTCGTCAGGGGCTGTCACCATTGAGTCGTGCCCTGCCTCTATGGTCGTGAACAACCAGGTAGCATCACCCCTTATACGGTTATGGGTAGAGACGAGCGTGGCATAGGGTGGCTTGATCGCAATGTAGGTGCGCTTCAATCCATTACTCCCAGAGCTCTTGAACGTAAAGGTTCCGATATAGGTCTGGAGTGGCATAGGCCGCAATTGCCGCTGCAGCCAAGCCACGTCCGAAGGCCTGGTCACGGCGAATGCACTGGGCGGAGGTGGAGGGAGCGCCACACCCTTACCCTGTTCGTGCACCGACTTCAATCGCGCTTCACGTATCTCGGGAGTATCCAAGCTGGACCAGCTGAAGGATGCCCCCGGGGACATGTCGAATGGAAGACGAGGGTCCAAGTAAACATAGCGAGAGACCCGCTGCCCGAGTGTGTCTGCCACGCCAGAGATGACCATGCCCGCATAGCTATGTCCAACGAGAACGAAGTCGCTCAACTCCTCGGTTTCAACAACGGAAAGGATGTCTTCCACCGCCGTCGTGGCAGCGGATGATCTTCGTCGGGGTGAGGGAAGACCTGTGGCATTGCATCCAATGCCGGTGACATTGCCGGTGGCCGCTGGTGGACTTCTTCGAGGCCGGCGAGAAACACCGGTTGTTCAGCTGCCGGAAAGTGTGAGGGCAGGATCGTCCAAGGCTCAAACGCCAAGCGCACCATGCAACGGCTTCATACTATGCCGGGCCACTCACTTTCGGCTCAATTTCTCCGCCAGGGCCATCAGCAGCGCCGCTCCGTCGCCCCGCCACGCGCTGCCGTGCATGCAGGCAAGCATCGCCGGCCGCTCGTGCGCGAGCCGCTCCAGGATGGCCGTGGTATTCGGAGCATGCGCATAGTAATCCATCGGCGCGCGGAACTTTTCGCTGGGTCCGAGGATATCGCTTTCAACTACCGGCGTTTTCCCCGGCCCGCCCTGCGTAAACAAATCGCCGCAGAGGAATGTCCGAGTGGACTCTTCCATCATCATCCCGCAGTCCCACGCGTGCGGCATATGCGGAGTGTCGAACCAGCGGATCGTGTGTTTGCCCAAGGTGAGGACCTCCCCGTCGGCCATGGCGCGAGGGGCACGATCCGCGATGTCCCCGATCGATACCATCGCCCCAATTCTGCCACAGAGCGGCTCGGCCTCCGCGGCAGCCGCAAGCCACTCGTTGAGCGCCCCGCACTCGTCCGCCTCGAAGTGCGAGACAGTGACATATCGAAGGCGCTCAATCGGCATCACCTGCGCGACCGCCTCGCTCACGAGCGGAAACAGCCGCCGCAACCCCGTATGAAACAGCAGCGGCGCCTCGTCCACGATCAGGTATTGATTGAAATTGAACTTGCCGGTGCCCCCCGGCATCGCGACGGGCGTGTTGATCCGGTAGATGCCGTCGACGATCTCATGAATGTTTGTGCCCGACTGCGCGTTGGTGATCATCGTCCCCTCCTCCTTTGATAGGGTCAAGTATAACAGGCCGGCATGTCGGTTAGCTGATGAACGTCATGTGGTACGGGATCCCGCCGTCGCGGCAGCGGATGATCTTCGTCGGGGTGAAGGAGAACCCGTGGAGCTGCATCCGGATCCGGAAGTGAACCTGATCTCCTGTGGCGGGTCCCTGGGCGGCCTTGTGACGCCCGATGCCGAGGTCTCGGCCCTGCTGGACGCGGGGCGGCGGTACCGGTCGTTCAAATACTGGGACCGCGTGCGGCCTGGGCCGCCAATGGGCGATAGGATTTCGTATGGGCTGGGGTCTGTGCTCCCAGATGCAAGGCATCCTGCATGCGTCTGGTTCTCTCGGCAAGAAGCTGTTCGGGTCCCTTACCGACATCGGGATCCGTGTATGTTTGAGTGGTCATCTTATCTTCATCCTGCTCTCCATCGGCCGGACAGATTGACCTTCCTGATCGCCACGATGCGGCCCAGGCGCGTGTCCCGCGCCTTGTACACTTCTTCCATGCCGCCGGAACTGATGGGCGCAAGGATTTCGTAAGGGCCGGGGTTACTTACAGGGGGTGAGGGTCATTTTTTCAAACCTGCAGTCCAGTTGGTGACGATGATGATGGGCGAGGCGGTGGACTCCTCGACGGGGATGTTGATCAGGAAGCGCTGCCCGTCTCTTGTGACCGCATACTGTGTTCTTTTTTCGCCCATGTTCCGCGTCAGGAACAGCGCCACCGGGGCACCGGCCTCCAGCGATTGACCTGCAACCTGAATCGGCGCCGCCATCAGCTTGCCGTCTGAGGCGATATAGAATAGTTCCCTGCCGTCGGGGCGCCACCGCGCCATGACACCACCTCCGGTCGAGACCTGCCACTTGCCGCCGGGACCTGGAAACGGCTGCACGTAGACCTCGTCCCGCCCCGACTCGTTGGATTGATATGCAACCCACCGGCCGTCGGGCGAAAATTGACCGTTCCCTTCGTCAAAGCTCGTGTTTACAAATGGAACCGGTTTGCGCTCGCCGAACAGGGGCAGCACCCACAGATCACCCTGGGTCTTCGGATCCTCCTGTAGATAGAGGAGGAATCGGCCGTCCGGCGACCAGTCGTTTGGGAGTTTGTCCAGGGATGACTCCAGAAGCAGCTCGTCGCTGCCCGCGCCACTGGAATGGATAGTCGGAATAAGCTGCCATTTTGTTTAGGAATCCTCTAACCCAGCCGCCTGATTGGTTACTGATAAAATGTAATATGTA
>JAFGKA010000007.1 GCA_016928855.1 Phycisphaerae bacterium
CAGCTCCAGCGGTGGCAGGCAGAACGCAGGCGAATTGATCGAGCAACGGTAGCAGCGATAGATCGGACGGGAATACGGGAGGTTCAGAACCAGAGCCTTCATGGAAGACTATCCTGTTGCGGTTTCACGGGAGGTACAAGAGGACAATGCTATCTCTGGCGCACGGCGTTGTCCAGCGGGAACGCTTGTGGCTGTTACCGCCTGCTGGTCTGTGGGCAACGCTGCCGACAGGTATCTGGATACGGGTTCAGCCGCAGGCCGGCCTGACCGCCTGAGCCACAAGTCCCGTAATCGCCTCGACGGTCAGCAGTTCGGTAAGCCGGCTCTTGCGAGGATCGTCGGAGAACCGCGTGTAATCGAGGAAGGGAAAGCGGACCTTGAGCGTCGCCAGCGAATCCGGGGTCAGGCGGCCGCTCTCGTCCGTTGCGAGGTCGCCGGGTTTGCCCAGCTCGCCGAACGGATCCTTGATCCCGAACCGCTTTTCGCACCGAAACGAAAGCTCGAGCATGTCGATCGATTCGGCGCCCAGATCTTCCACAAAACGCGCTGTCGGCACGACTTCCTCGGCGTCGATCGCCAGGATGTCGGCAATAATCTGCCTTACGTCATTCTGAAGTGTATCTGCCTTCTCCATGATTCCTCCCCGTTGTCATAGGAGCCATTGCGTCTCGTCGTTGCCGTCCCAGGCTTCGGCCTCGGGCTGAACAACCGGTTCCGTGGCGAGCGCACGGGTCGGCCGGGGCTCGGCCGCGATCATTCCGGCGACGGAATTGGCCATCACCGGGTACGATTCGTCCACGAATTGGGCGTAAATACTCGTCACCATGGCGTGGGCGTGGCCAAGCTGGCGCTGGACGAACAGCAGGTTTCCACCCGTCCGCAGGTAGGCGAGGTAGCCGTACGTGTGCCGCAAGAGCTGGACGCTCGCCCGGTCGCCGAGCCCCGCCGCCGTCAGGATGCGAACCACTCGGCGGTAAAGGCCCGACCGCTGGAAAGGACGCCCGCGCTCGTTGACGACCAGCGGCCCGGCCGCGTCGGATGGGTCGGCGCCTGCCGGGAGCAGGCCCAGCCGAATTTCCTCGATCCAGCGGCTGACCAGCGTGCCGACGGCGGCCGGGAGCCAGACTGTCCGAGCCTCGCCCCGCGAAGGGCGAACAACAAACGCCGGCCCGCCGTCGCCGAGGACCGCGTCGGCCAGCGTCAGCCCACAGAATTCAGAGTTCCGAAGGCCGGAAAACAGCAGGGCGGTCAGAATCAGCTCATCCAGCTTGGCCGCGTCCCCGGCCCGCCCAGAACCCCGCTTGGCCCGACGTTGGACATGGCCCAACAAGGTCTCCGCCTCGGAAACGGACAAGAACATCTCCCGCGTGATATCCCATGGCGTACGCATGTCGCACAACTCCGATCAGTAATGTGCACATCATAATGAACCAAAACTGATATGTCAAGAACTATCTGTTTCAACCAAAGGCGACCAAGAAAAGGCGTTTTCTAGCTGGATGCTGTCTTGAATCTGGACGAGCGAGTGGTTTCGATTATTTCGTCTATTGCTTTTATTTCGTCTAGACGATATACTTTCGTAGGAGGACTAGAGTGATGACCACGCTGACCAAGCAAGCCCTCGTTCCGGTAGCGCCAACCGAATCCGAGGCTGCCTTGGCCCGGGAGGCTGCCCGGGCACTGGCGTTCCTGGTCACGACAACTGGCGAGGTGCGGCTGCGGCTTGAGGCGGGCGAAGGCCGGCCACAGGTGGTTTCGCTACCCAACGCGGCCCTGCGATTGCTCGTGGACCTTCTGACGCACATGGCCGAGGGCCAGGCCGTCACCCTGGTCCCGATTCACTCCGAACTGACCACGCAACAGGCTGCCGACATGCTGAACGTATCGCGGCCGTTCCTTGTGAAATTGCTGGACGACGGTAAACTGCCCCACCGAAAGGTGGGTGCGCACCGCCGCGTGCTGCTCTGCGACGTGCTCGTATTCAAGCAACGCAGTGACGACGAGCGTCGCGAGGCACTGCGAACTCTGGCAGCACAAGGACAGGCGCTGGATATGGGCTACTGATTGTGGCGACCCTCACTGCGGTCTACGACGCTTCCGTTCTGTACCCGGCCCCCATACGTGATCTCCTTCTGCACTTGGCCCTGACAGATTTAGTCCGGGCAAGATGGACGCACGCGATCCAGGAAGAATGGATCGCCGCACTGCTCCGGAACCGCCCCGATCTGTCACGCCAACAGCTCCAACGAACACGTCGGTTGATGGAGGCGTCGGTACGGGATTGTCTGGTCGAGGGCTTTGAAGACTTAATCCCGGACCTGGAGCTGCCGGACCCGAACGACCGGCACGTTTTGGCCGCAGCGATCTGCGTCGGCGCAGACTTGATTGTGACGGCCAACCTCAAGCATTTTCCGCCGTCTCTTCTGGCGCCCTACGGTATTGAAGCTCAACATCCAGACCGATTCATTCGCCGCCTTGTGGACGTAGCCCCAGCTCGTGTCTGTGAAGCTGTCAGACTGCATCGGCAGAGCCTGAGAAACCCACCGAGGAATACGACGGAATACCTGCAAACGCTTGCGAGGCATTCGCTGCCGGAAACCGTTGCCGCGCCGAGTGGATTTGTCGCTTCACTCTGACCGAGCGGAAGGCAACAGTCTACTTCAACCGAAAATACCCGGGCCAGGCGGCGAGTTCGGCGGTTAGTTCGAGTTCGACGGCGGCGTTGAGGGGGAGTTCGTTGACGCCGACGGCGGCGCGGGCGTGGCGGCCGATGTCGCCGAAGATTTCGGCGAAGAGGTCGCTGGCGCCGTTGGCGACTTTGGGCTGATCGGTGAAGCCGTCGGCACTGTTGATGAATACGCCGACGCGGACGATCTGGGCGACGTTTTCGAGGTTGCTGGCGGCTTCCGCCAGGATCGCCAGCGCGTTCAACGCCGCAAGCCTGGCCGCCTCGGCCGCCTGCTCGATCGAGACGTCCGTCGGCACCTTGCCGGTGAAGGCGAGCTTGCCATCCTTGAACGGTAACTGGCCGCTGACGAAGACCAAGTGGCCCGTCCGCACGCAGGGCACGTACGAGGCGACCGGCTTCGGCGGTGGCGGGAGAGTGAGGCCGAGCGATTTGAGCTTCTCGTCGGGCGTCATGATTCGTCCTCCGGCCGGGGCTCGGCCTCGTCGGCGGGCTCGGCGGGTCGCGGGGGTTTCTTGCTTTCGAGTTCGACGGGCACGTCGGCATCGACCCCATCGATCAGCCGGGCATATTCATCGTCGCGCTCGTCCTCCAGATCATCGTCCACCTCTCCGGCAAACACCCGCTCGGCAGGTTCGTCACCAGCCGGCTCCTCGAACTCGGGCTCGGGCTCGGGTTCAGGCTCGTCCACGCCGACGATCGACGCCTCGGTGATCGGTGTCGGGTCGAGCAGGTGAATCGTGATCGTCCCGAACGGGACGTCCTGCTCGAACCGCACGCGATCCTGGCGGATCAGTTCGAGCAGCGCCAGGAACAGCCCGATCATTTCCGACTTGCTTCGTCCCTCGAAGATCGTCTCGAACCGCAGCGAGCCGCCTTCGCGTATGAGCCGGTCCTGCACATCGACGGCGTGCAGCGAGATGGGCGTGTCGTCGTAGACGACTTCATGGCTGACCGCCCGGCGGCCGATGGACGACATCAGCTTGTTAAACGCCGTCAGCAGATCCCAGATCTGCAGTTCGTCGAGTTCGACCTCGACCTCGGCGCTCGGCGGGGCTGGGGGTGTCCGTTCGTGGCGCATGGCCCGATCGTGGGCCAGGTCACCGAGGGATGCGGCGGCATCCTTGAACTTCTTGTACTCGAGCAACTGGCGCACAAGGTCCTGGCGCGGGTCGATGAACTCGTCGTCTTCCTCGGCTGCTGGCGCGCGCGGCAGGAGCATCCGCGACTTGATCTCCATCAGCGTCGCGGCCAGCACGAGGAAATCGCCGACGACGTTGGGGTCGATCTCGCGCAGCAGTTCGACATACCGCACGAATTGTTCGGTCACCCGGACGATCGGAATGTCGTAGATATCCACCTCTTCCCGCCGGATCAGGTACAGCAGCAGATCCAGCGGCCCCTGGTAGATATCGAGTTGAACCTTGTAATCCTGCATCGTGGGGTAGTCTAGGCGTGGGTGTTCGCGGCTGCAACCGAGTGCCCGCGTCTCCGTGAACAGCAGTCCTACCTCGGCAGATCATGCGGGTCGGTTCGGTCATTCGCGAGGATGTACGGCCTGATGGTCCCGGTGTTGCGTTTTCTGGGTGGATGAGTCCTTGCGTGGTGACTTGGCCCCCGAGGGAGAAGTCCTGCCGCCAAGCCCTGCGGATCGAGGTCGTTCCCGGGATTGCCGCGAAGGTATGCGATGAGATTCGTTCCATCTTCGAAATCCCTCTCGGGATCGAACGTGCCGAAGAGGCTGATTATCGTCTGGCCACTACTGACCATCGGCGTCAGCAGGGGCATGGCGGTTTCGTTGGGGTCGCGTCGGAGGAAGCGGCCGACGGCGGGGCTGTAGAAGCGGTTTCGGTTGGAGTAGAAGCTGGTGGCGCCGACCGCCAGGCCCTGCCCGCCGCCGCAAGCGTCAGGAAATCAGTATGGTGTCCCCCGATTCCCACGGCATGATGGCGCGAGAATTCTCGGGCGTGGGTAAACGTACCTTTCCGGTGATCTACACATCCCGAATCGGCGCGGGGCCGGGTGTCGCTGGGCGGCGCTTCCTGGTATCAATCAGTCGCGGC
>JAFGKA010000382.1 GCA_016928855.1 Phycisphaerae bacterium
GCGGCCGTCGTGTCGAACAGCGACGCGTCGAACGTTACGTCAAATTGAAACTCGCTCAGGATCAGACGTCGCGACGCCGTCGGCTGATTAAGCTCGATCCGGATCGGCAGGCCCGTTTCCGCATCGGCCCAGACAGTGAACTCGTTCACCTCGGCGGGGAGGTGAAAACCATGGGCCAGACGCCCTTGCACTTTTTCGGTCCCAAGGTCCTCAGCGGTTCCGTCCCGCATTGTCCCCAGAATCTGCAGGAAATCGGGGTCCTGCTGAACGCCGGTTCCCAGGAGTACGCACCGTTCGGCACGCTTAGTGCCGGGTGACAGGGACAGCATGACGTTAGGCGTCTGCGACAAATCGAAGATGCGAACCTCGCCATTCGGGAAGACCTCGCGTCGCCGTGATAGGGTCAGACGCATCAGCTCATACACACGGGGTGGCTGCCCTTCGTGCTCCCACGTGTACGTGCACGAATACGGACGGAAACGGCTGATCGTCTCCACGACATCCGCCCACGCGACCCCATTGCTGCGCCCACGGCCCGAACCGCTCGGCCAGAGCCCAATTGCCAACACGACCGCGGCAGCAGCGGCGACGACGGACCAACGGACTACCCTACGTTCGAACATGATGGCGAACCTCCTTCGTACGCGCCGCCGGCCGGGAAACTGTTCTTTCGGACGGGTCTCACGTGAGACACCATCAGCCCATTCGGTCGGCACATCCGGAACGAGCCGAGCCGTGGACTGAGCGGGGTGCGTTCGAATGATCGATTCGCAAGAGGGAGACGGTTCGGTCAGAGCCGCCGCAATACTCGTGACCAAGCCATCCAGTTCTTCATCCGTCAGGTCCTGGGGGACCGGTGTTTCGCGCAAGGCCCGGGTCGCCTGGCCGAGCAAGTCGTTCTCGTTCATGTCAGCCTGATCCATGGGATACCTTACCTTTCCGCCGGCGCCTCGAACGCGGGAAACACACGCCGCAATCGTTCTCGGGCGCGGTGCAGCAACACACGAACGTTGCCCGACGTTGTCCCGAGATGCGCTGCGGTGTCCTCGTGGCTCAGCCCCTCGACGCACACAAGGCAGAACACCTCGGCCTGTTGCGCTGGCAGTTGCGCCAGCGATAGACGGAGTCTTCCCGCCAACTCCCGGGCTTCGGCCGATTGCATCGGGCCGGGGTTCGGACAGGGAACAGCGGTCCAGTCAACCGAATCAAAGGACGTTCCGGTTCGGCGTAATCGCTCTCGGAGCATGTCCATCGCGCGGCAGACGGCCATCTGACGGAGAAGCCCAAACCAGTTCCTGACCTCTTGTCTTTGCCCCAGCGTGATCGCTCGGACAAAGACATCCTGCATGCAGTCCGCGGCATCCGCATCGTTTCCGAGCATTCGATACGCGGTCTTCCGCAGGAGCGGGCTGTATTGCCGCACGATGTCCGCCCAGTGATCCATTCGGGGGGCCCCTTCGCCGCGATTGTCGCGACCGCCACCATGATAGTCGATCCGCAACGACAATTCGTTACACATATCCGAACGTCGAGATCTGCATTGGCATTGGTGCCGCTCATAATGCTGCCGCACGACCGCTGGCCGACCCCATCACATGCCAAGGCCACGGGCCTTGCGAGCGGTCTTGAGGAAGAAGAAGGGATCGCGCCAAGCAACCTGCGAGAGGAGGACGTGAATGAGCTGAATCACTGAAACCTTTCATAGAGACCCTGTGGGTGAGAAGCCCACGCGGCAAAGTCTGGCCAACAACCGGAAGTGGGCGTGTAGGGGGACACCACTCATTGTTGCCGGGCTGTTCTACTGCTGTGAGCCTGCCCGCATGAGCGGCCGGCTTACTCTTCCCCGGCAACAATGAGTAATGTCCCCGTCAGCTCAGGCCGTATTCTTTTAGCTTGCGGTAGAGGGTGCGGGCGCCGATGCCTAGGACTTTTGCCGCTTTTTCTCGGTTGCCGCCGGTCATTTTCAGGGTGTTGGCGATGTGGAGCTTTTCCATGTCGTTCATGCTCAGGCCGGCGGTGCTGATGCCGCCGGCGAGGACGATTTCCGTCGTGCCGCGGATGGTGTCCGGCAGGTCGTCCACGCCGATCTGTTCGTTGTCGGCCAGCACGACCATGGCGTCCACCGCACTGCGAAGTTCTCGCACATTGCCCTGCCACTGGTGGTTGCTCAGCCGGCGGAGGGCCTCGGAGCTGATGCCGGTCACGCGCTTGTCGTGGCGGGCGTTGGCCTCGGTAATGAAGTGCTCGACCAGCAGCGGGATGTCCTCCTGACGCTCGCGGAGTGACGGCAACCGGATCGTCACCTGTTTGAGCCGGTAGTACAGGTCGTCACGGAAGGTGGCGTCGGTGACCATCGTGCCGAGGTCGCGCTTCGTGGCGGCCACGACACGCACATCCACGTGGCGGACTTCGACGCTGCCGACCGGGGTGATCTCGCCGTTTTCCAGCGCCCGCAGCAGCTTGGCCTGCATCGGCAGCGGCATGTCGCCCACTTCGTCGAGAAAGAGCGTCCCGCCGTCGGCGGCTTCGAAGAGCCCTTTGCGGTCGGCCACGGCGCCGGTGAACGAGCCCTTCACATGCCCGAAGAGTTCGCTTTCGAGCAGGTTCTCGTTGAGCCCCGCGCAGTTGATGACCCGCAGCGATTTGGCGCGGCGCGGCGAGTTGTAGTGAATCGCCCGGGCGACGAGTTCCTTGCCCGTGCCGGATTCGCCGGTGATCAGCACGGTCAGCTTACTGTTGGCGACGCGGCGGATCCGGTCGATGATGCGGGCCATCGCCGGGCTCGAGCCGATCATGCCTTCGAAGTTGAAGGCCTTGGCCCGCTGCTCGCGGACGGCACGACTTTCCCGGTTGCCGAGCGCCTGGCGGGCGGCCCGGTCCACTACGCTTGTCAGTGCGTCCGCGTCGAGCGGCTCGGCGAGTACGTCGAACGCACGGGTGGGGCTGGCGGCGTGGACAAGGTCGTGGGCCAGTTGGCCACCGGCCGGGTCGGTAATCAGGATGACCTCGGTCTCCGGCGAGATGCGCTTGGTCTCGACGAGGATGTCGCCGCCGCTGGTCTGGCCGCCGAGGTCGTAATGGGTGATAACGACGTCCGGCGGGCGTTGGCGGATGCTGTCGATCGCCTCGCCGCCGTCATGGACGACGCGGCACGCATGGCCGGCGCGCTTGAGCTGCTCGGCGAGCGAGTCACCTCGCGCGTCGGCATTGCCCACAATCAACACGAATGCTGTGTCACCCATCACAATAGCAGAATAATAGCCAGTCCTGTGCACGTCTCAAGAATCCGGTATTATAACACCGGAAGGCAGAAGACAGAAGACAGAAGCAGAGTAGGGCGAGCCGCCCGTGGCACCCGTTGCGACCTAAGCACACGGGCAAAGCCTTTCCCGACGTACGTCGGGACCCATGCCACCCGGCGCCCTTCGGGCGAGAGCGGATGAGCAGGAGAGCAGTAGAGCCGTAGACGAAGCCGCCAGTGCTGTCTGATGTGCCACTGCTCGCGAGCAGTGCGACCGCGAACGCGGCCCGGGGATACGTAACGTCGCACTGGGCCCACGGGCAGACCCTCCGGCCTTCGGCCTACGGGCCTGCCCACGCCACCCGGCGGCGCCGGGCGTCGCGGGACTTGTTCGGAAAGCGAGGTATCCGTGGTTCGCGTTCAATGCCCTCATTGCCAACGGCGGTATCGTACGCAGATCTCGGCCTTCGGCATGACCGCCGTCTGCAGCAAGTGCTTCGAAACGTTCAAGATTGGAGAATCCCGCCCACCGTTCGAGTTCGAGCCGAAGCCGGGCCTGGCTGAGGATTCGTGGATCGGCGTGGAGGTCCCCAAGGAAGAGGCGGTCTTGCCGCACTGTGCGTTCTGCGATGCGGCGATGGAGCCCGGCTCGGCGGTCTGCCTGGAATGCGGCCGCAATCAGGTCACCGGTGTTGTCCAGAAGATCAGCGCCCCACAGCCGGAGGAGGCCGTTGCCTGGTGGCACCTTGTTCCAGTGCGTCCGCTCCTGGTGGGATTGGCGGTCGTTATCCTGGTTGGCGGGGCCTACTGGTTGTTTCGATCGTTCGCGATGTCGGCGGCCGGGATGGGAGACGCCTTGGCCGACGAAGCGCTCGTGCTTCAGGTCGCCCGGCAGATTCGCGCCGGCGAGGATCCGGACACACTGGCGCGACAGTATGCCGGCGAGGTGACGGACGCGAATCTGATGCGGTTCGTCGAGCGGCTGGAGGCGCGGGATCAGGCCGTGCGCGAGGCGTTGGTCATCTTGATCGGCAGCGGAGCCGCCACCCAGCTTGAGCCGGTGTTGGCGCTCGAGGCAACGCCGGACAAGGCGGCGATCGTCCGGGCGGCGCTCGAGGCGATCGGGGCCCGGCGGCTCGTGGCTCTGGCGTGCCATGACGATCCGCTCGTGCGGGCGTCGGCGGCGAAGGCGCTGTGCGTGCGGTTCGGGCTGTCGCGGGACGACAAGACGATCGGGAGCCTCGCCGAGGCGGTGCCGATTGCGGAGAAGACGGCGACGCTCAACGAGTTGTGCGGCCGCTGGCCGCGGGCGACCGGCGAGTTCGTGGTGATCATCGGTGAGACGGTCTCGCCGTTCGTGGTGGTCATCGAGCAGGCTGGCCGGACGTTCTATCTGCGGGCTGGGGCCGCGGAGTTTGTGTCGCTGGCGTCGGAGCGCCCGGCGTTCGAGATCCGCGTGCCGGCGTGGTGCGCGGCCACGGGCGCCGGCGGCGGCGAGGCAATCCTGGCCGCCACGGTAGCCGGCTCGATCCGGCTGCAGCCGGCCAGCCAACTCGGCTGGGAGGGCACGGCACGGGTCGTGGCTAGACGCGACTGCTCGGACGCCCTGCTCGGCTTCCTGCCGGTCGGCGCGATCAAGAGCGGTGACCAGCTCGAATTGCCGGTCCGCCTGGAACGGCCGTGAGTTGTGAAACCCCGTTGGGGTTTGCGTTTTGGCGTGGGCGCCGTGACCCAGGGTGCGCTTCGCGACCCTGGGCTTTGATGTTTCAGCCCTTCGGGCTGACGGGCTGTAACGGCCGGTGTGCCGTCGCCGTTGCCGTGCCGTAACGGTCGCCGTGCCGTAGCGGTTGCTGTGTCGTAGCGGTTGCCGTGCTGTAGCGGTTCCCGTGCCGTAACGGATGCCGAGCTGTAACGGTTGCCGTGCCGTAACGGATGCCGAGCTGTAACGGTTGCCGTGCCGTAGCGGTTGCCGAGCTGAAACGGTTGCCGTGCTGTAGCGGCCGGCGTCTCGCCGGCCGGGATTTCGGAAGTGCTTTCATGACGGCATGACAAACGGCCGGCAAGGCGCCGGCCACTACAAGTGTTGTGCGGTCCGGTGCGTGCCAGGCGGCCTGAGCCGTTCGGCTGAGCTCACGGCCGAGGCCCCTTTGGGGTGCGGTGGTCGCGACACCGCTGTTGCTGATGGGCGTAAGGTGCGATCGTCGTGTGCGACGCGCGCTTCAGCGACCAATAGCGGGGCTGCCGACGGATGCGGCTCCGCCGCGAGCCAAAGCGGCGTCGCGCCGCCGCATTCCAAAGGCTTCGCGTGATCGGACCGTGGTGGGTGGTCACGCCGTTGCGCTTGGCCGGCACAGGTAGGGTAGGTCAGGCGCAGTGGACCCACCACGATTGCCTGGCGCATCCGCTGCACCCCGACGTGGCTGTCGCCCGTGAGGTGGAGCGGGTGCTGGTTGCGTTCGGATGTACAGTCGATAGTCCCGTCTTGGGCGGCGAGGTGTAACATGGCAATTGTCTGGACCGACCGCGCACATCTTGTTCGTCAGTACGCGAGGCAGGAAGCGAATCGCCTCCAGGCCGGCGCCATCGCTCCATGTCATGTGCTTCTCGGCCTTCTCCGTGTTCCCGGCAGTACTGCGGCCAGCATGCTCACCTGGCTGAATGTCGATGTGGCTGTGCTGGCTGAGGCGGTCGAAGCGTATGCCAAAACGCGCCGATCATCGCCGGAAGAGGAGCCTATGCGAGACGTGTTCGCTACGGCGGCAGATTGTCAACCGGGGCAGAACTACGTGGGAACCGAGCATATTCTCTATGCCTTGACCACGGTCGGGGAAGCGGGCCTGGGCGAAATCCTGGCTGAGCACGATGTGACCGCAGAGACCTGCGTCCGAGCGTTCGCTGAGATGTCACAGGCTCGGTCAGGGCCTGAGCTTCTGTGCGAGAACTGCGGCAGCCCAGCGTCCGTGCACATTTCCGATGGAAACACCGGCCTGTCACGCCACTACTGCCGGTGGTGTTCGCCCTTATAGCACATGCGGCGTGGGGCAATCGCTCGCAGCGTTTGGGCTCCGATGTGACGATGTTCCCCAATCCCCCGATGACTGCGCTGCCTGAGGCCGCGTGTGACCATCGCGATGTTACAAGCGACCACTTGGTCCGTTCATCGTGTGCGTCAGACACCGCCCACTGGTTTTCATTTTCGCAGCGGTGCGGTGGCAGCGACAGCGCTTTTGCGGGCCGCTCGAGAGGGCATTCATTGTTTGCTTCTGAGCGTCAGCGGCACATGATGCGGCTGCCGACGGATGCGGCTCCGCCGCGAGCCAAAGCGGCGTTGCGCCGCCGCATTCCAAGGGCTTCGCGTGATCGGACCGCAGTGGGTGGTGACGCCGTTGCGCTTGGCCGGCCCTTTCTCGTCCATGTTCTTCCGTGTCTCTGGACGGGGCGCTCGCGACGATCGAGGCTGGGCGAGGTGGGGATGGCGTGCGCCTCATCTGCTTCTGCCCTCTGCCTTCTGCCTTGCCATCTTCCAAAACCCGCCCGCGACGAACGGGTGTGTTGCCGGTATGCTGACGGGCACGGTCGGCGCGCGGGTGCGCGGTCGTGCGAGGTGAGGTGGTGCTTCAGCGTCTCTGGCGTGGCAATCGGTTCGGCACATTCCGCGGCGGTCTCTTCCTGCCGGAGGAGAAGCGGCGGACGCGTGATCGGGCGATCGAGTCGTTGCCTGCGCCGGCGGTGTTGCGCGTGCCGTTGGTTTCGCATGACGGGCTGGCGGTGGAGGCCTGCGTCGAGCCGGGCCGGGCCGTTTCCCGCGGCGAGCGGATCGGTCGCGGCGACCATGCCTTGAAGGTCTCGGTGCATAGCCCGGTTGACGGCGTCGTCCGGTCCATCACGACATGCGATACGCCCGAAGCGTTCGACGTGCCGTGCGTCGAAATCGACGTGCGCGGGCCCGGTGAGGCGCACGCGGCGGCCGCGGCCGAGCCGAACTCGCTCGATGACCTGGCGGCGCGTGTCGCCCAAGCCGGCATTGTCGCGCAAGGCTCCATCGCTATGGGCGGCGGCATTGCAGTCGCTTCGCGGCTCCGCGACGCCGCCACACGCCGATGCGAGCACCTCATCATCAACGCGATGGAATCTGACCCATGCATCACCAGCGAGGGCCGCCTGCTCGTTGAGCGGGGCGATGGCGTGATGGCCGGGGCTGCGCGTCTCGCTCGGTTACTCGCCGTTCGGCATGTGTGGCTTGCGGTGGATCGGGCGAAGCGGTCGCTCGTGGCGGACCTTACGGCCAGGGCGGCCGGCGGGCCGGTGCGCGTCGCACCGCTCGTCAATAAATATCCCCAGGGCGATCCGGCACTGCTCGTGCAGGTGCTGCTGCGGCGTGAGATTCCGTATCGTGGCGTCGATCTCGACGTTAGCGCACTCGTGCTGGATGTCGGCACGCTGGTCGCCATCGAGTCGGCGGCCCGGTCGGGTGAGCCTCTGACACACCGGCTGGCGACCGTCAGCGGCGATGCCGTCGAGCGTCCCGGCAACTATCGCATTCCGCTCGGGATGTCGTTCCGTGACGTGCTGGCCCACGTGAAGCCGACGCCCACGTTGGCCCGTGTGATCGCAGGCAGCCCACTGACCGGCGTGGCCGTGCCGCACCTTGATGCGGTTGTCACAAAGCGAACGACGGCCATCCTGCTGCTATCCAGGGCTTCGCTTCGTGACCTGCGGACAGCGGCCGCGCCAGAGGCGTGCACCCGTTGTGGCTGGTGCGTCGACGACTGCCCCGTCGGCCTCGATCCGTCGGCCATCCACGCGGCGGCAGAGCGGTGGTTCCTGGCGCGGGCGGAGCGGCTGTATGCCGACGTGTGCATCGGGTGCGGCCTGTGCTCGTACGTGTGTCCTTCGTCGCTGCCGTTGACGGAGTCGATCCTGGCGGTTCAGCGGAGCCTTCGAACGGCGGCCGAGCGGGAGACGGCGCACGAATGACTGATACCTTCGCGATGCCTGGCCATGAATCGGTGCCGCCTGTGCGACGGGATGCGGGTGAACCGCGCCTGTTGCGGGCAGGGCCGCCGCCGCACTGGCACGGGGCCGGGACGGTCCGTTCGGCGAGCTGGACATGGGTGGCGGCAGCGTTGGTGGTGGCCGCGTTCGGCATTGTGACCTGGGGCCGCACGGCGGTTGGCATGATCGCGATCAGCGTGGCGACAGCCGTGCTGACCGAAGCGGTGCTAAACGGTGTTCTGCCTCGCCGCATCTGGGCCGGTAGCGGTTCCTCCGGGCAGGCGGTGCTGACCGGTCTGCTGGTCGCGCTGACTTTGCCGCCGCACGTGTGCCTTGCGGACTGGCGCGTGCCTGTTGTGGCGGCGCTGTTGGCGTCGGGCGTTGGCCGCGCGCTGGCCGGGGGGTATGGCAACTATCTCTGGCATCCGGTGGCGTTGGCGCGGGTCGGTGTCGAACTGCTGTTCGGCGCCGCATTTGCGTCGCAGCCGGGTGCGGACGCGCCCTTCTCGGTCGTGGGCGGGCTGGCGGCCCTGGCACGCGATGCGACACCGTTCGAACAGCCGGGGCGGTCGGTGCTGACAGTTCTGATCCGGGATTACATGCCGCCGTGGGGCCAGACGTTGTTGCCGACCGTCGCCGCGCCGGAGGCATGGCTCGGCCCATTGGGTGGGTATGCCGTTGGGTTGGTGGTCGCGGCGCTGCTGCTGGTGTGGCGTGGACATGTGCGTCGCTCGTGTGTCGTTTGGACCATGGCGGCCGCGATGCTTACGGCGATGGTGCTGCCGATCTATGAGGGCGGCGAGCCGTTGTGGTTTCCGGGGTTCGTGATTGATGCCGGCCTGCCCGTCGGGTTTGTCTACGTCCTGTATCATCTGACCGGCGGCGAATTGCTGTTTGTGGTGGTCCTGCTCGCGGGCGATTCTGTTTCAAGTCCGCTGACGTCGCGCGGCCAGCGATGGTTCGGTGCCGGCCTGGGCGTGCTGACGATCATGCTGCGCCGGTACGGGCTTGTCGGCTCCGCGGGGTTCTGGGCACTGTTGGCGATGAATACGCTGGTTCCGCTGATCAACTGGCGCATGAAACGACATATATACGGCACTAGAGACGCGTCCGCGCGAGGCCGGCGCTGGCTGGGGCGCGGCCGCGTGCCGACCGCGTGACCGGGCGTCGTGGCTCCGGCTGCGGGCCGGCTATGTGGGCGATTGCCGCCGTCGGAATGCTTGGCTATAGTGACCGCCATGACTGAGAACGAGGCAACCCAACACGCTTCCGCGGACCCGGTCGAGCCGGTGGAGCCGGAGGGCAACGGCGAGGCCGACGGGCCGGCCGTGACCAGCGCGGACGCTGAGGATACGGTCGAATCGCCGCAGGGGCCGGCCCGTGAGATCACGACGGAGAGCGTCGTGGAAGCGGTGCTTTTCGCGTCGGACACGCCGCTGCCCGCGGCCAAGCTGGCGCAGATTGTCGGCGTCGGCGATGCCCGCGAGATGAAGAAGCACGTCGCGGCGTTGAACAAGAAGTACGAGACGTCGGCATTGACGTTCCGGATCGAGGAGATAGCCGGCGGTTTTCGCATGCTGACGCTGCCGGAATACAACACCTGGTTGACGAAACTTTCAAAGGCTCGCTCGGAGTCGAAGCTGTCGCAGGCGGCACTCGAGACGCTCGCCGTCGTGGCGTACAAACAGCCGGTTCTGCGGGCCGATGTGGAGGCGATTCGCGGTGTTTCGGTAGGTGACATGCTGAACCGGCTCCGCGAGTTTGGCCTCGTCAAGATCGTCGGGCGGGCCGAGGAGCTGGGCCGGCCGATGTTGTATGGCACGACAAAGCGGTTTCTGGAGGTCTTCGGCCTGGCGGATCTGGACGAATTGCCGCAGGTCGAGGAGCTGCGCCAGCCGGGCGCCTGACCGACGAGCGGAGGGGTCCAGGAATTTTCGGCCGGGCCGGGTCCGTTCGCGGTGAATGAGCGGTAAGTGGCTTTTGCGGAATAAGTTATCGGCTGTCCGGTTTCGGTGCCGGGCTGCTTGACACGGCCGTCGAGGTTGGTAGACTACGGATCTGTACACTTGGCCGCGGCGCCGGGGTTGTTCGAGACCCGGGCGTGCGAGAACAAGGAAGGCAGAATTGCTGGAGTTGGACAGAGCCCAACGGTACTGGGGTCGTTAGCTTGGCTGCGGTGGGGCGGCGAGTCGTCTGCACCGGAGCCACCAGCGTCCAAGCTGGTGGTTTTTTTGTCGGGATAGCGAGGCGAACCTGGTGGGCGTTTGGGCTGTGGCGACGACGAATCCGAGGCGACTCGGCGGGCTCGTAGCTCAGTTGGTTAGAGCGCGTCCCTGATAAGGACGAGGTCCGAGGTTCGAATCCTCGCGGGCCCATTCGGAGCCTTCAGCCCTGGGCGGTCGGCCCTCTGCTCAGCGGGCCGGGTCGGGTGGTGAGGGCGGATGGCTTCTGGGTCCTTCGGGGCCGTAGCTCAACTGGGAGAGCGCCTGGTTTGCAACCAGGAGGTTGGCGGTTCGACCCCGCTCGGCTCCAGAATGCAAAAAACCTTGTCCGCGTCAATTTTGGGGCTGGACAAGTGAACGAGAGTCGATATACTATGGGGCTCGCCGGTTGAGGCGGCGAGAGCGGCCGAGCCGCAGAGCAGGACGCGAGATCGCGAGCTTCTCTGCCGTTCCGCAGCTCTTGCGAGATGCGGTGCTCTTTGACAACTGAATAGGGTATGGAACGTGTGCGATCGATCCGTTTCGGATGGGTCGTGCAAGTTCTGTGTGACTGAACCACGGGTTTAGTTTCGTAAGAAAAGATCGTCGGCGTGTTCGTCCGGCTTGGACGAACACTGGCGTATCACTCAAGCGCCAAGGTCGGCTTGAAAATGTGGGTGACAGCATGTCATCCATGCGATCAAGCTATTAAGGGTGCATGGTGGATGCCTAGGTGTCGAGAGGCGATGAAGGACGTGGTAGGCTGCGATAAGCTCCGGGGAGCCGTCAAACAGGCCTTGATCCGGAGATCTCCGAATGGGGCAACCCGGCGTCACTTCGCAAGAAGATGGCGTCACGGCGGGCTGAATGTATAGGCCCGTTCGAGCGAACCCAGTGAACTGAAACATCTCAGTAGCTGGAGGAAAGGAAATCAACCGAGACTCCGTTAGTAGCGGCGAGCGAAAGCGGATATAGCCCAAACCGGGAGTGATCCCGGGGTTGTGGAAGCCGAGAGCAGTTACAAAAGCATCACTAGCGGAAGCGTCTGGAAAGGCGCACCATAGAGGGTGACAGTCCCGTACGCGACAGTGACCGCTCTGCGTTACCATCGGCTATCCAGAGTAGCACCATGCTCGTGGAACGTGGTGTGAAGCTGGGGGGCCCACCCTCCAAGGCTAAGTACTCCTCGACAACCGATAGAGCACAAGTAGGGTGACTGAAAGGTGAAAAGAACCCTTACAAAGGGAGTTCAAAGAACCTGAAACCATGTACCTACAAGCTGTGGGAGTCCTATGCCATGCCTTCGGGTATGGAATGGATGACCGCGTACCTTTTGCATAATGGACCGGCGAGTTACCGTCTACGGCTTGGTTAAGCACTTCCGGTGCGGAGCCGAAGCGAAAGCGAGTCTGAATAGGGCGACATTGTCGTAGGTGGTAGACCCGAAACCAGGTGATCTACCCATGGCCAGGATGAAGTGCCCGTAAAAGGGTGCGGAGGTCCGAACCGGTTAACGTTGAAAAGTTATCGGATGAGCTGTGGGGAGGAGTAAAAGTCTAATCAAACCTGGAGATATCTGGTTCTCCTCGAAATGCCTTTCGGGGCAGCCTCGGGCCACTACGTCACGGGGGTAGAGCTACTGAATGAAACGCAGGGGCCACCAGCCTACTGCCTTCAATCAAACTCCGAATACCGTGACGACTATCCCGGGAGTGAGACTGCGGGGGATAACCTTCGTGGTCGAAAGGGAAACAACCCAGCCCGCCTGCTAAGGTCCCAAATTTCCGCTGAGTGCATAAGGATGTCTAGTCTCTGAGACAACCGGGATGTTGGCTTAGAAGCAGCCACCATTTAAAAAGTGCGTAATAGCTTACCGGTCGAGAAACTGGGCACCGATAATGAACGGGACTAAGCGGAAAACCGAAGCAGCGGACCGTGCGGCCAAGCGGCCGTGCGATGGTAGAGGAGCGTTGATAGGCAGATACAGGCCGTACCGTAAGGAGCGGTGATGGGCCTATCAAGTGCGCATGCCGGTATGAGTAACGAGAAAGCGGGTGAAAACCCCGCTCGCCGAAAACCTAAGGGTTCCTGGGGAAGGTCAATCCGCCCAGGGTTAGCCGGAACCTAAGGCGAGGCTGAAAGGCGTAGCCGATGGACAGCAGGTTAATATTCCTGCGCCCCGTCAGGAGGTTGAGTCGTACGTGCGTTTTCTCAAACCGTGGCCCACGATTAGGTTCGAGGGTGCCCGAGAGGGCGAGGCCGATTTGTTGCCGAAGCATGGAGCGAGGGAACCGAGAAAAGCGTGCGAGGACGAATGGCGGGTCCGTACTAAAACTGACACAGGTAGGTGAGGCGCGTAGCCTCAGGCGCTCGAGAGAACGGTCCTTAAGGAACTAGGCATATTTGCCCCGTAACTTCGGGATAAGGGGTCCCTCCTTGGATAGTAGCAATATTGTCCAAGAGGGCACAGCAAAGCGGCTCTGGGAACTGTTTATCAAAAACACAGGTCTCTGCTAACTCGTACAGAGGATGTATAGAGACTGACGCCTGCTCGGTGCCGGAAGGTTAAGGAAGTAGGTCATCCCTTCGGGGAGAAGCTTGCAACCGAAGCCCCGGTTAACGGCGGCCCTAACTATGAGGGTCCTAAGGTAGCGAAGTTCCTTGTCGGGTAAGTTCCGACGCGCATGAATGGCGTAATCACTGGAGCACTGTCTCAAGGACCGACTCGGTGAAATTGGACTTGTGGTGAAGATACCACATACCCACGGCAAGACGGAAAGACCCCGTGAACCTTTACTGTAGCCTGGTATTGGCCACAGGCATCACATGCGTAGGATAGGTGGGAGGCGATAATCTGGCGGCCCAGGCCGTCAGGGAGCCAACGGTGAAATACCACTCTTGTGCTGTTTGTTGCCTAACTTTGTCCCGTGAATCCGGGCAGAGGACCGTGCTAGGTGGGCAGTTTGGCTGGGGCGGTCTCCTCCCAAAGAGTAACGGAGGAGCGCAAAGGTCGGCTCAGCGCGGTTGGCAATCGCGTTTTGAGTGTAAGGGCACAAGCCGGCTTAACTGCGAGTCCGACGGGACGAGCAGATACGAAAGTAGGCCCTAGTGATCCGGTGATCCCGTGTGGAAGGGTCATCGCTCAACGGACAAAAGGTACTCCGGGGATAACAGGCTGATCTCCCCCGAGCGTCCATAGCGGCGGGGAGGTTTGGCACCTCGA
>JAFGKA010000383.1 GCA_016928855.1 Phycisphaerae bacterium
CTGCTCGACACGCAGCCGATGGCGGACGAGGTCGCCGTGCGGATCTTCCCGCTCAAGAACGCCGACGCCGAGAATATGGCCGAGGTGCTCAAGTCGCTCTTCGACCAGGGCAAGAGCCTCGCGGATGTCCCCGGCAAGGGCATCAAAGGCGCGATCCCCGAAGGCGTGGCTGGCGACGCGATGGCCTATAACGTCAGCATCGCCACCGACCCGCGCACGAACACGCTGATCGTCGCCGGCCAGCTCGAACAGATCGCCTTCGCCCAGAAGGTCGTCGACGAGATGGATATCGAGGGCATCGGCGTCAAATTCCCCGTGCAGGTTCTCAAGCTCGAACACGCCGACCCCGACCGCCTCGCCGACATGATCACGAAGCTGAACCAGCAGCGGATCGATGCCCTGAAGAATCGCGGCGTGAAGTCGACCGAGATGGAGCGTATCTTCGTAATCGCCGATCCGCGGACCGAATCGTTGATCATTTCCGCAAAGGACGAAAACGTCAAGGAAGTGCGCGAGCTGTTGCAGCGGCTCGACGCCGCCCCGGCCGACTTCCTCGGCGACATCCACATCATCACGCTGCAGAATCTGACCGCGACCGACCTGGGCCCGAAGATCGAGCAGTTGTGGGAACGCCGCATGAACCTCAAGTCGAAGCGTGGCGAAACCTACGACGAAATGCCGGTCCTCATCGCCGACACGCGGAGCAACGCGATCATCGTCGCCTCAAGCAAGGAAGATTTCCTCGCCATCGAAGCGCTGATCAAGAAGCTCGAGCAGCAGCCGCTGGCGCCGACGGCCCAGATTCGCGTGCATGTGCTCGAACATAACGAAGCGGGCAAGGTCGGCCCACAGCTCGAAACCCTCTTCGAGGAGCGGGCGAAGATGCGGTTGACCAAGGGGCAGGAAGAGCAGCCCTCCGACCGGATCACGATCGTCACGGACGCAGCCACCAATACCCTGCTGATCGCGTCCAGCCAGGAACTCTACGACGAGATGGTCCAACTGCTCTCACAACTCGACGTGCCGCTGGACGTGCGGGGCGTGCTTCGGCTCTTCACCCTGCAGCATGCCGACGCCACGCGCGCCGCCAAGATGATCGAGGATCTGTTCACCAAGGGTATCCAGCGAAGTTCCGGTGCCCCGGGCAGCGCGATTCAGGAATCGCAGCGCAAGGTGTCGATCGTCACCGACACCCGCAGCAACACGCTGATCGTCTCGGCCACACAGGAGAACTTTCAGATCGTCGAGTCCCTGCTCAAGCAGATCGACAGCGAAGAAGCCCCGAGCTTTACGCCCGACACGCGGATCTTTCAGGTGTCCTATGCCGACGCCGTCAAGGTCGCGGACATGATGGAAAAACTCTTCGATGGCATCAAGCAGGGCCTGCCGCAGCCGGACCGCGACGAACTGAACATGACGTTCATCCCAGACGAGCGCAGCAACGTCGTCATCGTCACCGGTTCGCGTTATGGCATGCGGCGCGCGGAAGAGCTGTTCGAAAAGATTGACCGCGAACCTGGCCAGCCGTCGGGCGAAATCGAGGTCTACCATCTTCAATACAGCAGCTCAGCCAAGCTGGCCGAGATGCTGACCGACCTGTTCGAGCAACGGCAGAAAGGTATAACCGGCAACCGCACCCCCCTGCACATCCTGCCCGACACCGGCTCGAACAGCTTGGTCGTAACCGGCTCGCGAGATGACCACGTCATGGTCAAGCACATGCTGGGCCTGCTCGACAAGGCATCATCCCTCTCGCAACAGATGGAGATCTTTCCTCTCCAGAAGGCCAAAGCGGAAGACCTCGTCAACACGCTCACGGACTTACTCGAGAAGCAGACCGGCAGTCAGACCGAAACTGGCTTCAACATTGCGGCGGAGCCGCGGACGAATTCCCTGGTGGCATTCGCCGGCCCGGATGTCATGACCAACATCCGGGCGATCGTCGAGCGGCTGGACACGGCCAAGCCCGTCAAGGAACTCGGAATGCGTGTCATCCGCCTCAAGCAGGCCAAGGCCGAAGAGCTGGCCGAACGCCTCGACGATTTCCTCCAGAAGGCCAACGAGGACAACAAGGAAATCGCGCAGATTATCAAGTTCAGGAACAAGGACCTCGAGCAGAAGCTGGTGCATGAAGACATCACCATCGTGCCGGATGCCCGCACCAATTCGCTGATGGTGCTGGCCCCCTACGACAGCATCGAGATGCTCGAAATCCTCGTCGAGATGCTCGACGAGATCAAGCCGATCACGGCCGAGATCCAGATGTTCTGGCTGCAGAACGCCGACGCCGAGGAGACCAAGGACCTGCTCGAGGAACTGTTCATGGTCGGCGAGGGCGCTCAGCGCGGTGACGAAGAGCAGGCGCGCCAGCTTACGTTCGCGGGCGAAGGGCTCGCCGCTGCCGGCGTGACCACCGGCACCGTCGAACTGGCCTTCAGCGTCGATAAGCGGACGAACATGTTGATTGCCGCCGGCAGCGCAGAATACCTCGAGATCGTCGAAAACATCGTCTACAAGCTCGACGACCTGGACGTCCAGAACCGCAAACAGCGGATCATCAAGCTCAACAACGGCGAAGCCGAAAACATCGCGCAAACCATGGAAGCGTACTTCAGCGCCGAGGAACAGGCCGTCGAAACGACCGATGCCGAAGAGTCGTTGCTTCGCAAACTCGAACGACAGGTCACCATCGAGGCGGACGAGGATTCCAACTCACTGCTGCTGAGCTACAACCCGCGGATGGAAGCCAAGGTCATCGAGATGGTCAACAAGCTCGACCAGGCGCCACCGCAGGTCATGATCCAGGTGCTTCTGGCAGAGGTGACCCTGACCGACACCGTCGAGATGGGCATGGAATTCGCGCTGCAGGACCTGCTGTTCACCGAGCATGCGGTTACCGGCCCGAATGACACGATTCAGGGCAACAACTTCGACTTCGTCGGCGGCACGGACGTCGGCGCCATCGGCAGCGGCTCGCTCGGCGGGTTCAGCTTCACGATCACGGGCGAGGATTTCAACTTCCTGCTGCGGGCCCTGCAAACCGAGGGGCGCCTCGAGGTCCTGAGCCGGCCGTCGATCATGGTCGCCGACAACCAGGAAGCCAACATCACTGTCGGCGAGAACGTGCCCGTCGTCGAGCGCGTGTCCGTCACGAGCGGTGGCGTCGTCGTGCCGCAGGTAAACTACCGCGACGTTGGCATCCTGCTCGATGTCGAACCGCACATCAACGCGGACGGCTACGTCAACATGCACATCATGCCGGAGATTTCGAGTATCGGCACTTCGTCGGTGAACGTCGGCTCCGGCGTGAACCTGCCGATCTTCAACATGCGATCGGCGGATACCTGGGTCACCGTACGGGACGGCCAGACGATTGTCATCGGCGGCCTGATCACAACGACAGAGCAGGAAGGCGAGAACAAAGTCCCTGTAATCGGTGACATTCCGTGGCTCGGCCCGCTCTTCCGGGCGAACCGTACTGAAACACGCAAGACCGAGCTGCTCATCGTGCTGACGCCGAAGGTCATCCGGAGCGAGGAAGAGGCTCACGCCATCTCCGTCCAGACGCGCGATGAGACGGGCTTCCTGGATCGCATCCGTACGAATCCACTGATGGAGAAGCTGCAGGTCAAGCCCGCCGACGATCAGCTCGGACCGACCGGGAACGAACCTGGTGGCAGTCTGACGCCGGCAGCGGAAACAGAACCCAAGGCAACCGAATACGGCCCCGTGCTGGATGCTTTCGGCCCGGAAGCCCACATCCTCCGATCCGATGCTACGATCCGCGTCGCCGAGGGCACCAAGGACTAGACGGGAGTGTCTTATGTGGCCGAGAGGACAGATCAGCTTGTTGTATACCGAGCGGAAGCGGGTCCTGTTGGGCGTGATCGGAGCTATCCTGATTGCGGGTTGCGTCGAGCCGACCACGGGCCCCGTACAAATCGCCCAGGCACCGCTCGAACCCAACGTCATCGAGATCGCGACCTTCTTCAGCGCCAATCCCTTCGGCCCGGTCGGCGGTAGCTCGACGCCGGGCGGATTCCGCATCGGCGCGCTGTATCTGATGGCTCCTAACGAACAGGGGCAATCCGTAGGCGTCTTCGCCGATGGCATCATCCACGTATATCTGTATTCCGTCGAGAAAGACGCCGAGGGCATGTCCGCCCGACACCTCGTTCGCGATTGGACGTTCGACCCGGTTCAGGCGATGCCCTACCGCGCGAAGAAGGCAACGGTGCTCGGCTATGGCTATCAACTCCACTGTGTCTGGGGCGATGCGGACGTGCTCGGAAGGGACGTCGAGATCGAAGTCCATTTCGCAAGGAAGGACGGCCGGCTGATTACCTCGACCCCCAAAGCATTCAAAGTGCCGAAAGCGTAGTCCACACTGCAGAAACCGACCCCGCCGCCCGCGACGCCTGCCTCTGGCGCCAGCGTTGTGCCTGGGCCCGCCGCCTCGTACAATTCCCGGATGGCAGTGCCGCTGTGGAGCTTCTGCGCGTCGACGACTACCGCCCTGCACGGAGCGCATCATGGCTGACGCAACCGCACAAACTCGACCGGCCCGATGGAAGTTCGGCATCATGAGCAACCTGCTCGCCACGCCGATCGAACAGACGCCGGCGACAGCGAAAGCCTGGGGCTTTGACGGTATCGAGATCACCCTCTCGAACAAAAAGCATGTCGAACAGTGGGCTGAGGTCGCCTTTCGCAAAGCGTTTCGCGAACGTCTCGCGGATGCCCGGTGCGAAGTCCCCTCGTTCTGCCTCGGCCTCCTGAACGGCGGCAACCTGGGCAACGAATCGCCCGAAGTCGCCGAACGGGCGGCCACGCTGATCCGCACAATGATCACTGCCGCGCCCGACGTCGGCGCCAGGCTCCTGCTAGTGCCCTTCTTCGGCCATGCGGATCTCAAGGGCCCGGCGAAAGTCGATCTGCTGGTCGATCGTATCCTGCCGCTCGCCGAAGAGGCCACCAAGGCGAAAATCTCGCTTGCCCTGGAAACCACGCTGCCGGCGCCCGAACTCCTCCGTCTGCTTGCCCGCGTCGGATCGCCGGCGCTCTCCATCTACTACGACTTGGCCAACCCGGTCTGGCAGGGCTATAGTCCGGCGAAGGAGATTCGTGAACTAGCGCGAGTGATCAGCCAGGTCCACCTGAAGGACAACGTCGCCGACCCCACGGGCTGGGGCGGCTTCCGCATCGTCGGCCTCGGCAACGGGCGAGTCGATTTCACTGCCGCGAAGGAGGCATTGCGCGACATCCGCTTTGAGGGCTGGTTGGTCATGGAGACCGCTGTAATGAATGGCGACCACCGCACCAGCGCACAAACGCAACTCGCGTTTGCACGCAGGCATTTCCGCTGAGGACGCCCCAGGAAACGACTGATCGCCATGGATTGCCGCCTCTACATCACCATTGCCTCACTGCTCACGCTGGTCATCGCCGGCTGTGGCCGTACGGACTCTACCTCCCGCGGAAGCGCCGCAACACAGCCAACCCTCACGCCAAGCCAAACCATTCAGCACATGCACGATCTGCGTTTCGCACGGCAATATGGTGGCCTGCTTCATCACATTGACCCCTCGCAAGCCTCGCCCGTCGTAGACTTTCTGCTCGCCATGGACGCCCTGCTCGCGGCGAACAGCGAGGTCCAGACTGCCCTGGGACGATATGCGCCCGACGTTCCAGCCGCCGACTTCGACCTGAGCGCACTTCAGCACAACCAAGGGCTGTTTTCGCCCACGATCAATGTCGTTACTGAGTCCGTTGAACACCCGGTGGCCTCCGTCACGATTCAGATCGCAGGCCGCGTGCCGCTGGAGACTGTGCCAATGCGACGAATCGAGGATCGATGGGTGTACTGGCCGGAGGGTGAAGTGGGCACGGTTCCGCGGCACCTGCACAACGTGGCCCGCGCTATGCGAAAAGTGGCTCGCGCCATCGAACACGGTGCAACGAGCGAAGAACAGGTCCGCGAGCAGTTCCGGCTGCGCATATCGCCAGTACTGCGCACACTGCAATCCGCACCGCCGCCGCCCTGAGACGAACTCAGTTCAACGGCTTCATGCTCGCAACGGGTTCATCCAAGAAGAGGATACGCCCACAGGTACCGCAGATCTGAATCTCATCGCGTCCGCGCAGAGCATTGATCTGCTCGAGCGTCAGACTCATGTGGCAGCCATCGCACACAAACGCTTCGCGCCGCGGGTCGACCTGTAGGGCCTGCGCCATGGCTTCGCCGTCGTGTTTCTCGCTGACACGTTCGAAGATACGCAGCGCACTCGGCGGCAATTCCGCCGCCGCCGCTCGCCGTTTCGCCTCCACCGCCTCGATCTCGTCGCGGACCGACGCCTCGAACCGGGCCGCTTCCGCCACGAACGTCTCGGTCCGCTTCGCCTCTTTCACCCGCGATTCACTCAGCGCCCCGATGGCCGCCTTGCCCTCGTCGACTACGCCGAACATGGCCAGCACGTGCTCCTCGAGTTTCGCCGCGTCCGCCTTGTCCGTGTTAAGCTGCGTCAGGATGGCGGAGTATTCCTTGTTGGTCTTCGTGCGATTCAAGGCTTCGCGCAGCCGGGCAATCTCGGCCTCGCGCGTCTTGCGATCGAGTTCCACCCGATCCGCTTCCGCCTGATCGCGCTTCAACTGGGCCTCTTTCGCCGCGATCGTCGCATCGATTTGTTTGAGCCGGTTTTCTGAACCCCGTACCGCGCGGCGTTTGGCCTCAACCTTCTTCCGCAGGGCAAGCAGTTCCATTTCGAATCGCTGAAGACGGTGCAGAGCGTCGAGCGTGGCTCCCATGGAGACTCCGAAGACACAACACATTGCCAAAGTCCCGCTGACAGCAACGCCAGCGTCGGGAACCCAACATTATGCGCGTTCCACCGCCGCGGATCAAGCCCGCACTGAGCCACCCCACGCCACGGTGCTCCCACACCCGCCCCGACGGCGATCCACGCGGCGCCCGATCCGCTGTCAATCTGACAGTAGGACCCCACCTCGTCGGAGCATTGTGACAGACCTCCGGCCGAGGCCATGGCCGACTCTCCGGCCTCGTGCCGCGCGGCATGCCTCGCAACTCTTTACCATACAACAAGTTACAGCAGGTACTGCCCTGTGCCCCCTTTTCCCGCGCCCGTGTGGCATCCTCTTTGCAATGGCTGCTGTGTGCGTGGTCGCTGTGCGCCGTCTCCCGTGTTGCTGCAACGTCCGATCGGTCGGATTGCCGGCATGCGTTGCACCAACGGACGTTGTTCGTCGTAAAGGGTCCGCACGCTGCCAGCGGGGAGTTCGGTCCGTCGGGCCGGTCTCCCGCTCAAGATGACCGGTGAAGTACTTCCTCACGGCTCAGCTCGCCTGACGGCCGAGCGACGCAACGAGGAGTTGAGAACGCACGGATCTGCCGAACGGCGGGAAGGAAATGCTTCTGAAAGGAGCTGACAAATGGCGAAGTTGAAGATTCGTCCTCTCGGTGACAAGGTGGTCGTCAAGCGTCTCGAAGCGGAAGAGAAGACCGCCGGCGGGATCGTCCTCCCGGATTCGGCCAAGGAAAAGCCCAAACGCGGGATCATCAAGGCGGTCGGTGATGGCAAACTGCTCGACACCGGCAAACGTTCCACGCCTCAGGTCAAGGCGAACGACCAGGTGTTGTTCACCTCGTACGCGGGCACCGAAATCAAGGTTGACGGCGAAGAGCTGTTGATCATGGACGAGAA
>JAFGKA010000384.1 GCA_016928855.1 Phycisphaerae bacterium
GATCGCGGGTGCGTTCGTGCTGGTGAACTTCGATAACAGCGAGGCGGCGGACGGCACGCCGAAGATGATGACGTTCGTGATCGAGGGGAACTTCCGCGTCCACTACGATTGCACGTTCATGGACAAGACGAAGAAGACCGACAAGGAAGAGCAGGTCCAGAAGATCGAGTTCCATCCCGAGTACATCGTGCTCTTCGGACAGACCCACAACGGCCGCGTGATCCCCGTGCACGCGATCAAGGAACTGACCTGGGAACAGTCATAACCGGGTGATATACACAACGGCCGGCGCAACCAAGAACGGTGGGCTGCGCCGGCCGTTTCATTGCGTCTTTCGTCAGGCGTAATCAGAAGAGCACGGGCATACCCTGTCCCGACGTGAGGTCGGGACCCATGCCACCCGTGTTCCGCTGCTCTCGAGCAGTGCTCTTCTCGCACGGCCGTCTCAACGCGAGCGAGCCAGTAAGCAAGGCAGCAAGTAAGCAAGATGTCAGGCTCTCAGCCGATCGCGGCGTTGGCCCGCCGGGTGCCACTGGCAGCTCGCCCGCCAGTGTCTTCCTCTGCTTCTGCCTTCTGCCTGCATCGCCCGTGTTGCTACACGTGTTGATCCTTACGCCTTCGCAGCGTACCGCGTTTCCCGCACGTCGATCTTGCCCTGAACGACATCCAGGAACGGCTTGCCGTTCTTGACGCCTACGGTTCCGTAGCCGGTTGCCGTCGCAATGAAGCTCCGGAAATCGCCGCCGATATTGGGTTCGAGGTAGAGGACCTTGTCGATAGCATCGTACCGCGCGCCGCTGAGGCCCTGGAGCATCGCGTAGGACGACATCGCCCGCGCGTACCAGTGGCCGCATTCGTACTCGTTGAACGGGTTGCGAACGCGCCCGTCGTAGCGGTCGCGGCAGGCCCGGACGATGTCGAGGCCTTCGGCTACGCAGCCCATCATCATCAGGTGGGCAGCGACCTGGTACTCGATGCCGGTCCACACTTCGTTGCTATAGACGAATGGTAGCGACAGAGCGCCGCCGCGCGGCCACGTGCACAGCAGCAGGCCGCCTTCGGCGCCGCACGCGAACGCGGGCCGCTGCGGGTTGGCGTGTTCGGACAGGTCGAGCTTCAGGTTGTGCTTGTGCACGGCCTTCAGGTGGCTCGTGATGCGCTGTTTGTCGAGCACCTGGCCAACGCCGCAGACGAGGGCCATCCACGAGCCGAGCACACCGTCCGAGAGGCAGCCGATGCCGTACTGGTACTTCGGCCCCTCTTTCTTGAGCAGCTCGAGCGCCTCGGGCGAGTAGTGGCCGACGAAGCTCTTCGGATCGGCAGGATTCGGCGCCTCCAGGCCTTCCCACTGGATCTTCTGAATGTAATACTCGCCGTTGAACAGTTCGAATTCGACGAGCTTCGTGCCGCACTCCAGCAGGGCGGCATATTCGGAAACGTCGTCATTGAGCGCATTGCCCATCGCGACGGCGGCGGCCAGCGCGCCGAGATAGAAGCTCGTACACATGCCGTCCGGCCCCCAGAACTCGATGTCGTAGGTGTTATGGTGCGGCTCTTCGAGGACGCCCTTCTTCTTCGGATCCCACGTCTTGATGCAATAATCCAGACTCGTGCGAATCGCGGGCCAGAGGCCGCGAAGCCACTCGGTGTCGCCGCTGATGCGCCACTCGCGGTGGGCCTTCATGATCCCGCCGAGCTGGCCGTCCGCGGCGGCGTGGAAGTCGTGCACGGTCGGTCGGATCGGCAGCGACGTGCGGAACGCCTGATGGCCGCGGTCATCCTGCGAGATCTTGAATTCCGTCTCGCGCAGGGAGCGCTCGAGCGATGGGAAGAGGTGGCAGATCGCCTGGGCATAGTTCCACACATGTGTGCACGATCCGTGGCAGCAGCCCCAGGCATCACAGCAGCCTTCGAAGCCCCACAGACGCCCGTCGGCTTGGCGCAGCACGGTAGGGCTTTTGAGAATCGTCAGATTGGCCGCCACCGCATCGGTGACCTCCGGCGGCAGCGTGTTGTCGTAGAAGCAGTCGCTGAACCGTTTGGCGGCGGTCCGCAGCGGGTCATAGTGCTCTCGCCAATACGCGACGACGTCATCGATGTCCTTGAACCGCCCGGCGTACCACGGCGTGTGGGCCGGCGGCTTCACGATGCCTTCCGGATCCTTGCCCAGACGCAGGTCAGTCTCGCCGACAAACCAGGCGAGTTGCACGGTGACGGTTTTCGTCTCGCCAGCTTTGAGCGTCAGGGGAACGAAGACCGTGCCACCCGGCGAGGCGCCGTGCTCGGTCACCGGCGGCCGCTCGAAACACGCACCTTCCTCAATGTCCTTCCACGCAATCGTCAGCGGGTCGAACCAGCCGCCGCGGAACCAGGCCGCGTTGACCTTCGCGTTGGCGTCGGTGACGGCGACCGAGAACGAGCCCTGTTCCCAGGGTCGTTCCTTCGGGCCGGCCTCCGAGAGGATGAATCCCGTTGGAGCGGCGCGGACGGATGGGTTGCCCTGGTGGACACCCATGAAATTCGTTGCGTTGAACGAAAACACGGCCTCCACCGCTCGCCTGCCGACGTTGCGGAATTGGTATTCCAGGCCCGCTACGGGCAGGCTCGCGTTGTCGGCGTCGCTGGGCTCGAACGGGCTCCAGCCGGTGATTGCGACATCAAGCGGGATCTTCTTGTCTTTGAGCCGGACGGTGCCGAAGGGGAAACGCGTCTCGAAGACCGCTTCCGCGAAGCGTGGCAGGCCGTAGTTCTTCCCCGAGGCGCCGTTGCCGGTACCGCCCTGGCCGAAGATCTTCCAAGCCGGAACCGGTCCTTCGAGCACGCGGGCGACGTTTTGTCTGCCCTTGACGCAGATTGCCGCGAAGAGATTTGGCTCGTTGAAGATTTCGGGCTTGTTGCGCAGCGAGACGTGCGTTAGCGTGCCCGTGCCTTCGAGGCAGAGCATGCCCGCACCAATGCCGCCCATGGGAAACGCGACGCGGTTGTTTCGCTCGCCGACGTAGACGCCATCGTAGCGGTTCGGTCCGATCGCCTTGGCCTTCGACGGCGGCGGCGCCATCGCGGCCGGGGCGTCGTGCCTGCCGGGGCTCTGACAGCCGGTGCCGGCCGCGGCGCCGATGGCACTGACAGTCACCACGGAGTGCTTGAGAAAATCCCGACGCGGCATGGACGCCTGGTTTTGATCGCGCGAAGCCATGAAATCCTCCTGCGGTTCAGTGTGTCGAAAGGCCCTGCCCATGCGCCGTCCTGGCAGGGGCCGGTATCATACCGGGAATCGCCGCATCGTCCAGCGGCGACGGGTGGGCAGGCCCGAAGAAGTGCTGGCACAGCAGCCTCCCCTCGCATGTCTTTCTACTGCTCTACTGCTCACCTGCTCGACTGTTCTCGCCCGAAGGGCGCCGGAGGGTTTGCCCGTGTTGCTGCGACGCGGCGCTCACTATCCCTCCAAACCTAACTCGCTCGCCGCTTTGAATGTGACTCCCGTCGTTGACACGCACACGATGCCGTCCTACGGTTTCCGCGTTGGTTGGAAAGGCAGAGGAATCCATGACGGAACTGACGTCGCGTGAACTGGTGTGGCGGACGCTGCGCTTCGAGTCGACGCCTCGCGTGCCGCGCCAACTGTGGCTGCTGCCCTGGGCCGAGCAGCATTGTCGAGCGGAGTTGGAGGCCATCCGACAGGCGTTTCCCGATGACATCACGGCGGCCGAGGTGATGTATCCGCCGCTGCCGTGCATGCGCGGCGATCCGTACGCCGTCGGCACGAGCGTCGATGAATGGGGCTGCGAGTTTGTCAGTATTCAGGCCGGTGCGATCGGCGAGGTGAAGCGCCCGCTCGTTGAAAGCTATGCGAGCGATCTCGATAAGGTGTGTCCGCCGGATGCGTGGCTGGCCGTCAGCCTGGATGAGGCCAATCGGGCCTGTGCCCGGAGCGATCGCTTCATGCTCAGCGGCGTGTGCCTGCGGCTGTTCGAGCGCATGCAGTTCCTGCGCGGCACGGAGAACCTGTACGTCGACCTGATTGAGCAACCGGCGGGGCTGTTTACGCTGCGGGACCGCGTGCACGAGTGGAACCTCGCGATGATCGACCGCTGGGCCGCCTCGGACGTGGACGGCATCATGTGGATGGACGACTGGGGTTCGCAGCAGTCGCTGCTGATGAGCCCAGACCTGTGGCGATCGCTCTTCAAACCGTGCTACCGCGAGTATGTCGACCGGATCCATGCTGGTGGCAAGGCCTGTTTCGTGCACTCGGACGGGTACATCGACGCGGTTTACGAGGATCTGATCGAGATTGGCGTCGACGCGATCAACTCGCAACTGTTCTGCATGGACATTGAATTGATTGGCCGGCGGTTTGGCGGGCGGATCACGTTCTGGGGTGAAATCGACCGGCAGCAGCTATTGCCCTACGGCTCGACGGACGACATTCGCCGCGCGGTGCGGCGTGTCGCGGATGCGCTCTACGACGGGCATGGCGGCGTGATCGCCCAGTGTGAGTCTGGCGTCGGCGCCAGGCCGGAGAACGTGCGCGCGGTATTCGAAACCTGGGACCGGATCGGCGCGGCGAAGGCCGGTGCCGGATCCACGCAAGGAGACGTGTAATGAGAAGGTATGGGCTGGGATGCATTCTTCTGGTGGCGATGGGCGCATGGGGCGGCTGCGCGAACGGCAAGGCGGGTTCGGGCGTGTGCATAACGGCCGAGCCGGCGCGGGTCCTGCGGCATGTGGTGCTGGTCGCGTTCAAGGAGGGGACGACACCGGAGCAGGTGCGCGAGATCGAGGCTGCGTTTTCGGAACTGCCGGCCACGATTGAAGCGATTCAGTATTTCGAGTGGGGCCGGGACGTCAGCGTCGAGGACCGTGCCGACGGCTTCACGCATTGCTTCTTCGTGACATTCAAAGACGAAGCCGGCCGCGATGTCTACCTCCCGCACCCGGCTCACCAGGCCTTCGTCGAGATCGCCGGGCCCCATATCGAGAAGGTACTCGTCGTGGATTACTGGGCGCAACACTAGCTCACTGATCGGATAGGAGAATATGGGGCGTGCGGAGAGGCCGCAAGCGTTCCGCGTTAGTCCGTGGAGCCGCTTGCGGCCTGATGTAATCGTACGGCTTCGGCAGGCCTAGGCTATGACTGGCTGATGTAGCTTTCCCAGTCGGTCGGGAGATCGTCGCTCCACTGCGTTTCTGTCATCTCCGGTACGCCGAGCGTCTGCTGTTCTTCAAGACCGATGAGGCGGCACTCCGTACCGGCGGCGGCAATGACGATTCCCGTTGTGCCGAGCAACAAGCGTTTCAGCCGGTTCGTTCGCATCGGGTACGGCAGCATGCGGTCGTTTACGTTCTGTTGTTGCGACGGTTTCATGATTGTTCTCCAAGGCCCGTATTGTCACGGACTGATGTAGCTATCCCAATCCGCGGACGTGTAATCTTGCCAGGTCAATTCCGTATCGAGCGGGAAACCGGCTGTCGTCCATTGCTGCTGATCGACGACGCGGCAGTCTGTTCCGGCCGCGGCGATGACAATTCCTGCCGAGCTGAGCAGGAGACGTTTCAGCCGACCCGCTCGCATTGGGCACGGTCGCATCTTGTCGTTCGTATTCTGTTGTTCTGATGGTTTCATGATCGTCCTCCCGGGCTGGACCGGAATCCGGTCACCTCGGTGCGGCCGTGTTGTTCTCATTCGCTTCCGTCCGGTGCGGTCACTCAGTCTCCGTAGGGAACGCTCCAGCCGTTGGCCTGATCCGCCCACCACATCGCGTGCGCACTAGGTATGTCACCGAGCGTTACGTAATGTTCCTGATCGACCAGCTGGCACTGCGATCCGGTAGTTGCGATGACAAGCCCCGTCGTGCCGAGCAGCAGTCGCTTGAATCGTCCTGTCCGCATCGGCTGTGGCCGGCAGTCGTTATCGTGTGCTTGTGAAGGTTTCATGGTTATTTCCTCCGTTCGGGTCGGCATCGTGTTGAGCCGGCCCGATGGTGCACGTCGTCATGTTGGCGCGCACGCAGGTTGATTGTTCTCCATGCGGTTGCGTGGCGCGGCGGGGGCCGCCTCTCGCAATACACGCGAAGTCTCAGCCAGACACACCTGGTTCCATCGACATAGCAGGGCGTCGGGCTTTCGCACGTCACCGGTGCGTACGTAGTTGCTGCACCGGCAGAACGTGTTGCACATGCCCACCATGGCACACGCGCCGCAGGCTTCGTCAGTGCGCCCGGGGCTCTTGGGCATGTTGATGAAATCCTCGCCGTCCATGACGTTGCCCGGCAGGGCCATCGGGTTGCCGACGACGTCATCGCCAACAAGTCGTTCGCACGGGTACATCCGCCCGGCAGGCGTGACGGTCAGCTCGCCGTCGCCGAAGCCGCAGCGAAGCGGACGCTTGTGCGGCAGGTTGGCCAGCTCGACTGCCTTCTGGTCGAACCACCCGATGGACCAGTGCGGCAGGCCGTCCCGCCAGAGCGTTGCACACTCGGCGACGATCGCTTCGAGCCGGTCGATGTCGGCCTCGGTCCAGGTAGCCCAGACATCCAACGACGGCTCGATCCGTCGCACGCCGAGGCGGCGAAGGTACAACAGGCTCTCAGGCAGGTGTTCGAGCGTGTCCGGCCGCACGACCATGGCCACACGGAACGGCTTGCCCGCGCCGACGAGGCGGCGAATCGTTCCTTCCACGACGCCGGCGGTACCGCGGCCGTTGCGGAAGCACCGGTGTCGATCGTGGACGGCCGGCAATCCATCGAAGCTGATCGCCAGGCTCAGGTCGGGCAGCGTCATGATGGACCAGGCCTGGGCATGGGTGATGGTGCCATTGGTTGTCATCGTCAGC
>JAFGKA010000385.1 GCA_016928855.1 Phycisphaerae bacterium
CGTGCGATCAGGTCACGGCGCAGGCCGCGAACGATCGCCTTGATCTCCGGCGGCTGTGATGCGTAATATCGCCGACCGCCGATCGCTTCAAAGAGAATCTCAATCAGGCCGAGCACGTCTTCCCGGATCAACGCCCGGCTCGGCGGGCCGTGGTGATAGAAGTCGACGAGCTTGACGTCGAACTCGATGCCGCGTCGTGAAATGAGCACGTTGTCCGTGTGCAGATCGCCGTGATAATCGTGCTGCGCGTGGATCCGCTCGACGCCACTCGCCAGCGTGTGCAACAGGTGCAGCGCCTCGAACGGCTGGAACCGCTTGCCGCGCTGCCGCGTGATGAAGCGGCTGAGCAGCTCGCCTTCGACGAACTCGCTGATCAGGCATGTCAGGGGCGCACGGTGGAACGTGAACGTTTCGGAATGGTGATACTGGATCAGGATCGGACAGGCGCGCAGCCGGTCGAGCTTCTTGGCGTAGTACCGGATCGCGCGGTCCTGGACGTTGCGCTGCGGGAAGAAAATCTTCGCCGCGCGCGGGATGCCCGTGCTGCGCTCGATCACCTTGTAGACCTCGCCCTCGTAGCCGACGCCGATCTGGCTCTCGACGACGTACTTGCCGGCGATCACGCGGCCGGGGGCCAGGTCAAAGGCATCGATCTCGACCGGTTTCTTCGAGGGACGCTTGGCCATACTACGCCCTAAAGTACCGCGCTTCGACGTGGTGGCAAATCAGGGCGCTGGTGGACTGTTCGGGGTCGATCTGGAACTCCTCGGTCAGCCGGACGCCGATCCGCTCGGGCTCGAGCAGCTCGAAGAGCTGCACCTGGTCCTCCAGGCGGGGGCAGGCCGGGTAGCCGAAGCTGTAGCGGCTGCCCTGGTAGCCCTGTTTGAAGAGTTCCCGGCGGTCGCGGGCGTCCCGGCCGGCGATCCCCAGCTCGATCCGCACCTGCTTGTGGATGTACTCGGCCAGGGCCTCGGCCGTCTCGACGCCGAGCCCGTGCAGGTAGAGGTAGTCGCGGTAACGGTCCTGCTCGAACCACTGCCGGGCGATCTCGCTGGCCCGCGAGCCGGCGGTCACGATCGAGAAGGCCACGACGTCCTTCTCGCCCGATTCGGCCGGCCGGAAGAAGTCAGCCAGGCACCAGAACGGCTTCTTTTTCTGACGGGGGAAGACGAAACGGGTGATCTCACGGTCGGGTTCCTCCGGGTCGAAGACCACCAGGGCGTCGCCCTCAGCATGGCAGGGCCAGTAGCCGTAAATGGCCCGCGGCTGGAGGATCTGCTCCCGCTCGCAACGCGCGACCAGGTCGCGGTAGATCGGCCGGACCTCGGCGTCGATGTACTTCGCGAACTCGTCGGCGGGCCGGCCCTTCTTCTTGAACTGCCATTGAACCTGGAAGAGCATCACCTCGTTGATGTAGGCCAAGGCGGCGCGGAGCGGGATCTGCTCGATCACGCGGCTGCCCCAGAACGGCGGCGTCGGGATCGGCCCGTCCGTGGCGATGGCCGAGCGCGCCGGGATGGCGCCGGCCGGCGCGGCGGCCGCTCCCACGGGCTTAGGCGGCGCAGTCGGCGTCTCACCGGCGGCCGGCATCTCGCCGGCGGCGATGGCGGCCATCCAGTGCAGGCCGTCGAACGCATCCTTCGCGTACATCAGCGAGCCGCGGTAGATGCTGCGCAGGTCGCGCTCGACGTAGTCGCGCGTCAATGCGGCGCCGCCCAGAATCACCGGCGGCGTGAGGCCGCGCTCGTTGAGCACCTCCAGATCGTCGCGCATGACCAGCGTGCTCTTGACCAGCAGGCCCGACAGGCCGATCGCGTCGGCGCCGTGTTCCTGCCAGGCGTCGATGATGGCGTTGATCGGCTGCCGGATGCCGAGGTTGTAGACTGTATACCCGTTGTTCGTCAGCAGGATATCGACGAGGTTCTTGCCGATGTCGTGTACGTCGCCCTTGACCGTCGCCAGGACGATCCGGCCCTTGGAATCGCTGGCAGTCTTCTCCATGTGCGGTTCGAGATGAGCGACCGCGGCCTTCATCGTCTCGGCGGATTGCAGCACGAACGGCAACTGCATCTGGCCCGAACCGAACAGCTCGCCGACGACCTTCATGCCGTCGAGCAGGAACCGGTTGATGATATCGAGCGGCGCGTATTGCGCCATCGCCTCGTCAAGGTCAGCGGCCAGGTCCGTGCGGTCGCCGTCGATGATCCGCTGCTTGAGCCGCTGCTCGATTGGCAGCGAGGCGGTCGGCGCGCGCGCGGCGCGTGGCTTGGCGTCGGAGAACAGGCCGAGCAACTGGCCCAGCGGGTCGCCCGCCTCGCGCTCGTCGAAGATCAGCCGACGGGCGGTCTCGCGCTGCGCCTCGTCGATCTTGTACAGCGGCTCGATGCCGGACGCATGGACGATCGCCGCGTCGAGTCCGCGCTCGCACGCATAGTGCAGGAACACGCTGTTAAGCACGTGGCGCGCGGCCGGCGCGATGCCGAAGCTGACGTTCGAGACGCCCAGCAACGTGTGGCATTCGGGCAGCTCGGCCTTGATCCGCGCGATGGCGTCGAGCGTCTCGAGCGCCAGCCGCCGATCGTCGGTATTGCCCGTACAGATCGTGAACGTCAGCGGGTCGAAGATCAGATCGCCGGCGCGCATGCCGTACTTCCGCGTGGCCAGCTCGAAAATGCGCTTCGCGACCGCGACCTTCCGGTCGGCGGTGCGGGCCATGCCCTCCTCGTCGATCGTCAACGCGACGACGGCGGCGCCATATTGTCGGCATAGCGGTAAGACCGCCGCGCACCGCTTCTCGCCGTCCTCGAGGTTGACGCTGTTGACGATGCACTTGCCGCCGGCAAGCCGAAGCGACTCCTCGATCACCGGCGCCTCGGTCGAGTCGATCATCAGCGGTACGGGCACCTCGGTGGCGAAGCGGCCGATGATCTCGCGCATGTCCGCCGCCTCGTCGCGGCCGACGAACGCGCCGCAGACATCGATCACGTGGCTGCCGCCGCGAACCTGCTCGCGGGCGACGCGAACCATGCCGTCATAGTCCTCGGCTTCGAGCAACTGGCGGAACTTGCGCGAACCGTTCGCGTTCGTGCGTTCGCCGACGATGAGAAAGCTGTTCTCCTGGCGGATCGTACACGCCTGGTACACGCTCGATACGCTCGGCGGCAGGCTGACGCAGCGCGGTTTCGGCGGGCGCGTGCCGATCGCCTCGATGACCGCCGCGAGGTGTTCGGGCGTCGTGCCGCAGCAGCCGCCGACGATGTCGACGCCGTCGGTCTCGACGAACTCGCTGAGCCAGCGGGCCAGCTCGTCGGGCGTCAGTGGGTAGTGCGGCCGGCCGTCCACGAGTTGCGGCAGCCCGGCGTTCGGCAGCACGCTGATCTTTCGCGGCCAGTTCGCGCTCAGGTAGCGGATGTGCTCGCTCATCTCCTGCGGCCCGGTCGCGCAGTTGAGCCCGAGCGCGACGACCTGCGGATACGCTTCGATCGCGACCGTCGCCGCGGCGATGTCGGTGCCGACGAGCATCGTGCCGGTCGTCTCCATCGTCACCTGCACCATGATCGGCACGCGGCGGCCCTTCTCGGCCATCGCGATTTCGATGCCCGCGATCGCGGCCTTGGTCTGCAGGATGTCCTGACAGGTCTCGAGCAGCAGCACATCCACGCCGCCGTCGAGCAGCCCGCGCGTCTGCTCGGCATAGCTGTCTTCGAGCACGGCCCAGCTCGTGTGGCGCAGCGTCGGCAGCTTCGTGCCCGGGCCCATCGACCCGACGATGAAGCGGGGCCGCTCGGGCGTGCGGAATGCGGCGGCGGCTTCCCGGGCCAGCTCCGCGGCGCGGCGGTTGAGTTCGTACGTCCGGTCGGCGATGCCGAACTCGGCCAGCACAACCTTGTTGGCGCCGAACGTGTCGGTCTCGACCGCGTCGCAGCCGACGGCCAGGAACGCGCGGTGAATCTCACCGATCACGTCCGGCCGCGTCAGAACGAGGATCTCGGTGCAGTTCTCCAGCCCGTCATAGTCCGACAGCGACAGGTCGTACTGATGGACACTCGTGCCCATCGCGCCGTCGAAGAACAGGACGCGTTGTTCGAGTGCTTGCAGAAATGCGGAGTCCATCGGCATTCCATTCCCAAGGGTCATCTTGCCATTCTATGGCGCCGCCCGCCGATGGCCACCGGCCCGAGTCCGCCCGGCCTGGGTTGCGATACATCCGAAGAGGGCCCCGGCTGGCCCATCCCGCGAGGCGGGGTAAGCCGTAGGTCAGGTCAGCAGCCCCGACGATCGAGCCGCGCGAAATGTTCACACACCCCGACAAACAATGTAGCGGCCGGCGTCTCGCCGGCCGGGCTTTGATTGGCAACCGTAGCGCCCCACGAAGACGACCGGCGCGGACGCCGGCCACTACATCAAACCACCACACCGCGGGTGGCATGGGTCCCGACGTACGTCGGGAAAGGGTTTGCCCGTGTCTTCCTCGTCCGCGAAACCGCGCCACCGCCCCATCCGTTCTGTTTCTGATTTGTTCGTGTTGGTTGTTCTTCTTGGCGTCCTTGGCGATTGGCGCACTGATGCGTCTGCGGCCCTGTCCCGCAATTCGTGGAGTGAAGCCGTCATGCCTGCCTTGCGCTTAATTCTGGCACCCCGCGCCCGGACTCAGAACAGGCGGTCGTCGTTGCCTTGGCGCAGCGCGACCGGCGGGCCGAGGACTTCTTTCAGGAGGATCGCGTTGCGAAGCTTGGCTGGCGAGAGCTGGATGGACCGGGTCCTCTTGCGCCGCAGACGTTTCACCGGCCGTTGCCGGGCGGCGAGACGCGTGCGGCCGTGGCGGGCCTTTACGGGTTCGGCGTGCTCCTCGATGAGCTGGCCTACCGTAAGCACGGCCTGCGTTGCCGGCTCGGGCGGTCGCGCCACCGGCTGAACCGGCTGGGCTCGTTGCACCTGCACGGGTCGTGGGACACTCGGCGGCTGCGGACGCGGTGCGGCCGGGCGCGTCTGTGTCATGCGTGGCGGGCGTTGGGGTATCTGCGGCGTTGGCCGTCCGGGCACGCGCGGGGCGGGTCGCTGCATCGTTGGCGGCGCCGGGCGACGGACCGGCGGGGCTGGACGCCGTCCCTCTTGCGGCGGGGGCACGCGCCGGCGCGGCGGCTCGCCCTCGTCGGGCGTGCCCATCCTCTCCTTGATCTTGTTCGCGATCGCGCCGCCGACGGTCAGCACCAGCACGATGACGATCCAGACCAGATCAAAGTCGCTAGCCGCAAGCATCGGGCTAATGGCGATCATCTGCACGCTCCAGCCGTGTCTGCCCAGCCTCGTTCATCAACCCTTCGCGCCGCCGGAATCGCTACCGCCGATGGAATCCCGCATCGATGTATCGGCCTGAATGTTCCGAAGCCGATAGTAGTCCATCACACCGAGATTGCCCTGACGAAACGCTTCGGAGATGGCCAGCGGAACCTGCGCTTCGGCTTCGACCACTTTGGCCCGGTTCTCTTCGACCAGCGCGGCCATTTCCGCCTCGCGGGCGCGGGCCATCGCGGCGCGCTTCTCGGCCTCGGCCTGGAACCGGCGCTTGTCGGCTTCGGCCTGATCGGCCTGCAGCTTGGCGCCGATGTTCTCACCGACGTCCACGTCGGCAATGTCGATCGAGAGAATCTCGAACGCCGTTCCCGCGTCGAGGCCTTTTTCGAGCACCTTCTTCGAGATGACGTCGGGGTTTTCGAGCACGGCCTTGTAGTTCTCGGCCGAGCCGATGCTCGTGACGATGCCCTCGCCGACACGGGCGATGATCGTTTCCTCCGTCGCGCCGCCGATCAACTGGCGAATATTCGTCCGGACCGTCACACGGGCTTTCGCCTTGACCTGGATGCCGTCCTTGGCGACCGCATCGATCGTCACCTTACCGGCCGCCGGGTTGGGACAATCGATGACCTTCGGATTCACCGACGTGTGCACGGCGTCGAGGATGTCGCGGCCGGCCAGGTCAATCGCACAGGCGTGTCGCCACGTCAGGTCAATCCCGGCGCGGTTCGCCGCAATCATCGAATTCACGACGTTCGGCACGCGGCCGCGGGCGAGGTAGTGCTGTTCCAGATCGCTCGTCGTGATCTCGGCGATCCCCGCC
>JAFGKA010000053.1 GCA_016928855.1 Phycisphaerae bacterium
CCGAGAAGCGCCATCCGGCCGACTTCGCCCTGTGGAAAAAGGCCGAGGCCGACCACGTCATGCAGTGGAACAGCCCGTGGGGCCGCGGCTATCCCGGCTGGCACCTCGAATGCTCCGTCATGAGCATGAAGTACCTCGGCGAGTCGCTCGACATTCACGGCGGCGGCATCGAGAACCAGTTCCCCCACCACGAGTGCGAGATCGCCCAGGCCGAGTGCACCACCGGAAAGCCGTTCGTGAAATACTGGATCCATCACAACATGGTCACCGTCGATGGCCAGAAGATGGGCAAGAGCCTCGGTAACTTCATCACACTCAAGGAACTTTTCAGTGGCGCGCATAAGCGGATCGAGAAGGCCTTCGACCCGCTGGTCGTGCGGCAGTTCGTACTCACGAGCCATTACCGTAGCCCACAGGACTTCTCGAACGACGCACTCGTCGCCGCCGAAAGCGGCTTCCAGCGGCTCCGGGCCGCGGTGACAGCGGCACGCGAGGCGGCCCGCGACGCGACGGAAGCCAAGGCCGACGGCGACGTGGCAGCCCGGCTGGCCGACGTGCGCACGCGGTTCGAAGCGGCGATGGACGACGACTTCAACACCGCGTCGGCGATGAGCCTCCTGTTCGAACTCGTCCGTGACGTCAATACGTGGCAGACGCAGAAACTCCCGCCGCGGGCCTGGCAGGCGGTGGCTGAGCTGTTCGGTCAACTTGGCGGCGATGTGCTCGGCATCGTGCCCGAGGTCTACGCCCAGGACGCCGGCGCGTCGAAGGATGTGCTCGACCCGGTCGTCCAGCTCTGCATCGGTATGCGGACCGACGCGAAGAAGGCCAAGGACTTCGAACGCGCCGACCGAATCCGCGACCAGCTCAAGGCCGCCGGGATCCAGCTCGAAGACGGCCCCGACGGCACCCGCTGGCGCCGAGGATAGTGCCGCGGTCGAGCGGCGACCCGGGCACACGGGCAAACCCTTCGGCCTGCGGCCTCCGGGCCTGCCCATGCCACCCTGTAAGCCGTCAGTGGCACGCGGCGCTGCTGCCGATGGTGACTATCGCCGATCCGCCCGAGTGGCATCGGTCCCGACGTACGTCGGGAGACTGCTTGGGTGGCATGGGCAGGCCCGCAGGGTTTGCCCGTGTGCCTGACCTTGGTGGCACCCGATGGATTGACGAGAGTCGCCAACCAAGGCATACGCTGAGACGCCCTTTCGCACGGATGCGACCATGGCCAACGACGTATTCACTAATCCGTTCACCCGCATCTGCGGCATCGACCCGGGTCTTGGCTGCACCGGCTACGGCATCCTCGAACTCAAGCGCGGCGAACCGGTCGTGATCGAGGCCGGTGTCCTGCGACCGGGCGGCACCGACGAACCGTTGCCCGAGCGGCTTCGGGCGCTCGGCGAGAGCCTCGATGAACTGCTCAGCGAACATCGTCCCGAGGCCGTCGCCGTCGAACAGATCTACGCCCACTACAAGCACCCGCGAACCGCGATTCTGATGGGCCACGCCCGCGGCGTGATTCTCATGACGGCCGCGAAGCATGCCCTGCCGGTCATCGACCTGCCGGCGACCATGGTCAAACGCCACCTGACCGGCTCGGGCCATGCCAGCAAGCAGCAGGTCCAGAAGCTGATCGCTCGCACGCTCGGCCTGGCCACGTGCCCCGAGCCGCCGGATGTCGCCGACGCGTTAGCCATCGCCTTGTGCGCACTGCACAAACGGGAGAAGATGCACGCACCGTCGGCCCGCTTGCGGACCTCGGCAAGGAAGTGACCCGTGATCGTACGACTGACCGGCAGAGTAACGGACGTGCGCGAGGAGTCGATCGTCCTTGACCGTGATGGCATCGGCTACGAGATCCTCGTGCCCGGCTATGCCGTCGGCGAGCTGACGGCGTGCCTCGGCCAGAACGTCACGCTGCACACGATGGAGTATTACGAGGGGAGCGCGGCCGGCGGGAACCTGATCCCGCGCATTGTCGGCTTTCTCCATGCCGAAGACCGGGCGTTCTTCGGGCGATTCATCAAGGTCAAGGGCATCGGCGTTCGCAAGGCGCTCAAGGCGCTCGCCCGGCCCGTTGCGAAGGTGGCGGCCGATATCGAGGCCGGCAGCACGCCGGCGCTCGCCCAACTGCCGGGCATCGGCCGCCGAGCCGCCGAGCAGATTGTTGCCGAGCTTCGCGGCAAGGTTACCGACTTCGCGCTGGGCACCGCGCCGACCGAGGCCACGCCGGCTCACCAATGGTCGCCCGAGCAGCGGGATGCACTCGAAGTGCTTGTGGCCCTGGGCGAGCGGCGCATCGAAGCGGAACGATGGATCGAACGCGCCGCCCAGCTTCAGCCCGAAGCCAAGGCGGCCGACGCCTGGTTAATGGCTGCCTATCGCGTGAAGACGGGAGCGGAAGGCTAGCATGGCACGAGACCGGATCATCTCGCAGGAATCACGCGGCCCCAACGAGGAACAGCTCATTCAGTCGCTGCGGCCGACCCGGCTCGATGAGTGCGTCGGCCAGCGACAGGTCATCGAGCAGCTCAAAATCGCCATGGCCGCTGCCCGGCAGCGCGGCGAACCGCTCGAACACATCCTGCTCGACGGCCCGCCCGGCCTGGGCAAGACCACGCTGGCCCACGTCGTCGCGCACGAGATGGACACATCGATCAAGATCACCAGCGGTCCGGCGCTGACCAAGCCTGGCGATCTGATGCCGTGGCTGACCAACATGGAACGCGGCGATGTGCTCTTCATCGACGAGATCCACCGGCTCTCGCACTCGATCGAGGAATTCCTCTACCCGGCGATGGAGGACTTCCGCATCGACTTCGCGATCGAGAGTGGCATGAGCGGCCGGACGGTGAACCTGCCGCTGAAGCAGTTCACGCTGATCGGCGCGACGACCCGCGCGGGGCTGCTGACCGCCGCGATGCGCGACCGCTTCGGCCTGCAATTCCATTTCGACTTCTACAACGTCGAGGATCTCATGACGATGCTGCGCCGTTCGGCGGGCAAGCTCAGCGTCCCGGCCGAAGACGGTGCACTGCACGCGCTGGCCCGGCGCTCGCGCGGCACGCCGCGCGTGGCAAACCGGCTCCTGCGGCGCACGCGCGACTATGCCCAGGTCCGCGCGGATGGCCATCTGACGACCGAGGTCGTCGAGCAGGCGCTCGGCATCCTCCAGATCGACGCGCTCGGCCTCGACGAACTGGATCGCTCGTACCTGCGTGCACTGATCACCACCTACGGCGGCGGGCCGGCCGGCGTGGAAGCGCTCGCTGCCACACTTGGCCAGGAGCGCGATACGCTCGAAGACGTGGTCGAACCGTACCTGCTGCAGATCGGCTTCGTCACCCGTACGCGCCAGGGCCGTATGGCCACCGCGCCGGCGTGCGAGCATCTGCACCTGCCCACTCCACCGCCGCGAGTCGTGCCACCACCGGACGAGCCGAACCTGTTCGATGAACCCGCGTGACGGAAAGAAAGCCAGAGGCAGAACGAACCGCGAATGGGGCCAGAGGCACGAAGCGCGCTGTAGCGGCCGGCGTCCCGCCGGCCGGGATTGCAAAACCAAGCCGGGGAACACGACGACCGTGCACAGAGCCAACGAACCACACCGTGTGCCACTGCTCTGTGAACTTGCTGTTACCCACATTTGTCCTATCCGATCAGCGGCTGCCGGGCGCAAGGCGCCGGCATGCTTCTGGCCCCCTTCAAGGGGGCGTTCCCGGCGAAGCCGGGTCCATAGGCCAGCCCTTGTAGGGCTGGTTTCGGGGGCGACGTGCGTCCACCTCTTCTTCTCTCGTAAGGCGTAGCCCGTTTCAGCGGGCTTTCGTATGCAGACATACATAAGACACACACGAATCAGAAGCCCGTTGAAACGGGCTACGCAGAAGAACAGGCGGTTGGGGTGGGCCGCCCGCTACACCGGCCCTACAAGGGCCGGCCTAATAACCGGCCTTCGGCCGGAAAGGCCGCTGAAGCGGCCTGCGAACGGCGAAGCGACCTGCGAACGGCGTTGCGTTAGCCCTACGGCGATTGAAGAGGTCTCGGACACCGGCCCAACGACGGCAGTCGCTGCGTGTTGGGCATGCACCGTAAGATGTGGGTAACAGCAAGCTCTATGAGCAGTGTCTTTTCGAAGTCATACGTTCCTGACGTGTTCAACGGACGTATCGCGCCGCACCGTACGCCTCCGGCGCCGTCTCACGCAGTGGCGACAGAGCCGATTGTGCGATCTGCTGACCCGACCCGCAATTCGGATTATGCTTGACGGCTTGCCGCTGAGGTGGTAGCGTTCGGGTCGTCCCCGGCAAGAGGCCGAAGCGAGCGGAAACAAGCAGTGAGTGCCTTTCTTCGTCCTCTTCTTCTCCCCGAGGTTACACTCCGCCCGGTGGATCGCGCCGCGTACGGAGTGTTCTTCAGAACGGTGAGTGCGGACCCACGCCGCGAGAGGAGTTCCTCCGATGTTGAATCCTTGCCGTCGTGCCCTTTCCCGAATCGGCCTGACACTGGCTGCATTGCTCGCTGTTGCGTTGGCCCACTCGCGACAATCCATCGCAAATGACGTGGCGTATCCCCCGAAAGTCAGTGAAGCGGCGTTGCGCGAAATGATCGCCAAAGCGGAACGGACGCGGCCTCGCCTGTTGCTGGGGCCGGCGGACATCCGAGTGCTCCGCGAGCGGGTGGCCAGCGATCCGGCGGCCGGCGAGGTGGCCCGCGCGGTGTTGCGCGATGCAGATGCCATTTTGACGGCCAAGCCCATCGAGCGAATTCAAGAGGGGCGTCGACTGCTGGGCCAGTCGCGCCGTGCGGTGCAGCGGCTGGTGACCTTGGGAATGGCCTATCATCTGTCCGGGCGCGAGGCGTACGCCAATCGAGCCGCGCAGGAGATGCGGGCGATCGCCGCTTTTTCGGATTGGAACCCAAGCCATTTTCTGGATGTGGCCGAGATGACCTTCGCGATGGCGATCGGGTACGACTGGCTCTACGAACAGTTGGACGCTTCGACGCGCGAGACGGTGCGGCAGGCGATCCTCGATAAGGGTGTCCGCGTGCCGCTCGATACCCGACACCACGGTTGGACGCGGGCGCGCAACAACTGGGGCCAGGTCTGCCACGCCGGTATGGTCGCCGGTGCGTTGGCTGTGGCCGAAGACGATACCGATGCGGCGGTCCGCACGGTTGGGCGCGCCCTGGAGAACGTCACGGTCTCGATGGCCATGTACGCCCCGAAGGGCAGCTATCCCGAAGGACCGGGCTACTGGTCCTATGGCACGACGTACAACGTGCTGCTGATCGCCATGCTGGAATCAGCCCTGGGCAGCAGCTTCGGCCTCGACCGAGCACCCGGCTTCGACCAAACAGGGCAGTATCCGGCGCTGGCCACCGGACCGTCCGGCCTGTACTTCAACTATGCCGACGGCCATTCCGCCCGCGGTTGCATGCCGGCGGTGCACTGGTTCGCGGCTCGGTACGAGCGGCCGGACTGGCTGCTGGGCGACCAGGGGCCCCGGCAGCGCGTGTTAGCGGCACGCCCGGATCCCAACTCGTCGTCCAACCGTTTCCTGCCCCTGCTGCTGTTGTGGATGCGGGATTCATCGAAGATCGCTACGCCGGCGATGCCGTTGCATTGGACCAGCGAATGCAAGGTGCCGATCGCGTTGCATCGCAGCAGTTGGGAAGATCCGCAGGCCGTCTTCGTAGGGATCAAGGCCGGTTCGCCCTCCGGGCCGCACGGACACATGGACACCGGCTCGTTCGTGTTAGACGCCGATGGCGTGCGATGGGCCGTGGATCTGGGCGCCGAGGGCTATCATCGCATCGAATCGCGTGGCATGAACTTCTGGAACATGGCGCAGAATTCGGACCGCTGGCGCGTGTTCCGGCAGAACAACCATAGCCACAACACGCTGGTGATCGACGATGCGCCCCAGGTCGTCGCCGGCAATGCGAAGATCGTGCGGTTTTCGGACGACGCCCGCTTTCCTCACTCGGTCGTCGATCTCAGCCCGGTCTATGCCGGACAGGCCAACGAAGTCCACCGCGGCGTGGCGTTGCTGCCCAGCGGCGAAGTGCTGGTGCGCGACCGTTTGACCGGCCTGAAGCCGGGAGCTTCAGTGCGTTGGGGCATGGTCACGCCCGGCACTCCGTCCAAGGCGGGCCAACAATCGCTGGTGCTGCGGCAGGGGGACGCTTCGCTCACGATGCGCATTCTGCTGCCGGCGAAATCGGCGTGGGCTCTGTTCGACACGGCCAAGCCGAAGAATGAATGGGATTCACCCAACGCCGGCACCGTGATGGCCGGGTTTTGCGCCGTTGCCCCAGACTCAGGCGTGCTGGATCTGGCCGTCGTATTGACACCGGGCAGTCGCCGGCCCACGCCGCCTGAAACGATCAGCACCGAACCGCCGCTGAAGTGGAGCCCGTAACGCGGATCCGCTTCCGCCACGCCAGGAAGCGGAAAGACGCCACTGATGATGCTTGACAGACCACCGGTCGGGACAGGCAACCGTGTGCCACTGCTCTGTGATCAGTGTCTTTTTTACGGCATATATGATCGAGATACTCGACAGCCATATCGCGCCGCGCGCCGCCGGTGCCCGTTTCACAGAGTGACGCTAACCGAACGTCACCCATCCCGAACGCGCGCATAATCCTGTTCACGCGCGGCGGCGAAGCATACCCGGATGATTCACTGCGAGCCACGCAACGTAGTCGCGGTAGAGCTTCTCCGCTTGCGGCGGGCCCGCGGGCGCTGCGCTGCCGGGCTTCGAGAGCAATCCCTGATACTGATAGATCAGAATGCGATCGACGAATGGCGAAGCGGCTTCGAGCTGTCGTTCAACGCGATCGAACGGCGCGGGGATCAGCGGACTGCTCTGCTTGTTCGGCGGGCCCTCCCACGCGAAGACCTCCACATCCGCCCAGAGCGCGCGCTGCGGCACCTTGTCATGCGCCTGACGCAGTCGCTCGTAACAGCGGGCGATCTCGTCGGGCGTGGCACGAAGACAGCCGACCTCGTCCTGATACGCGATGATGTCCACGTCGAGGCCGTCGAGCTGCCGGATGAACCGATCGTCGCAGACCGCCTTGTGCGTGCCGTAGGGCGCGGTCAGCGTCCTGGCTTTCGGCGTGAGCTTGTGGGCTTCGGCGCTGCAGGCGTTGATGTGCTTGACGAACGGCTCGGTGAAGTACGGCGTCAGATACGCCTCGTTCGGCCAGTACCAGCCATGGAAGCTCGTGTGGTGCGAGTACTTCGCAGCCAGCTCGCCCATCATCCGCACACGGACCTTCATCCGCTCCGGATCGGCCACCGCCGCTTCATCCCATCCGGCGTACCAGTCGCTGCTCATAAAGAACTTCACGCCGCACGCATCGGCCTCGGCGAGCATCGCCTCGATCGGATCCGCGCACGCGAGCTTGGCCTTCGGCAGCAGGGGCGTGTCATAGAACGCCTCGCCACCCTTGGCCACGGCCAGCAGCACGAGGTACTCCATCCCCACTTCGGCCACGTCCCGGACCGCCGCGGCCCATTGCTCGGCCGAGTAGTCGCGGCACTGTTCGTTCCAGAAGAGATGGCGCCGATCATCCCAGAGGATGCTGATCCAACTGCCCCGAATGGGCTGGGGCACGGCCGGCCGCGACGTCGCCGCCGACCCAGCGCCAGGCCAGCACATCGCCGCCCCGGCAGCCCCCGCCGCCCGGAGCACCTCCCGCCGACTCAAAGAACCTGAAAAACCCATCGGTCAAGCCCTCCTGAGCCCCAAAACAGCGTACCCGGCACGGCGGCAGAGGCCAAATACGTGCATTCAGTCTCAAGATGGGTCGCCGGATCGGTCGATGGCGCTGGGATTGAGTGCGCCCGGGCTTGGACGGCCTCATGCAGGAGAAGCACGGTGGAACTGTATCTCGACGATCAGCCGGTCACGGTGGACGACGCGGAAACTCAGACGCTGCAAGAAGTTGCGGAAGAATTGCGCGATCAGCTCACCGGCCAGGGCCGGCTGCTGACGACAATTCGTTGCGACGGCCGTGAGGTGATACCGGCCGAGCTGGAGGCCACGCTGGCCCGCCAGGCCGGCATGTACGGCAGCGTTGAATTCCAGTCGACCGGGACGCAGGAACTGGTGCGCGGCGCCCTCACGGAAGCGGCGGCCATGCTCGCCGGCACGAACGAGGTCCGGAACAAGGCCGCGGACCTGCTGAATGAGGGCCAAATGGGGGCAGCCATGGAGGCCCTGAGCCAGTGCTTCCAGGCGTGGGGCCAAGTGCACGAGGCGGTAATCAAGAGCAGCCAGCTCATGAATATTGACCTCAACGAGGCCCAAGCCGATGGGCTCAACGTGGTCACGTGGCTGATGCTGCTGGCGGAGAAACTCCGAGACCTTAAGGCCGCGCTCGAGGCCGACGACCAGGTCTCGGTCGCTGATATTCTGCGATACGAATTCGACGAAGTGTCCGAGCAATGGAAGCGGGTCTTCGAGCACCTCATCGGGCAAACGCAGCGCCTCTGACGGCGCAGCAAAGCCATCTCCAGCAGTGGCCCGGCAAGTGGACACGGCCTGCCGGCCGTCATACACTTCAGGCAGGTACGCACATCGACCGTCGGGCACGAACCAGGGACGTCGCATGTCGTGCGGCAGCCACACATCCCGATACCGACAGCCACGGCCGCTGAGCCTCTGCGCCACCAGGGCCAGTTCCGTTTTCGGCGGGTCAGTTTCGTTGCGTCGCGGCCGGGTACGGCGGTCGTCGGAACACTGGCGGGCAAGCCGCCAGTGGCACCCACCGGATCAACGAAACCCTCCAACCGAAAACGGCACTAGAGCGTTGGCCTTCACGTTGATCGAGTTGCTCGTGGTCGTCGCCATTGTGGCCCTGCTGCTGGCGACCCTGCTGCCTTCCCTGCAGGCCGCGCGCGAATCGGCCCGCCGCGCCGTGTGCGGTGCCCATCTGCATGGGCTGGCCGTCGGCCTGGAGCTCTACACGATCGATTACAAGAGACAACCCCGCCTCAACGCCCTGCAATTCGATGACGAAGACCGAAATGGCCTCCCGGACGACCTTCGGGAAGATGGTTTTGAGCCCGGCTATGCGCGCAACATGGACATCTTCCACTCGCAACACTCGCTGGGGGCATGGCCCGTCTGGTTCGGCGAATGGGTGAATCTCGGCGAACTCTATCGTTTCCGCGCACTGGGGGACATCCAGGCCTGCTATTGCCCGAGTCAGCGCGATCCGGAGCACCGGTTCAATACCAGTGCGTCGCCGTGGCCGCCCAGTGCCGAGCGCTCGATCCGGTCCGATCTGGGGTTTCCGAGAACCTACTCCACGCGTTCGAGTTTCGGCCGTCGCCCCGGCCTGAGCTACACCAACTGGGGTCGCATCCCGCCCCGCCGATTTATTCTCAGTGACCCGCTGTTCGTTGATGGGGGTGGCGGCTGGTGGGATTCGAGCGTCTTCCGACTCGCGCACCGGCACGGTGTGAACGTCTCGTATCGTGACGGCCACGTCCGCTTCATCCACAGCGAATGGATCACCCGTTGGCCCGATTACTTTGAGGGCACGCTACGCGAGCAGCACCGGCTTCTGTTCGAATGGATCGATCGGCAGTAGCGGCCTCCGGAGGGCTGCGGCCGATCGGCGTCGATTCCGATACGTACGAAGGCGGGAATGCCGATCGGCGTCGCCGAGCAGCCCCGACGCGCACAGACGCGGCATTACCGGCGGCCGCAGCCCGGTTCAAAAAACCGCCCCCGATTTCAACTTGCCGGCTTGCGGCCTTGATCGTAGAATGGCACACCATGAGCACCAAGCTCTTGCTCGAAGGGGATTTACAATGACTGCGCGGCGGCTGAGCGG
>JAFGKA010000386.1 GCA_016928855.1 Phycisphaerae bacterium
AAAGGGCTGGCCTATGGACCCGGCTTCGCCGGGGATACCCCCTGAAGGGGGCAAGTATCGCCGTTGTGCGACCGTCACACAGATGCGATAGATGCGGGTAACAGCAAGCTTAAGAGCAGTGGCACACAGCGGCGGCGGATGCGCACCGGTGACGCGCGCGAGGATGAACGGTGGCCGTTTTCCTGTGGCGTTCCGCGTTGGGACGTCGCGAGCTACTGGTTGGCTTGCTGGCCGGACGGCGGCGCGGGGCGGACGACGACTTTGCCGTTTTCGGCTACGTACACCGGCAGGCCCTGTTCGTGGAGTCGGCGGACCTCGCGGCAGATGGCTTTGTCAACGCCCTCGCGGATCGTGTCGCGCCGCTGCTGCAGGAACGCAGGGTCAACCCGATTCATCGGTCGCAGACTCTCGGATTCGTTTAAAGATCGCATCGTCATACACCGTCGGCTCGGTGCCCCTTCCGCCTTGCCCAAGCGAGGGGGTCAGGCACCTTTTTGCATACAACCACCGCTGGTCCGGCAGCATCCATCGCCATCCGAAGTTTGTGGTCCTCGATCGACGGCCGTTCCGGCAAAAAGGAGCCAGACCCCACCTACGCCAGGCTGCGCAGGTTCCGCATGACCGGGTCCTTGTAGCGACCGAAGTGCTCGCTCAGGCGGCGGTAGTCGGCGTACATGGCCTTGTAGACCTTGTGCGCGGCGGCGTTCGGACGGTAGCGAGCCTTCGGTTTGGCGACCATCTTCCTGGCCGCCTGGGCCGCGGAGTCGTAGCCGCCGGCGGCTTTGCCCGCGGCGACGGCACCGAGGATCGCCGCGCCGAGCGACGAGGCGTTCGGGCTCGACGCCACATCAATCGGCCGGCCGGTCACGTCGGCGTAGATCTGCACGATCAGCGGGTTCTTCTGCGCGATGCCGCCGCAGGCGACGATCGACTTCGTCTGCACGCGGGCGGCCTCGAACGCCTCGATCACCCGCAGCGTACCGAACGCCGTCGCTTCGAGCAGCGCCCGGTAGATCTGCGCCGGCGTCGTGCCGAGGTTGAGGCCAACCATCAGCCCCGAAAGATTCGCATCGACGAACGGCGTGCGGTTGCCGTTCCACCAGTCCAGCGCCAGCAGCCGGTTCTCGCCGGGGCGGAGCTTCGCCGCCTGCTCGGTGAGCAGCTCGTGCACGCTCTTGCCGCGACGTTTCGCCTCGGCGGCCACCGATGCCGGCGCACACTGATTGACGTACCACGCGAAGATATCGCCAACGGCGACCTGTCCGGCCTCATAGCCGTAGAAGCCTGGCAGAATGCCGTCGCCGACCACGCCGCTGATGCCCTTGGCGAGCTTCTCCTTCTTGTCCATCAGCATGTGGCACGAGCTGGTGCCCATGACGATCGCCATCACGCCGTCGCTGGCCACACCCGCGCCGGGCACGCCGCTGTGCGCGTCGATGATCGACGACGAAACGGCAATGCCCGCCGGCAGCCCGAGTCGCTTGGCCCACGCCGCGGTCAGCCCGCCGACCGGCTCCCCCGGCGCGAGCCGCGGTCCGGCGGCGAGCTTCTCGGTCACGAGCTTCGGTAGTTCCGGATGCACCGCCCGCAGATACGCCGCCGAGGGATAGCCCTCGCGCTTATGCCAGCACTGCTTGTAGCCGCCGTGGCAGGTGCTCCGCGCGAGCCGGCCGGTCAGTTGCCACGCGAGCCACTCGCCGGCCTCGATGTAGACGTCGGCGGCTTTCCAGACCCGCGGATCCTCCTCGATCGCCTGCAGCGCCTTCGGGAAGAACCACTCGCTCGATATGATCCCGCCGTAGCGTGCGAGCCACTTCTCGCTGCGCCGGTTGGCCACGACGTTCATCTTGTCCGCCTGCGGCTGCGCGGCATGATGCTTCCACAGCTTGCACCAGGCGTTGGGGTGCCGCGCGAAGTCCTTCTGCCAGGCCAGCGGCGTACCGTCGGCCTTCGCCGGCAGCATCGTGCACGCCGTGAAGCTGATGCCGATCCCACAGACCCGCTCGCCCGCGATGCGCCCGGCCTTCATCGCCGTTTTGACCGCCCGGGTCATATCCTTCACGTAGTCGTTGGAGTCCTGCAGTGCCCAATCGTGCCCGAGTTTCACGTTCGTGCCGGGCAGCGCGTCGGTAATCACGCCGTGCCGGTATGGCACCACCGCTTCGCCGAGCGTGCGGCCGGTCTGGGTCTCGACGAAGATCGCCCGCACGGATTCCGTGCCGTAGTCCAATCCCAATGCGACGGGAGAAGCCTTCATGATCCATTCCTCGGTTTCATGTTCGATCCGGGTGTTTCAGCGTTCTGCAAGCGACGCGGGCCATGGTAGGGCCGACCGGCATGGTGTCAACTCGCAAACAGGCCCTCCGGGCGCAGCCCGAGAACCCGGAATTCCCCAGGAACCGGGCATTCTTGACAGCCCGGCCGTTGATGGCGAACATAGTTGGCTCGAAATCACCCACAAACGATGGAGTATGCTGATGCCCTACACAGACGCCGCTGCCGCCAAGAAACTGCTGGACGCCAGGCCGAATGCCGATGCGATTGTGACCGCCCTGAAGAACCTCGCGATCGAGACCCCCTCCTGGGGCTATGCCGACACCGGAACGCGGTTTGGCAAGTTCCACCAGCCGGCCTGCGCCCGCACGATGAAGGAGAAGCTCGAAGACGCCGGCGTGGTACACAAGTACGCGGGCATCTGCCCGACGGTCGCCACGCATGTGCTGTGGGACTTCCCCAACGGGCCCGACGCCACCGTCATTGACTACGCGAAGAAGTGCGGCATCGAAATCGGCGCGATCAACCCGAACGTCTTTCAGGATCAATGCTACAAGTTCGGCAGCTTCGGCAACCCGAACGAGACCTCCCGCAAGCAGGCCGTGCAGCACTGTCTCGATTGCGTCGAGCTGGGCAAGACGATGCAGAGCAAGTACCTCTCGCTCTGGTTCGCCGACGGCACGAACTACCCCGGTCAGGACAGCATTCGGGCCCGCAAGCACCGCTTCACCGAAGCCCTCAAGAAGGTCTACGCAGCGATGCCCACCTCGATGACGATGCTCATCGAGTACAAGCCATTCGAGCCGGCCTTCTATCACACGGACATCGCCGACTGGGGCATGGCCTACATCTTCGCCAAGCAGGCCGGCCCGAACGCGAAGGTCCTCGTCGACACCGGCCACCACTATCTTTCGCAGAACATCGAACAGATTGTCGCCTGGCTGCTGGATGAGGACATGCTCGGCGGATTTCACTTCAACGACCGCCGCTACGCCGACGACGACCTGACGCTGGGCAGTATCGACCCGTATCAGATCTTCCGCATCTTCAACGAGATCATCTCGTTCGAGCAGGAACGCGGCAAGCCAGCCACCATCGCCTACATGGTGGACCAGTCGCATTGCATCAAGCCGAAGATCGAAGCGATGCTCCAGACCGTGGATATCACGCATCAGTTGTTCGCCAAGGCACTGCTCGTGGACCGTAAGGCCCTGCGAGACGCCCAGGCCCGCACGGACGTCGTCGGGGCTGAAGAAACGCTCCGCGGCGCGTTCCTGACGGACACGCGGCCGCTGATCGGATATGTCCGCCAGCAGATGGGTCTGGCGCCCGATGCCCTGGCCGAATATCGGACTAGCGGCCACGAAGCCCGGATCGCCAAGGAACGCGAAGCCCAGCACGGCTCGCCCTCGGACGCCGCGTACGCCTGACCAGCCGGCGGGCGACCGGGCCCTACGCTCGGGCCCGAAGTTGTGGTATGCTAGGCGCTTGCGTATCGTGATGGGGCACGGCCGGGCCGTGCAAGGTGTTCCTCCGGAGGATTGACCGTGGCTAAGTTCAGCCTTCGCCGCTATGACGTGCAAGCCACCGTCTCGGTGGCTCTCTCGGCGGCCGCTTTCTTCTTCATCCTGGCCATGGCCGCCATGATCGTCACCAAGCTGAACCTGGAAATGAAGGTGATTTCCTACGGCAAAGAGGGGCTTCGCATGCCGGCGATCTACCTGTCCGGCCTCGCCGCCTTCACGCTGGGGGTCGCCGGATTCGGCTTTGGCATGAACAGCGCCGGGCAGCGACGGAATGACAAACCGAGACGCTCCTGGATCGGTTTCTTCCTGGGCGCGGGCGCGATCACGCTCTCGCTCATCCTGCTGGCCCTGTTCAGAATGTGGGGCGAAGAAGTCATCCGGTAGCCCGACACGCTACCCCGGCCGTAAAGCGGGACCGACAGCACCGAGCAACCGCGTGTTCGCAGGGGATTTGGATCGATGAACGTCTCACTCTTCGTAACCTGCCTGACCGACTCCTACTACCCCGACGTTGCCACCAGCGTGGTTCGAGTCCTGCGCCGCCTCGGATGCACGGTCGATTTTCCAAAGAAACAGACATGCTGCGGCCAGCCGGCCCTGAACGCCGGCTGTTGTGACGACGCCCGCGCCGTCGCCGCCCGGATGATCCGCGTCTTCGAAGCATCGGAACTCGTGGTCACGCCGTCCGCCTCGTGCTGCTCGATCGTGCGGGAGTATTACCCCGATCTGTTCAAGGACGACCCGGCCTTCCGCGACAAGGCGGTCGCGCTGGCCGACAAGACATTCGACTTCCTCGAATTCTGCGAGAAGAAGCTGAAGGTCGACTGGGACGCCTGGGACCTCGAATACAACGCCGTCGCCACGTATCATTACAGTTGCCACATGCGCGGGATCGGCATGACCGACGAGGTCATCCGGCTGCTGAAACGGATCCGCGGAATCGAATATCGCCAGCTCGAGAAGATGGATCAGTGCTGCGGCTTCGGCGGCACGTTCGCGGTAAAGTACGGCGATATCTCCGGTGCCCTCGTCCGCGACAAAGTCGAGTGCATCAAGAAGACCGGCGCCAACCTGCTCGTCATCACGGACGGTGGCTGCGCCCTGAATAT
>JAFGKA010000387.1 GCA_016928855.1 Phycisphaerae bacterium
ACCGTGCGGTTCACCGACCTGCGCGACTGGGTGCTCGACCTCGACGGCTTCGACGACGACCCGAAAGCCTGCACCGAGCGCAAGCTCGAAGCGATCCAGATGGCTTGGCACGAGGAATACGACGACGCGGATTGACGCGTTGGGGCCGGGTGCCATTGGCCCCGATGTGCGGGGTGCCACTGGCGGCTCGCCCGCCAGTGCCGTTCCGGACAAGACGACCAAGGAGCCAACACGATGCCAACGACATCCCGCGGCAAAACGGCCTGTACCCACATCTTGTGGACTACAACGATTGCAGCCTGCAGCTTTGCCCAGGCCGCTAACGCCGAAGACGCCAACCGCAGCTTCACCCGAGCCGGCGACCACACGATCGCCTGCTATTATTTCCCGAACTACCACGTCGATCCGCGGAACGAGAAGCAGCACGGTCCCGGCTGGAGTGAATGGGAACTCGTCCGCCGGGCCGAGCCGAAGTTCGAAGGCCACCAACAGCCCAAGATTCCGCTCTGGGGCTACACAGACGAAGCCGACCCGGCGGTGATGGCGAAGAAGATCGACGCCGCCGCCTCGCACGGCATCGACGCATTCATCTTCGACTGGTACTGGTACGATGACGGGCCGTTCCTCGAACGCGGGCTCGAAAAAGGATTCCTCCACGCGCCGAACAACGCCCGGCTCAAGTTCGCGGTCATGTGGGCTAACCACGACTGGGTGGACATCCACCCGGCCAAGGCTGGTTATGTCCCGCTGCAATATCCCGGCAAGGTCACGCCTGAGACATTCGACCGCATCACCGACCATGTTATCCGCACGTACTTCCGCCATCCGTCGCACTGGATGATCGACGGCAAGCCGTACTTCTCCGTGTATGAACTCTTCCGGCTCGTCGAAGGCTTCGGCGGCATCGACGCCACGGCCAAGGCGCTGCAGCGCTTCCGCGAAAAGACAAAGGCGGCAGGCTTTCCCGGCCTGCACCTCAACGCCGTCGCTGCCGGCATCCAGATCCTGCCCGGCGAAAAGGACGTCAAGAACCCGGCGGAACTCGTCTCGCGCCTCGGCTTCGACAGCGTCACGTCGTACGTCTGGGTCCACCACGTCGGCTTTCCCACATTCCCGACCACGCCGTACACGTTCATGATGGACAAGGCCGCCGAACACTGGGCCAAGGCCACCGCCGAGTTCCGCATCCCCTACCACCCGAACGTCACGATGGGCTGGGACCCGAGCCCGCGCACCGTCCAGAGCGACAAGTTCGCCAACCAGGGCTACCCGTTCATGGCCACGCTGTCGGGCAACACGCCCGCGGCCTTCAAGACGGCGCTGACGCGCGCGAAGGCCTTCCTCGACAACCACGCGGAGACCCAGAAGATCCTGACGATCAACGCCTGGAACGAGTGGACCGAAGGCAGCTACCTCGAACCCGACACGATCCACGGCATGGCCTACCTCGAAGCCATCCGCGACGTCTTCGGCCTGCGGGCAAGCTACCAACCACAACGCGGTCTCGGATCAGGGCGAACGGGGGACTGAGCTTGACGACCGGCCGCGCGGGCTCCAAGATGGGTTCCATGCAGAAGCTACCAGGAGAACTTCTTTCGTTACTCGCGGATCTCGAGTCGTTTCGGGTCGAGCGAACAGCCTCATTGACCGACACTGACAAGTTCTGCCGAGCCATTTGCGCTTTCGCCAACGACATGCCCGGCGAGGGTCTGCCGGGCTATCTCTTCGTTGGAGTGGACGAGCAAGGTACCCCAGCCGGTGCGACGATCACCGAGCGCGTGCTCGAAAGCCTGGCGAGTCACAGAGACAACGGCAACATTCTTCCCATCCCGACGATGTTTGTCTCGAAGATGACGCACGCCGGCGCCGACATCGCCGTCGTGAAGGTGCTGCCGTCTGACATGCCGCCCGTCCGATTCAAGCAGACCGTGTGGATCCGTGTTGGGCCATCGGCTCGCCGAGCGACCCCGGAGGAGGAACGGCGGCTCGAAGAGCGCCGGGTCGACCGCGCCAGGACGTGGGATCTCCGGGCGTGTGCGGAATCATCACTCGACGATCTGTCGCTCGACCTGTTCAAGCTCACCTATCTTCCAATGGGCGTCTCGCAGGAAGTCCTGGACGAGAATGACCGCACGGTCGAGCGGCAGCTCTCGTCACTCCGCTTCTATCACACAAAGGCCGTGGCTCCGACGAACGCAGCGGTCCTGCTCTTCGGAAAAGACCCGCTGTCCTTCTTTCCAGGTGCCTACATCCAATACGTTCAGTACGACGGCACCACGCTCGCGGATAGCGTGCTCAAGGAGCGAAGGATATCCGGCGATCTGCTGAACGTGATGCGCGACCTTGACCGACTCGCCAAGGATTTGGCCAACAATCGGCCCGTACGACGCGCCGATCTCTCTGAGGATCTGGTCGCCGACTATCCGGAGATCGCCCTCCACGAGCTGTTCATGAACGCAGTGATTCACCGAAACTATGAGGGCTCGACGACACCTGTGTCGATCAACCACTTCTCCGATCGCATCGAGATTCAGAATCCGGGCTCGTTGTTTGGCGACCTTACACGTGACCAATTCCCTGACGGAACCGCATACCGTAACCCCGTTCTGGCCGAGGCTGCAAAAACGCTCGGGTTCGCGAACCGCTTCGGTCGCGGCATCGCACTGGCAAAGAGCCTACTCGAGAAGAACGAAAGTCCTGCGCTCGACTACGTGGTTGGGGACAACCATCTCGCCATGATCGTAAGGAAGCGAGCATGAGGACCATCGCCTTTTTCAACAACAAGGGCGGCGTGGGCAAGACATCCATGGTGTACCACCTCGCCTGGATGTTTCACGATATGGGCCACAGCGTACTTGCTGCCGATTTGGACCCGCAATCCAATCTGACGAGTATCTTCCTGGACGAGCCGGACGTGGAGCAACTGTGGCCCGAAGGGGACCACGCGGACACCATCCTGGGCACGGTCAACCCCCTGATCGAAAGCCTCGGCGACATCAAGGACCCCAAGCCCATTTGCATCGCGGCCCAACTCCACATCATCGCAGGGGACTTGGGACTGAGCACATTCGAGGACCGCCTGTCCGACGCGTGGGGGAAGTGCCTGGATGACAAGGCGCCTATCGCGGGCGATGGTTTTCGCGTCATCACCGCCTTCCACCGCGTACTGGAACGAGCCGCCGAGAATTCACACAGCGAACTTGCATTGATCGACGTCGGCCCCAACATCGGAGCCATGAACCGAGCCGCGCTGGTGGCTGCCGACTACGTCGTCATCCCGCTTGGAGCCGATTTGTTCTCTCTCCAGGGCCTGCGCAACCTCGGACCAACGCTTCGAGATTGGAGGCAGGGCTGGGAAACACGCCGGAAAGGAAAGGTGCCGCCGGGGCTTTCGCTACCGTCCGGCCAGATGCAACCGCTGGGCTACGTCGTGCTGAATCCGTCCGTTCGCGAGAACCGCCCCGTCAAGTCGTATCTGAAGTGGGCCAATCGGATTCCGAAGACCTACGCCACCGAAGTGCTCGGACACACGACGCAGCCGCCGTCGGCAGAGAACGATCACAACCAACTTGCCATGCTCAAGCATTTCAAGAGTCTGATGCCGATGGCTCAGGATGCTCGCAAGCCCATGTTCCACCTGACCGCCGCCGACGGTGCGATCGGCGGACACTCGATCGCGGTCCAAGACTGTCGGCAGCAGTTTGAGAAGCTGGCGAAGCGGATCCTCGAGGCCATTGGTGATCCGAGCCTGTAGCCTGCCCCAGATGATCACGCAACAGCCCCGCACAAACAAGCCGCCCTTGCCAACCGCCACCCAAATCGACGATACTATCCGAGGCGGATCTGCACGCAGGAAAGACGGGGGTAGCACAGGGACGTGCGTATGCAAAACCAACCCATCGGCATCTTCGATAGCGGGCTCGGCGGGCTGACCGTCGTCCAGGAAATGCGCCGGCGACTGCCCGGCGAGGACATCATCTACTTCGGCGACACCGCTCGCGTGCCCTACGGCAGCAAATCGCCGCAGACGGTCTTCCGCTTCGCGTTCGAGGTCAGCAGCTTCCTGCTGCGCTTCGAGCCGAAGCTCATCATCGCGGCGTGCAATACGGCCAGTGCCCTGGCCCTGGACAAGCTCGAAAAGCAGTTGCCCGTCCCGGTGCTCGGCGTGGTCGAACCCGGCGCCGCCGAGGCTGTCCGCCGCAACCCGCCGGGGGCCAACCGGCCGATCGGCGTAATCGCCACGGAAGCGACGATCAACTCGCATGCCTACGCCCGCGCAATACAGGCGCTGGCGCCGGAAACGCCGATTATCGAGCAGGCCTGCCCCTCGCTCGTGGCGGTCATCGAAGAAGGCCGCACCAGCCGCGACCCGATCGTGCGGATGCTGCTGATCGACTACCTCGAAAAAATCCGGGCCCTGAACCCCGGCTCGCTCGTGCTTGGCTGCACGCACTACCCGCTGATCAAGGCCGGCGTCGCCGAGGTGCTCGGTGATCACGTCGCGCTGGTCGATTCCGCCGAAGCGACCGCCCGGGCCGCCGAACAGCGTCTCGCCCAGCAGGCCGCCTTGAACGGCCGCGCCGCCGGCGGTAGATTGCAGTGCTACGTCAGTGATAACCCGCAACGGTTCCGCGAGGTCGGCAGCCGCTTCCTCGCCGAGCCGATCAAAGATGTCGCGTGGATCACGCCGGAGCAGTTCTTTGTCGAACAGGACCAACCTACACCGCAACCCGTACCCTGAACGGACCGCGACGATCCGCTGGCTCTCGGTCATGCTGGCCGCGGCCGGCGCGTGGATGAGCATCGGCTGCGACGGGGCCCAGAAGCTCGCCTTCCGGGAAAAGTTCAAGCACTATACGCCGCAGCAGAATTACGACATTCTTCTGCACGATACTGACGCCGACGCCCGTCGTCGGGCGGCCGTCCGGATCGGCGACGGCCCGTTTGCGTTGGAGGATGCGTTCGCCGTGCTGGATACGACGGCGCGCACCGACGCGAACGGCCAGGTCCGCTGCGCCGCGATCCGCGTCCTGGCCAAGTACCAGGACGGCCGACCGGTCCCGACCATGCTGGCGATCCTGAATCCTCAGGCGCACCCGGACGAAGCCACGCCCGCGTCCGAACCCGTGCGATGGGATGCGACACTCGCCCTCGCCGGATTCTGCGAGGCCCAGTTCGTGCCGGGCCAACACGCCGACGAGGTGCGCGAGGTCCTCATCAGCCTGCTGCTGAATGACAACGACCGCAACGTGCGAATGGCGG
>JAFGKA010000388.1 GCA_016928855.1 Phycisphaerae bacterium
CTCGGCGGACGCTCCAATGTCGCCACGGCTGCCACGGACGTTGTCTATTATGCGGCCGTCAACACCGACGGCAGTATCGCCGCCTGGCAGCCGACTACATTCCTACCCGCGGCACGAGCCGTGCACGGGGCCGCTGTGCACGACGGGCGCATCTATGTCTGGGGCGGCTGGGGGGTCGGCTATCCGACGATGAATACGTGCTGGTATGCCACCCAGAACGTGGACGGCACCCTTGGGGCCTGGACGACATCGGCCGTGACCATACCGAACGGTCCGGGCGGCATTGCGCAGATGGACTCGTTTGGTCGCGGAATCCTCGCCCACAACGGTTACCTTTATCTCATCAACGGGGAGATGAACAGCGGAGCGCTGAGCGCGCAGTGCTACTACAGTGCGCTCACGGGCGGTGGCGACTACGGCGTCTGGAACACCACCGTCGCGACGCCCAACGCGTCCTGGTTCCACGGTGTGGCCGTCATCGAAGGAACAGGCGGGACGGACTACATCTACCGCGTCGGCGGCAATCGTGGCGGGACGACCGAATCGTTCGTCTACCGGGCGTCGCTGGCGTCGGATGGCACCTTGGGCGCCTGGGCGCAGGAGGCCCAAAGCCTGCCGGCCGGACGGTATGAGTTCGGTTGCGCGGTGGCCGGGAATCGGATTCTCGCATTGTGTGGCCTGAGCGCCAGTTCGCCGCAAACCACGTTCTTCCACACGACGGTTGATCCGGCGACGGGTGCGACGGCTCCGTGGCAGACGGGCGTCAATTATCCGAAAGCGGTCGCCCGAAACGCTGCGGTCGCATATCAGGCAGATGGCAAGTGGTGCATCTTGGGTGTCAGCGGCGGGCCGTACGCGAGCACGGGTATCCGTGAGCCGGCCTGTTACTACGCCTGCCTCGAAGACGATACCGATCGCGACGGCGTGTTCGACGTGGACGACAACTGCGACATGTGGGCGAATCCGGGCCAGGAAGATGCCGACGGTGACGGCGTAGGCGATGCCTGCGATGCCTGCCCCGGCACGTATCCCGGAGCGCCCGTCGATGCCTCCGGGTGTCCGTCGCTGGTTGCCTCTGATCTTGACCAGGACGGCGACGTCGATTTGACCGACTTCAGTCACTTCGCGACCTGCTTCAATGGGCCGAACCGCCCGCCAGCCGCGGATGGCTGCGATCACGCGGACTTCGACCTTGACGCAGACGTGGATCTGACCGACTTCGGGGTTTTTGCTTCTTGCTTCAACGGCTACAACCGGCCGCCGGCTTGTCCGTAGGGGTCTGACACGTGCCGGATACCCGGAAAGGATTACGCGGGGCGCCTTCGTGAGTCGAGGGCGTCCCGCTTCTTTGGAGGGGCCATGGCTGGCGCCCCCTTGTTTTCCCGGCCACCCTGGGGTATTCAAGCGGCCACGAGAACCACGTTTCCTCGAATCAGGTGACCCATGCCCGCAGCCACGACGCTCATCCGGAACGGCCGTGTGATCGACCCCAGCCAGCAGCTTGATGCCGTTGGCGATGTCCTGCTCGCTGACGGCGTGGTTCGGGAGATCGGCCGCGTTACCGGCAAGGCCGAACAGGTCATCGACGCCACCGGGCTGATTGTCTCGCCTGGACTGATCGACATCCATGTCCATTTCCGCGAGCCAGGCGACGAGGAAGAGGAAACGGTCGCCTCTGGCAGCGCGGCGGCGGTGGCGGGCGGCTTCACGAGTGTGGCATGCATGCCGAACACCAAGCCGGCGATCGACGATGCGACGAAGGTCGAATTCGTTATCCATCAGGCTGGCCGGGCGGGTTTGTGCAACGTATTCCCGATCGGGGCGATCACGAAAGAGCGGGCGGGCAAGGAGCTCGCCGAGATGGGCCAGATGATCCGCGCCGGCGCCGTCGCGTTCAGCGACGACGGAAACGGCGTGGCCAGCGCCGCCGTCATGCGCCGGGCGTTCCAGTATATCACCATGTTCGACCGGCCGATCATCCAGCACTGTGAAGACCTCGACCTGGCCGCCGGGGGTGTGATGCACGCCGGCGAGGTGTCGGTCCGGCTGGGCCTGCCGGGAATCCCGGCGGTCGCCGAGGAGCTGATGATCCACCGGGATCTGTTGCTGGCTCGTGAAACCGGGGCGCGCTACCACGTGGCCCACATTTCGACCGCCGGCGCGGTCAAGCTGGTCCGCCAGGCGAGGCATGACGGGTCGAAGGTAACGACCGAGGTGTGTCCGCATCATCTACTGCTGACGGATGAGGACTGCATCAGCTACGACACCAACTTCAAGGTCAGTCCGCCGCTGCGAAGACGCGAGGATGTCCAGGCGTGCCTGGCCGGCGTGGTGGACGGGACGATCGATTGCCTCGTGTCCGACCATGCGCCGCACGGTGTCCAGGAGAAGGAACTCGTCTTCGTCCGGGCGCCGTTCGGCATCATCGGGATGGAGACCGCGCTGCCGCTGTTCATCAAGGCGCTGATCGAGCCGGGTTTGTTGGACTGGCCGGGGCTGATCGAGCGCATGACGGTTCGGCCGGCGAGCGTGCTGGGCCTGGCCAAGGGCACGCTCCGGCCCGGCGCCGATGCCGACGTGACGTTGATTGACCCGGCCGCGCACTGGACGATCGACGTGGCCGCGTTCCACTCCAAGAGCCGCAATTGCCCGTTCGACGGATGGACGGTAACCGGCCGGCCCGTGACCACGATTGTCGGCGGGACGGTCAAGTACCGGGACGGCGAGATCCTCGCGGCCTGACGCCGCCGCACGAGGCTCAGCTCGGCGGCAGTGCGGCGGCCGGGCTCGA
>JAFGKA010000054.1 GCA_016928855.1 Phycisphaerae bacterium
CCGTACAAGGATCTGAACAAGCACGTCAGCTCTGGGCCGCACCACAAGCGGTAGGGGCTACTGGAGTCACATGAATACCCCTTTTACTCATTGTTGCCGGGAATGATGTCTGTCATTCGTGCGAGTGAACCGCCGCAGTAGAATTGGCCGGCAACAATGAGTGGTGTCCCCCTACACGCCGCGCCGGAGGGGGACACCACTCATTATTGCGGAATCGACTTCAGCACAAACGCCCCGCCCGAATCCACGCGGCAAACCCGCGCCCTTCGGGCGAGAGCAGTTGAACAGGTGAACAGTGGAGCAGTAGAGGAAGACCCGGGGCCAGAAGGCAGCAGGCAGCAGCCAGTGGGAAGAGAAGGTCAGCCGCGCGGGCGGAGCATGTCGTCGGCGAGGCCGATGCGGCCTGTTGGTGAGCCGTCCCAGCAGTGGGCCTTTAAGCTGGCGGTGATGTCTGCCGCGAGTTGGACCGCCGCGACGCCCTCCTCTGTGGAAACGGCCAGCGGCTCGCCGGTCTGCACGGCGCGGATGAACGCCTCCAGCTCGGCGCGGAGCGGCTCGGTGTCGTCGATGACCAGCGGCTCGACCTTGACGAGCGAGCCGAAGTCGGCCCCCTGCATCTGCGAGAGGTCCTCGGCGTTCATCTCGCGGGCCATCTTGAGCAGATCGAGGTTTGCATCCTTCTTGACCGCGATGCCCGAGCGCTTCTGATAATCGAGCGACAGGTACGCCTCCTCGCTGAACACGCGGATCTTGCGTTCGGTCTTGAGCGCGAGGCGCGACGCCGTCAGATTCGCCACGCAGCCACCGGTGAAGCGCACCCGCGCGTTGGCGATGTCCTCATTCGGCCCCAGCACGTTGATGCCGACCGCGTCGATGCTGACCGGCGTATCCCGCACCAGATGCAGCACGATGTCGATGTCGTGGATCATCATGTCCGATACAACGCCGATATCCGCCGAACGGAACGTAAACGGGCTGATCCGATGCGTCTCGACGAACTTCGGCACGATCTCCATGCGTTTGAGCGCCCGTACAACCGGGTTGTAGCGCTCGACGTGGCCGACGGCCACGAGCGTGTCGTACGTCTTGGCCAGCGCGAGCAGCTCGCGGGCCTGCTCCACGCTCGGCGCGAGCGGCTTTTCGATCAGCACCGGGATTCGCCGCTCGATCAGCGGCTTGGCCACCTCGAAATGCTTCACCGTCGGTACAGCGATGGTGACGACCTGAAGCTCGTCGAGCACCTCCGACACGTCCGCGAGCGCCCGACCACCGAACTCGGCGGCGACCGCGCTGGCCCGCTCGAGGTTCGCATCCACGACGGCCACCAGCTCCGTCTGCGGCATCTGCCCGTACAGCCGGGCATGATGGCGCCCCATCCGGCCTGTCCCGATCACGGCGGCACGCAGGGGGTTGTTCACGATTCCGCCTCCTCGCGCGTATCCGACGCCTCGTCGTAGAAGGATCCACGGTCGGCAGCCGTATCACGCCGCAACGACTCGAGATAGCGACCGTAGACGCCGTCGGTGGTGCTGCGCTGCACGAACTCGCAGAGGTATCGCACGTCGTCGGTCATCGTCCCGTTGGACTCGAGCATCTTGATCTTCTCGATAATCGTCCCGCCCTCGGCCGTCGCCTTGCGCGAGAACAGCCGCTTGAACACGTCTCGCAGTTGGCGGACCCGCTCCGGCTCGAACTTCCATCGCGACATGCCCTGTGTGTTCACGCCGCGCACGCGTGCCGGATAGCCCGCGCTGATCATGAACGGCGGCACGTCCACGGTGATCCGCGAGAGGCCGGCCACGTAGGCGAGCGTACCGATCGTCACGAAATGGTGGACGCCGATGATTCCCCCCATCGTCACGCGATCCTCGATGTGCACGTGGCCCGCGAGCTGAACCTGGTTGGCGAGAATGCAGTGGTTGCCGATCTGCACGTCGTGGGCAATGTGGGAGCTGACGAGAAACCGGTTGTGGTCGCCGATGCGCGTCACACCCTCGGCGACCTCCGTGCCGGCGTGGACCGTGACGTTCTCGCGGAAAACGTTGCCACAGCCGATCAGGACCTCCGTCTCGCCCCCGCGATACTTGAGGTCCTGCGGCACGGCACCGATCACCGCGCCGGGGAAGAATTCGTTGTCCGCGCCCGCCGTGACCTTGCCTGTCACGGTCACGTTGTTGTGCAGCCGGCAACGATTGCCCAACGTCACCTTCGGGCCCACAAAGCAATTCGGGCCGATCTCCACGTCCTCGCCCAGGACCGCCTCATGATCGACAACCGAAGTTGGATGAATCTCAATCATGCCGAACACCCGCCATCACTTCGTCGTTGGCCAACCCCCTACAGGGGGTCCGCATCCACCATCATGAACTTAATGATCGCCTCGGCGACCAGCGCATCGCCCACCCGGGCATGACACTTCACGTGGCCCGTGCGCGATTTCACGCGGATCGCCTCCGCCTCCAGTATCAGTTGATCGCCCGGCGTGACCGGCCGGCGAAATTTCACCTTGTCCAGACTCAGCAGCACAGCCACCTTGCCGGTATGCTCCAGTTCCTGCGAGAGCAGCACGCCGCCCAACTGCGCCATGGCCTCGATGATCAGCACACCGGGCATGATCGGCTGTCCGGGATAGTGGCCCGTGAAGAACTCCTCGTTGACGGTCACGTTCTTCACGCCCACGGCACGCCGGGCCCCGTCGATCTCGACGACCCGATCGACCATCAGGAACGGATACCGATGGGGCAGAATCCGCTGGATCCGCCGCACATCAAACACGGGTTCGCCGCTGACGATCCGGCTCCGCAGGTTCTGCTCGCGGTACTGCGCCCCCAATCGCCGCACAAGTTCGTGGTTGAGCGAGTGCCCGCTCTTGCGGGCGTATACGCAGCCGATGATCGGCCGGCCCAGCAGCGTCAGATCACCCAACAGATCCAGAATCTTGTGCCGCACACACTCGTCCGGAAACCGCAGGACGTTCTCGATCGGACCATCGTCGCCGAACACGACGACATCCTGATACGTCAAATGCGTCCCCAGCCCGGCGGCGCGAAACTGTTCGGCCTCGGCCTTCAGCAGGAACGTCCGCGCCGGGGCAATCTCCTGCCGGAATGCGTCGGGCGTGACCCGCAGGCGATAGTGTTGCCAGCGGATCGGCGAGCCCTCGCCGTAATCCAGGTCGTACACGATCTCCAGGGCGTCGAGATCCGGCGGCGCCGGCAACGCAACCACCCACGTGTCGCCCTCGGCCACGCGCACCGGCTCGGTCACCCGCAACGGACGTCGCTCGGTGTCCTGCGTCTCAAGGCCGGCCTCGCGGAGCTTCTCCACGAACGGCAGGCAACTGCCATCGACGCCAGGCACCTCGCCTGCATTCAGTTCGACCGTGATATTGTCGATACCCAGCCCCGTACACGCCGACAGACAGTGCTCGACGGTCTCCACCGACATGCTGCCATTGGCCAGCGTCGTGCGGCGGGCGCGCCGGGCCACATGGTCCACCTGCGCCGGAATCGAAACCGCCGGATCGCAGTCCGACCGCACGAACACAATACCGGCATCGACCGGCGCCGGACAGAAGCGCGCCGTCACCGGCTGCCCGGTAAACAGGCCCCGGCCTCGCAGTTCAACGGGGTTCTGGATGGTCTGCTGCTGACTCAAGTCGTTCGACCCGCTTGCTCAGTTCCTTCACCGTCGCGGACAACTCGGGCAGCCGGCGAACCTGGACCTGCTCGCGGAGATACTGGTGGTTTTCCACGGCCGGAATGCCGTTGACCACCGTGGCCGCCGGGAAGTCCTTGGAGATACAACAGCAGGCGGCCGCCCGCAGCCCATCGCCGAGCGTGAGGTGGTCCCGCACGCCAACCTGGCCGCCAAGCACCACCAGTTGTCCGAGCCGGGTACTGCCGGCGATCCCGCACTGCGCCACAATCACACAATGGGCGCCAATCTGCACATTATGGGCAATCTGGACGAGGTTATCAATCTTCGTCCCCGCCCCGATGCGCGTCACCCCGAACTTGGCCCGGTCGATGCAGCTCGACGCGCCGACTTCAACGTCGTCGCCGATTTCCACCGTGCCGGTCTGCGGAATCTTGTGATGTCCACTTTCGCGAAAGTGGTAGCCAAAGCCATCCGCCCCAACGGTTACGTTCGGATGCAGGGTCACGCGATTCCCCAGCGTGCACCGCTCGCGCACCACGACGCCCGGCCACAACACACAGTCGCTGCCCAACGTCGAGGCGTCGCCGACGTACACGCCGGCATGAAGCACGCTCCGATCGCCGATCCGCGCGCCCTCGCCGACGACCACGTGCGGTCCGAGGCGCACATCGCGCCCGAGCCGGGCCGACTCGGCCACCACGGCCGTCGGATGCACACCCACCGCCGGCTGCGGCACGGGCGGCGCGAAGCGCGCGAGCACCTTCGCGACCGCGAACGCCGGGTCCTCGCACAGGATCGCCGGCATCGGTGTCTCGCCAAAGTGGCGACTGACCACCACCGCGCCCGCCCGGCTGGCGCTCAGCGCGCCGAGATACTTCTCGTGCGCAATCCAGGTGATCTGATCCGGTCCGGCGTCCTCAATGCCGCCGACGCCCTTGATCCGGACCGAAGCGTCGCCCCGGACGACCCCGTCCACCATCTTTGCCAGTTCCGCCAGCGTAGCGCTTTCGCTCATCGTTGTGGCCAACCCGTGGTCAGCGCAGCGAATCGACGCCGCCGCGCACCTTGAACGTCTCGTTCACTTTCTTCAGCACCGCGTCCGTCACGTCCAGTTGCGGGTCATAGTAGACAACCTTGCGGTTGATGATCTGCAAGCGCAGGCGATTCGCGTCTGGGATATCGAGATCGAGTTCTTCCCGCATCAGGACCAGCGCCAGGCCGTGCTCCTTGGCCACGGCCGCCACCGCGTCGGTGATATCGTTGTAGTTTTTCTCGACCCAGTGCTTCTCCACTCGCGCCACGCGGGCCTCCTCCATCTTCGCCCACACGTTCGCGCTGGTTTGAAGCTGGAGCATCTCCTCGGAACACTTCGTCCACTCCGGGGAATCCGGATGATAGGCGTCGAGTTCCTTCTCCTTGGCGGCGATCTTTTCCTTACGCTGGTTCGCCTCGGCCTCCAGCCCGGCACGCTCGGCGCTCAGCCGATCTTTGATAGCCGTGGTCTGCTCGCAGTCATTGAACACCCTGACCATGTTGACTACGCCGACCGGAAGCGTCACGGCGGGCGTCGACTGTGCCGTCGCACTGTTCCACCACGCGCCCATCAGCGTTGCCGCGACGACCGCAAGAATCACACCGCCCCACGCCCATGTCCTATGCATCCGAAGTCTCCTTCACTGTTCCCGTCTACTATTGCCTGACCCGAACTCGGCTGGCCCCACCCATTGTGGCCTGTTCCGCCAAAAGCACAAGGCTATTCGCCGCAGGCGCCATGACCGCCCATGCATCCGCAAGAAGGTGGCATGGGCAGGCCCGCGGGCCGAAGGATTCACCCGTGTCCGACGCCGGACTGTCGCCGCCACCACCCCGAATTGCAGAACGCACTCCCGGCAAGGCATCAGAAGAACGGAAGACCGATATAGAAGCTGAAGATCTGGGTGTCGTCGTCCCCGTCCTTGGAGATCGGGAACCCGAGATCGAACTCCATCGGGATGGTCCCGAAGATCGGCAGGGTAAGCCGCACGCCGGCGCCGGCCGCGGCGCGCCAGGTCGTGATTTCGAGATCCTCTTCGACCGTGCCCATGTCGAGGAAAAGCACGCCACGAATAAGTTCTTCATACAGCGGGAAGGAATACTCGGCGCCGGTGATCAACATGAACTCGCCGCCGATCGCGTCGTCGCGCCACCCGTCGCGCGGGCTGATCCCGCGGTACTCAAAGCCGCGGAACGAGCCGATGCCGCCGGCATAGAACCGCTCGAAGACCGGCGCGTCGCCGAAGATGTAGCCGACGTCACCGCGGGCGCTCAGGATGCTCTTGCGCCCCTCCGCGTCCGTCACGATCGTCCAGTGCTGCACGTACGACGCAGTCAGCTTGGAAAAGGTGAAATCACCGCCGAACACACCCGCCTGCTCCCAGGCCATCTTCAGCCGATGGCCCTTCGACGGATTGAACACACTGTCCGTCGTGTTGTGAATCAGCGCGGGCTCCACGCTGGTCAGGAAATTGTCACCTTCGACGTCACGAATGTCCTCGGCCGCAAACCAATCCACATCGTCGATATCGATCAATTCCGTACGGAACGCCAGGCGTGCCGTCCAGTCCTTCAGCCAACCGGTCTCAAACCGGTGATCGAAGCTCCAGCTCAGCCCCAGACGCTCCTCGTCGTACGGACCACGGTCGCGTTCGAGGAAATAGGCACTCGTATTGAAGCCGATCGGCTGATCCATCAGGTATGGCTCGCGAAAGTCAATTCGGAACCGCGTCAACTCCGTGCCCGGCTCAAGTTGAATCCGCGCCGTCTGGCCGGCACCACGGAAGGAACGCCCCTTGACGAACTCCGTCAGCGACCGCGGCCAGTCGAACAAATCGAAATTCGTGTTCTCCAGGACGATGTTGCCGACCGCGCCGGCGTCACTGCTGACACCGACCCCGAGCAGGAAGTTGTTTGTCCGCGGATTCTCCGTCACCTCGACCAGCGCATCGCGCACATCAGGTGCCTCGCCAACGGGTGTGATTGTGGCCTCGGTGAAGAGCTGGGTCTGCTTGATCCGTTCTTCCGCGGCCTTGGTCTTGGTCGTGTCGTAGATGTCGTCGGGATAGAACCTCAACTCGCGGCGGACGACCTTGTCCTGCGTCATCTGGTTGCCGTTGATCTCGATGCGGCCGAAGTAGAACGAATCCCCTTCCTTGACCTCCAGCGTCAGCACAACCTGCTGGGGCTCGTCGGCGAACACGCGCGAGGGGGTCACCGTCGCATAGATATAGCCCCGCCGGCCGTACTCGCTCTCGATGTTCTCAACGTCCGCCTTGAGGTCGAACGCGTCGAAGTACATGCCCACACCGAGCTGCATCATCGACAGGATCTCATCGGCCGAGAACACGTCGTTGCCCACGACGCGGATCTCCTTAACCGAGTACCGGATGCCCTCGCTGATCACGAAGACCAGACGGAGATTCTCGCGCGACTCGTCCAGGAATTCCGGCCGATAGGAGACCTCGGCTTCGAGGAAGCCATGCTCGCGGTGGAACGTCTGGATATTGGCGGCGTCGCGTTCGGCCTGCTCCGGATCGAACTCGCCCGTCCG
>JAFGKA010000389.1 GCA_016928855.1 Phycisphaerae bacterium
GTCACGAGCACGACCTGGCTGAGCCCCTGCTTGTCCGAGCCGGAGAAGAAGCTCATCAGGTCGCTGACCGAGCTGTAAAGGCTCTTGACCAGCGGAATACGGTTGAGCAGCGCCTCGCCCCACTGAATGAGCCGCCGCACGATCCAGGCCTGGGTCAGAACGCCAACCGCGAACACCGCCGCGAAACCGGCGATCAGCCCCATGCCCGGCCAGTACCACCGGTCCGGGACGATGAGCCGGATGCCCCGACCCAGCAGGGCCTCGGCGGATGAGCCCAGCCAGTAGACGATGTAAAGCGTCAGGGCGATCGGCAACAGGGCCAACAGCCCCTGCAGGAAGATGCGGCTTACGCGTTTCATCGGTAACAGTCTCCCGGATAAGGGCTTATGGGCGAACAGACCCTCAGCGACACACGATCGGCCCGCAGGTCGATTGGGATGGCGGCACGATCCACTGCATACGGATGAGCGACGGCGTCACGGCGTCTGTGCCTGCGAGGCCGCGCGCGTCAGGTACGTGTAGCTCTCCAGGCCGCGCTCATACTTGTCGAGGAACTGACCGGACTCTTCGAGCGAGATCATGCCCTGGCAAACAGCCGCTTCGACGCTGCGCCGCAGCCGATTGACCAGGCTCGGCGCGGAGTACTGCACGTAGTGAAGCACCTCGGCCACCGTGTCGCCCTTGACGACGTGCTCGATGCGGTAGCCGGTCTCGGCATCGAGCCGGATGTGTACCGCATTAGTGTCGCCAAAGAGATTGTGCATGTCGCCGAGGATCTCCTGATACGCACCCGTCATGAAAATGCCGATGTAGTAATCCTCGCCGTTGAGCGGATGCAGCTCGAGCACATCCTTGACATCGCGCAGGTCAATGAAGCGATCGATCTTGCCGTCGGAGTCGCAGGTGATGTCGGCCAGGATGCCGCGCCGTGTCGGCTCCTCGTCCAGCCGGTGAATGGGCATCACCGGGAAGAGCTGGTGCACGGCCCAGTGGTCTGGCACGGACTGGAAGCACGAGAAGTTGCAGAAGTACGTATCGGCCAGGACGCGCTCGAGGCCCTCGAGTTCGTCCGGCACATATTCCATGTCGCGCACGATGCGCAGGATCTTCTGGCAGCACGCCCAGAAGATGTTCTCCGCGAGGCTGCGATCGGCCAGCGTGAGATAGCCGTGCTTGAACACCGTCATGCATTCGTCGCGATAGTGGATCACGTCGTGGTAGACTTCCTGGAAGTTCTTGCGTGTGATGCTTCGATAGGCTTCCAGGAGATTGTGCAGCAGGTCGTGCGCCGAGTCGGGCAGCGTCTCGGGCAGGCTCACCCGACCGAACTCGCTGGTTCCGAGGACGTTGAACACGAGCACGGAGTGATGCGCCGTGATCGCTCGGCCGGACTCGGACACGATGACGGGGTGAGGCACCTCCGCCGTGTCGCAGGACTCCATCACGGCCGAGACCACGTCGTTGGCGTATTCCTGCAGGGAGTAGTTCGTGCTGCTGACGAAGTTGGTGCGCGAGCCGTCATAATCGACAGCGAGCCCGCCGCCCACATCGATCGCCCGCATCGATGCTCCGCTCTTGACCATCTCGACGTAGATCCGGCAGGCCTCTTCCAGGCCGCCCCGGATCGACCGGATGTTCGTGATCTGGCTGCCCAGGTGGAAGTGCAGAAGCTCGAGTGAGTCGAGCATCTCGGTTTCCCGAAGATAGTCGATCACCCGGAGAATCTCGCTGACGGTCAGGCCGAACTTACTGCGGTCGCCGCCGGACGCCTCCCATCGACCCGCACCGAAGGCCGCGAGCTTCGCCCGGATACCGATCCGCGGCACCACATTGAGCTGCTTCGACAGCCGGACGATCAGCTCCACCTCGCTGAACTTCTCGACGACCAGAATCAGCGAACGGCCGAGCTTCGTGGCCAGCAGGGCCATCTCGATGAATTCCTCATCCTTGTAGCCGTTGCAGATGATCAGGGGCTCAGATGAATCCAGCAACGCCAGGACGGCCAGCAATTCCGGCTTTGAGCCCGCCTCCAGGCCAAACTGGTAAGGCTGGCCGTAGCGGATAATCTCTTCGACGACCTGACACTGCTGGTTGACCTTGATCGGATACACACCGAGGTATCGCCCGCGATACTCGTACTCACGAATGGCCGCCCGGAATGCCTCATTCAGGGCCTCGACACGAGCGCGGACAATGTCGGAGAATCGAAGCAGGATCGGCATCCGAATCCCGCGCCGTTGCAGATCATCGACCAGTGTCTTGAGGTCGAGCGACGTGCCGGCTTCGCCCTGGGGGTGGACCGTCACGTGACCCGTATCGTTGATGCCGAAAAACCCCTGCCCCCAGGTCTCGACATTGTAGAGTTCGCGCGCGTCCCGGACCGACCACTTTCGTAACTTGTTCGCCGGCGTGAACGCCTGTCGTTGCAGCTTACCCATGCCTGGATGCCCTTCGGAAAAGTCCTCTCCCGGGAAAGGTCGATCGTGCTCACCCCGGCCGACCCCGTCACCAGCCCTCGCCTCGGGGCTGATTCGCGCTTTATCGCGTATTGACCCGGCCAGGTCAAGGGGCGCGGCATCCAAGACCGGCACTGCCGCCGCCATTGACGATCTATCGGCACAAAGCGAGGCCGAGGTTTGCCCCCGCCGGGGCCTATCCGGCCCGCTGCACGGAAGGCAGCCTCCCCCCGACGATAGCACTGCGGGTCGGCCACGGCGAGGACGAAGCCCTCAAGTATTGTTCCCCTGCGTCAGCCGCCGATGGAGCGAGGTCAACTCATCCTCCAAGGCATGCGGCAGGCGGTTGCCAAACTTGCGGAAGAACTTGCGGACGTCCTCGATCTCCTGGAGCCAGGCCTCCTTGTCGACGGAGAGCAGTTCCTCGACAACACCCGGCGGCAGCTCGAGGCCGTTCAGGTCCAGACTCTCGGGCGTCGGCACGTAGCCGATCGCCGTCGGCACGGCGTCGGCCTCGTCACGGCACCGGTCGAGGATCCACTCCAGCACCCGGAGATTGTCGCCAAAGCCGGGCCAGAGGAACTGGCCGGACTCGTCCTGCCGGAACCAGTTTACGTGGAAGATCCGCGGCGGCCGCGTGGCAACGGCACCGACCTGGAGCCAGTGCTTGAAGTAGGCGGCCATGTCGTAGCCACAGAACGGCAGCATCGCCATCGGGTCGCGCCGGACCTCGCCGACCTTGCCGACCTGGGCGGCGGTCCGCTCGGAGGCCATCGTCGCACCGATGAACGTGCCGTGCTGCCAACTGTAGGACTGGTACACGAGCGGCGCGAGGCGCGCCCGCCGGCCACCGAAGATGATCGCCGAGATCGGCACACCGTGGTGGTGCTCCATACGAAAGCTGTGCGACGGACATTGCGCCAGCGGCGCCGTAAACCGGGCGTTGGGATGGGCCCCATAAATGGGGTTGCCGTCCGCATCGACCTGGCCCGGCTTCCAGGGATCGCCCTTCCAATCGGCTCCTTCCTCGGGCGGTTCGCCGTCTCCATCTTCCCACCAGACGGTCTTGCTCGGCGTGAGCAGCACATTGGTAAAGATGGTGTTGCGGCGCACGGTGGTGATCGCGTTGGGATTCGTCTTCACGTTGGTGCCGGGCGCCACGCCAAACATGCCGGTCTCCGGGTTCACCGCCCAGAGCTGCCCGTCGGTATCAACTCGCATCCACGCGATGTCATCGCCCACGGTCCAGACGCGATAGCCCTTGCGCGTCATCGCCTCGGGCAGCACGAGCATCGCCAGGTTGGTCTTGCCGCA
>JAFGKA010000390.1 GCA_016928855.1 Phycisphaerae bacterium
CGTACCTTTCGCCGACAATGCTGACAGATTATCCACAACAGGATGTTCATTTCTGCTTGTCACCGCTTGCGTAGCTCCTCCGTGAGCCGGGCCAGGGTTCGGTCCAATTCGCCGTCTTCTCCGCGCAGATTCCCTATAAGTCGGCTGGCATGCAGGACGGTGGTGTGGTCGCGCCCGCCAAAACAGTTGCCGATTTCTTCCAGGCTCAGGCGCGTCAGCTCGCGGGCAAGGTACATACATACCTGCCGTGCGAACGCGATCGATCGGCTGCGTTTTTTGCTCTGAAGATCGGACATTGAAACATTGAACTGCTTGACCACAGCGTCGAGGATCTGCGGTACGGACACCTCCGGCCGCTGCACGGTCACTTCGTCTCGGAGGGCCATCTGCGCGATTTCCAGACTGATCCGACCTCCATGCTGCTGCGCCACAGCGTCCACTTTGAGGATCGCCCCTTCAAGTTCCCGTGTATTGGAATCAATGTTGGAGGCGATGTAGTACGCCACATCGTCCGGCAACTCGATGCATCGAATCCGTGATTTCTTCTTCACGATCGCGATGCGCGTCTCGAGGTCGGGCGCGTCAATGCTGGTGACCAAGCCCCAGTTGAACCGGCTTACCAGCCGATCTTCGATGCCATCAATTCCCTTCGGGGCTGAATCCGCCGACAGGATGATCTGCTTGCGCGCCTGAAAGAGCGTGTTGAAGGTGTGGAAGAACTCCTCCTGGCTCCGATCACGCGCCGCGAGGAATTGAATATCATCGATTACAATCGCATCCACCAGCCGATAACGGTATCGAAACTGGTGCAGCGCGCCGCGTTCCACGGCCTCGATGAAGTGGTTGGTGAACGTCTCGCAGGAGAGAAACGCGATCCGGGGCTGACCGTTCCGCCCGCAGATACGGTGGCACGCGGCCTGCAACAGGTGGGTCTTCCCGAGCCCGACGTTTCCATGGATGAACAGGGGGTTGTAGGTCGTGCCGGGTGCTTCGCTCACCCCGACGCACGCGGCATGCGCCAGCCGGTTGCACGGCCCGACGACGAAGTTGTCGAACGTGTAGTCCGGGTTCAACGATGCCGCATTCGTTTCCGCCTCGAACGACAGGGGGCGCTCCGTTTCGAGTTGTTCGGCTCTGGCCGGCGCCCGAAACCGCACGGCCACAAGCCGGCCCGTGGCTGCCTGCGCCGCCTCATTGAACGCGTCGCCACAGTCGCGCGTGAGGTATTCGTACTGCGCGGTCGTATTGGTCTGTACCTCAAGCGTGCCGTGCATAAGCCCCAGCGGCTCCAGCCGGTTGAACCAACTGCGCACCAGGGGTGCCTGGTTGGTCGTTAGATGCCCGAGGATGTCGCTCCAAAGCGTCCCGCTCACAACCCACACCATCAGGTTTTCTTGCACGCGGGTCGCGGCCTCCTTGCGCGCAGCCAGCGCTGACCGACCGGTCTGGCCGGCATTCCTCACATAACGTCCTTGCTCCCAAAGCGTTACAATGGAAGCAAGGCGCCACTCATGACAGTTCAATCATTGTAACACAGCCGCGCGAATCTGACCAGAAGCGCCCGGGCCGCCTCTGGGCGCGGCCGGGGTCTGTCATGATCGCTGCTGTAGGCGTATGATACGCCCATGACCGAGAGGGCTGACAAGATGAGCGCGCCGCGCTCCGGCCAGGCCTTCGAGGCGGCCCGGGCGGTGCTTGCCGGGGGCGTCAACTCGCCCGTACGCGCGTTCGGTGCCGTTGGAGGCACCCCGCGCTTCATAGCCAAGGCCAGCGGGGCCATCCTGACTGATGTGGATGGAAACACATATATCGACTACGTCGGTTCCTGGGGCCCCATGATCCTGGGCCATGCCGACAGCCGGGTAGTCGCCGCAGTCGATAAGGCCCTCGCGCGCGGCTCCTCGTTCGGTGCCCCCACCGAGCAGGAAACGCGACTGGCCGAGCTGGTTGTCAGTGCCTTTCCGTCGATAGAGCGGATCCGGTTCGTCAACTCGGGCACCGAAGCCACGATGAGCGCGATCCGGCTGGCGCGGGGCTTTACGGGCCGTGACCTGATCGTCAAATGCATCGGGTGCTACCACGGCCACGTCGACGCGCTGCTCGTGCAGGCCGGCTCCGGGCCGACGACGTTCGGCACGCCGTCCTCGGCGGGCATTCCACAAGCCGTTGTTGGACAAACACTTACGATTCCATACAACGACCTGGCCGCTGCCGGCGAGGCCTTTGAGGCCTTCCCCGGCCAGATCGCGGCGCTGCTGGTCGAGCCGGTGGCGGGCAATATGGGCGTGGTACCGCCGGCCCCAGGCTTTCTTGAGGGGCTGCGAGCCTTATGCGACAAGGCGGGTACGTTATTGATTTTCGATGAGGTGATCACCGGTTTCCGCGTGGCGTTTGGCGGCGCCCAGGAGGCTTTTGGCGTGAGGCCGGACATTACCTGCCTCGGCAAAATCATCGGCGGTGGGCTTCCCGTCGGGGCGTACGGCGCCCGCGAGGAGATCATGGCCAAGCTGACGCCGGGAGGCCCGGTGTACCAGGCCGGGACGCTGTCCGGCAACCCCTTGGCGATGGCGGCCGGCGTGGCGACGCTTGAAGCGCTCGCCGAGCCTGGCGTCTATGAGCGACTCGAAGCGACGTCGGCCGCGCTGGCCGAGGCCTTGGCGGCCACGGCGCGGGCCGCCGGCCTGCCGACGGTTCACACGCGGGTTGGCAGCATGCTGTGCACGTTCATGACCACCGGCCCGGTGACGGACTGCGCCTCGGCGCTGCGCAGCGACACGAAAGCCTACGCCGCGTTCTTCCATGCGATGCTGGAGCGGGGCGTCTACTTGGCGCCGGCGCAATTTGAGAGCATGTTTGTTTCCCTCGCCCACACGGCCGAGCATATTGAGCGGACGGCGATCGCGGCGGAGGAAGCGTTTCGCGTGGCTGCGAGCCGGAAGGAGTAGTGCGTGAACCAACCGCTGGAATCCGGCGACGCCGGCGGGGCCATCCAGACGGACAAGGTGCGACCAGCGCCGTGCTCGGTCTTCGGTGCCGTCGTTTGGATCGTGGCCATTCTGCTCTGCGCGGCCGGCATCTGGGTGACGCAGGCCCTCTCGCTTGGGCACAGTCATGCCATCGGCGGCGAGCACTTTCTCCTGGAGAAGGGCTGCTCGCCGCAATGGGGCGAGAACGCCAGTTGCGACCAGGTTCTCCAGACGCCGTGGGCGTCGATCAATCTTCCGGTCGGCCGAAAGGGCCCGGACGGGAAACGGCCGGTGGAGAATATCCCAGTGGCCTGGCTGGGGATGATGTACTTCGTCGCCGTGGGCATCTGGCTGCTGTTCGTCGGCCAGCCGTCGCACGCACGTCGGTTCTGCCATCTGGTGCCGCTGGCCATGGTCGTCCCGGGCGTGGTCGGCTCGGTGGGGTTCATGTACCTGCTGGTATTCAAGCTGCCGTCGTTCTGCCCGCTGTGCGTCGCGACGCACATTCTGAACTTTCTTTTGCTCGGATGCGTGCTCCTGTTGTGGCCTCGGCGACCGAAGCTCGAGCCCGGCGTCACGTATATCCCGCGCCCGCACGGGATGCAGGTGGCGGCGACAACGTTCCTGATGGGCTTTGCGGCCTTCACCGTCCTGTTGGCGCAGCAGCTGGACCGGGCCGAGGCGACCAGCAACGCGCTGCAGGGCCGCGTGATGGAACTGCATGCGAACGCGGGCGTGCAGCGCGAGTTGACGATCCAACGGCTGGCCGAAGCGAAACGTGTCGAAATCCCCATCGATCCGGACGATCCCGTGATGGGTCCGCGCACCGCACGCCGGACACTTGTGGTGTTCAGCGACTTTCAGTGCCCGGCGTGCAAGCTGCTGCATGATCGGATCGAGGAGTTCTGGCCGACACTGCAGCGCTTGGCGGCGCCGCAGGGCGGCATCCGCTTCGTCTACAAACACTACCCGCTCTACACGCGGTGCAATCCGCACGCCGGCACAAACATGCATGCCTTTTCGTGTGAGACGGCCAAGGCCGTCGAAGCAGCTCGGATCGTCGGCGGGGACGACGGCTTCTGGAAAATGGGCAGGCTTTTGTACGAACAGCAGAAGAGGCTTTACGAGGAGCCGTACCGCGACTTGGCGAAACAGCTCGGATTGGACGTGGAGGCATTTGAGGCGGCGATGCACTCGCCGGAAGTCGCAGCGCGCATTGCGCGGCACGTCGAGCAGGCCCACGTCGCGGGCATGTACGGCACGCCGGGCCTCTTCCTCGATGGGGTCCGCGTGGACAAGATCGGCTACGCCGGCCCGAGCGTTTGGCGCGCGATTCTGCGGATGAACGTCTGGCCGCCGACGGAAGACGCGTTGCGGCAGGCGTTTGGTCTCGAAGCCAGGACGGGCGATGCAGCGACACAGCCGGCCGCGGAAGACGGCTGATCGTGCGGCGATGCACACAGGATTCCGGTATTCGAAACGAAGCGAGCAAGCATGCGATCGAGCAGTCTACGACGTCTGATGTGGTGTGCCGGTCTGGCCATCTGTGCGGTGGGCACAGGCGTGAGCTGGTACTTGTCCGAGAACCATGTGCGGCAGGGCTTCGGCGAGGACACGCTTCTCGGCCGTGTCTGTGAGGACGGGACCGCAAGCTGCGACGAGGTGATTCGCAGCGACTGGGGCACCGTGCTGGGCGTCCCGACGGCAGTGTGGGGGTTGGTCTACTTCGCGGGGCTGGGCCTGTGGCTGCTGTTGACGGGTCTGCCCAATCGGGGCGGGCGCGCGTGGCACGCGCTGCTGATCGTCGGCACCGGCGTCGGTCTCGGAATCGCAGTCGCTCTGGCCTACAACATGTTCGCGACGCTGCCAGCGTGGTGTCCATTGTGTTCGGCGGTGCATGTCTGTTCGCTGTTGATCTTCCTGGCGTCGGTCCTGCTATGGCCGCGGCGCGCCGCCCAGGCGGCAGCCGAGCCGGTATCGGCGCCGGTGGCCGTCTCGCCCAGTGCCGGGCGCGTGGGCCTGGCCGGCGTGGCGATCGCGTTCGCTGCGGTGGCGCTGCATCAGAACTTCCAGCATCGCCGTTACAGGGCCGAGACGGCCGAAGCGTTGCGGCTGTATGACGAGGCGGCGATCGCGCCGACCAGCGCGCCGGCTGGCGCATGCGGCCAAGTCGAGCTGGAACTCGCCGAGTGCCGCGAACACCTCAAACCATTCATGGACGACTGGCAGTCGCTCGTGCAGGAGGTCGGCCGCCAGGAGATCCAGACGCTGGCGTTGCGCCAGGACGACCCGGTGGTTGGCCCGTCCGACGCACGCAATGTGCTCGTGGTCTTTAGCGACTTCGAATGCCCCAGGTGTATGGAGTTTGCCTCGTATTGGCGGCGTGAGATCGAACCGTATGCCAAGGACCGGGTGCGTTTCGTTTGGCGGCATTTTCCCATGAACACGGACTGCAACCCGCTCATCAGCAAGACGCTCTACGCGCGGGCGTGCGAGTCGGCGGCGGCGGCCGAGGCGGCCCGGATGCAGGGCGGCAACGACGCATTCTGGAAGATGCACGACAAACTCCTGATCAACGCCCGGGTCCGCGAGCGCAAGTCGTATGCCGAGCTGGCCGGGCAGATCGGCCTGGACCCGGAACAACTGGTCAAGGATATGAAAGATCCGCGCGTGCGGGACCGGATTCAGCAGGACCTCTCGTTCGGCCAGCAGGCGGGCGTTACGGGCACGCCGACGCTGTTTCTGAACGGCCGGCGGATTACGGTCTGGGGCCGGGACCGGCTCTGGCAGCACTACCTCCAGTTCCGCAAGCCGACGAGCACCGGCGAGGCCACCTCGGAGCCGGCGGAGGCGCCTTGAGGGCGGCCGGCGAGGCCTTGTGGTACAATGGCACTGCGATGAAGAAGGGCATTTACGCATTCTCCGGCGACCCGATCACCTTCGGCCATGTCCACGTGATCGAGAAGGCCGTGCCGCTGTACGAGCGGCTCTATGTGGCGGTCGGCGTCAACCCCGACAAGAGCTACCTGTTCACGCTCGAGGAGCGCGAGGAGATGGCCCGCCGCGTGCTCGGCCATCTGCCGACGGTCGAGGTGTGCAGCTTCCGCGGGCTGCTGGTCGACTTCGCATACGAGCATTGCATCGACGAGATTGTGCGCGGCCTCCGCGACAGCACCGACATGGAGTACGAGGTGCGCACGAAGGCGATCAACGACTCGCAGCGCCTCGGCATCTCGACGATCTTCATTCCGTGTGACGACGACAAGGCCCACATCGCGAGCGGTGCCGTCAAGGCGTTGCAGCGCGAGCAGGGGCTGATCCACGAGTACGTCCCGCTTTACGTCAAGCAGAAGCTCGAGGAGCGCATCAGCGGCCAGTTCATCGTCGGCCTGACCGGCGGGATCTCGACGGGCAAGACGCTCTTCGCCAGGCTGCTGGCGGAAGAAGCGGCGCGGCGCGGGATCGAGTGTCACCATCTCGACCTCGACCAGAACGTGCACTACATCCTCGGCCCCAGCGCCGAGCCGCGGTATCAGTTGTGCCGCCGGAAACTGATCGAGCGATTCGGTTCGGAGATCGCGCTGCCGGACGGCGCGATCAACCGGCGGCGCCTCGGCCAGATCGTCTTCGGCGACCCC
>JAFGKA010000391.1 GCA_016928855.1 Phycisphaerae bacterium
AGTGCGAGCGTGGCCTTTTTCAGTTCAATCTCGGCGGTATACTTGTCGAACTTGTCGTTCTCGAGTTCGATCCGCGTAATGAAGCCCTGTTCGTAGAGTTCCTCAGAGTCCTTGAGTTCCTCTTCGGATCGTCGCAGCACGTACTTGGCCCGTTCGAGCGCCAGATTCGAGTCCTGGCGGAGTTCGGCGGCATCGCCCTTGTTGTATTTCTCGTTCTGGTTTTCCGCGAGCCAGACGGCCAGTTCGCCCTTGCGGATCTTGCTCGCGTCTTCATCCTTGAGGATCTGCAACTCTTTGACTGCGGCCTCGTAGGCGGCGTCGGCAGTGGCCTCTCGCGTTTCGGCCTCGCGGATCTGCTCTTCGATCTGGTCGCTGGCGAGTTGCACGAGCAGGTCACCCTTCTTGACATGGGTGCCCTCAGCGACCAGTTCGATGATTGTGGCGCGTCCCTCGAGTTCACAACTGATCCGGATCGAGTTGGCAGCGTTGAGTTCACCCTTCTCCTGCAGCACGACGGGGAAGTCGCGTCGCACGACATCAAAGAGCCGGATATCGGCATCCGGCGACGGGGGGCGCAGCGTTCGGAGGCCGCCATACGCTGCCAGGGCCAGTCCCGCGGTAACCAGCACGCCGATGATGACTCGGCGGCGCGCTCGTTGTGTTGACGTTCTGGCTTTGGTCGGGCGTGTGCCCGGGACGCTCGTCGTGGCGGGCTCCGCTCGCGAGTGGCTCGGCGTGGGAGCCGTCAAGCCTTTTGTTTGTGTTGTACTCAATGCCGCACCTGTTGGGGTTGGTATCGAACGAGTGAGGGCGGGGCGCGCCTCGCGACGGCGCCAGTTCACCTCACGCTATTGTACCGTTTTCGACGCCAGTTCACCATCTTCTGTGCCGGGCTGAAACCCGGTCCAGGCTCCATCGTCGTCAATCCGCAGGGTTCCGGTGTCGCGCCAGAACTGCAGGATTTCGAGGCTCAGTTGGGCCTGTGCTTCGGCGAGCTGATTTCTCGCGACCAGCAACGCCTGCTCGGCCTCGACGACGTCGCGGTTGCTCAGCTCGCCCTTGATCGCCCGGATGCGTGCCGCCCGCCCGCGTTCAATCGCCAGATCCCGGTTGAGGATCTGGATCTCAAATGACTCCTGTTGCTGCTGGACGCGGCGGATCGAGCGTCGTACCTGGAGCACGACGAGGTCGCGTGCCTCTTCGTAATCCCGCTCGGCCCGCTCCCTGCGAATCTGCGATTCCCGAAGCGCGTTGCGCTCGGCTTTGCGATCCAGCGGGAGTTCGAGCGTGGCGCCGGCGGAAAAGCGGAGTCGCTCATGACTGTAATTCGTCGAGTCGTGGTTTTCGGCGTCCGTGCTCAGCAGGACGCTGCTCAGCGCCCGCAGATCCGGCAGCAGGTCATTCTTGGCGATGGAGACGCCGCGTTCAGCGTCTCCGATACGGTCGAAGTCGTTGATCAGATCGAGCCGTTGTTTCAGTGCCACAATTATGGCTTCTTCCTCGGGAACCACGGGTAGCCGCAGCGATGCGATCAGTGGGTCGGCTGGCTGTGTTTGCTCATCGCCGACGGCGCCGCCGGGGTCCACCGGCAGCGGCACTCCGATCGGCGTTTCGATCGGCATGCCGATTCGGATCTTGAACTGGTCCACGGCGGTTTGATAACGCTCGACGGCGTTGACCTGGCCGTTGATCGCCTCCAGCCGGTTCTGGTCGGCACGCTGGGCTTCGAGTTCGATCAGCCGCCCCGTGCGCCACAGCGCCCGCGCCCGGTTGGCCTCTTCCGTGAAGCCCTCGACGCTCTTGTTGGCGTTCACGATGGCTTGCCGAAGCTGCTGAAGGTTGAAGTAGTTCCCGGCGATATCGACCGCCAGGCTCCGCCGGAACCGCTCGAACGTCCGGACGGCATAAATCAGATCCCGTTCGGCCTGATAGCGGGTCTCGTAAGCGGCCGGGCCGGCGCCCCGTAGGAGCGGGATGTTCGCTTCGATCAGGATCTCGCCGGTTTCCGCCGTCGTGATGCCGTTATGGAGGTCGTTCACCAGCCGGTTGAGCACGCGTGCGGTGAGTTCACCGCCGAATGGCAGCCGCTGCTCGACGCCGACACTCGCGACCGATTCGAGCGTCTGGTCCAGTTCGGCTTCGCGCTCATAGTCGGTGAAGAGCGAGCTGATCTCGCCGACGAAACGGGGCGTCCACAGATGTCGTTCCAGAGTGAGCCTCAGCGCGGCGAGGTAAAGCTCTTCCTTGGCCGACTGGAACTCGCGTGAATGCCTGAACGCATAGGCGAGGGCGTCCGCCAGGGTCATGTCGGGCACCGTTGGCTGTGTGGCTGGGGTGGCGGTGGCTGCTGGCTCGGTGGTCGGCTGGGTTGTGGCGCTCAGGAACGATTCCGGCACCGTGCTGTCCACCGGGTTTGGGGCGAATGCATACGGGGCGTTCTCGCGTTCGGTCCACGCCTGTGATCGCGACGCGTCCGCCCCGTCGATGCGTACGTTCCGGCTGACACCCAACGCCGCGTTCTGCCGCGACTCGACGAGTCGATACACCTCGCGGTCGGCGTCGTTGGTGAACAACTCGCAGCCGGCCAGCAGGACCAGACCGACGGCTACTGTGGCAAGCCTTCGGGCGACATTGGACATCTGAAAAGCGCTCATCGAGGTCTCCGGGAATGCCGTTGTCGGGGGACAAACCCCGCTCCAGGGTCCTGGAGCGTACGCTGGCATGTCTGTCGCCGCAAGTCACGCGGGTGGAGCCGGTCCGTCTCGGGTCTCGCGACGCGGGCCCCAGGGGCGCACCATCACTTCTGGTGCCCTACATAGATAAACGCGGGAGAGCGGCGGAAGTTGCCACGCAATCGAAAAAAACTCACGTGCCCATCGCAAATTGCCCGGCTCCGTCGTTCAGCAGAATCGCGACGGTGTTGGAGTTCATGTTTGCGACCGCCAGATCCGCATCGCCATCGCCGTCCAGGTCCGCCGCGATGACGAAGACCGGGCCGTCGCCGACGCCGACCTGCTCAGCGGCGGCGAAGGTGCCGTCGCCCCGGTTCCAGAGCAGCGAGACGTCATCGGACATGTTGTTGGCGACGGCGAGGTCCGTGTCGTCGTCCCCATCGAGATCCGCCGCTGCGACCGAGACGGGTCTGTTGCCCGCAAGGATACGGGTGGGCGCGCCGAACAAGCCCGTTCCGTCATTGAGGTGCAGGACGATCGAGCCCGTGTCGGCCGTGTCGAATGCGTCGCCGTTATCGGCGACGATCAGATCGAGGTTGCCGTCGTCGTTCAGATCCGCCAGCTTCACATCGTTGAGGATGTGGTTGGTCCCAATGGCGATTTCCGCCGGGGCGGCGAACGTGGCCGGGCTTGTTGCGATCAGGATCGAGACCGTGTCCGCACGCCGGGTGACGACCAGGTCAAGCCATCCGTCGCCGTTGATATCGCCAACGTCGATGCTGCCCAGCGTTGCGAGCGAGTTGCCGACGACCACACTGGAGGGGGTGAACGTGCCTGTCCCGCTGTTCAGCAGGATCGACACATTGTCGGGGAATCCATTGGCTGTAACGAGGTCCGCGGTGCCATTGGCGTCCAGGTCCGCGGTCACGATGCGCGCCGGCGGTTCCGTGAGGTCAATGTTGACGACAGGCGTGAACGTGCCGTCGCCCTGGTTTCGCAGCAGTGAGACCACCATGCCGCTTGTGACCGCGGCGTCGATGTCGCCGTCGCCGTCCCAGTCGCCGACCGCGACGGATTGCGGGTTGTCGCTTACGGCGTAGTTGGCGTCGGCGGTGAACGCAGCGGTTCCGTCGTTGCGCAACACGGTCACGTTGTCCGCGCCGAAATTGACCACGATCAGATCGAGATCGCCGTCGGCATCGAAGTCAGCCACGTTCAGGGCCCAGGGAGTCGCGCCAGCCAACGAGACGCACTCGGCGGCGAACAGGCCGCATGCCGAGGTCGCTGGGATGTTGTTCGGATCGCTCGGTGGGCCTGGCGTCGGCGGGGCGCTACTGCAACCGCCGGCCAGCAATGCGATGATCAGCGTGGCAACTCCTGCTGTGGTTACGCGGCTTTTGGTAGCATCGCTCATCTTTGGTTCTCCCGGGCGTGATGGACTACTCAAACGTTCCATCCCTTTGGCTGCAGCGGGTGGCACGGGCAGGCCCGTAGGCGGGGTCTGGCTCCTTTTTTGTCCAAACCAAACTGGCCATGCCGGTGCAGCAGCCTCCCCCGCATTTCGTTCTACTGCTCTACTGCTCACCTGCTCAACTCTTCTCGCCCGAAGGGCGCCGGCCGGAGGGTCTGCCCGTGGGGCCGATGTGCCAGTGTGCCTTACTCAAACGTTCCATTCCCATTGTTGCGCAGAATCGAGATCGTATCGTCGCCTGTATTCGCTACCGCCAAGTCCAGATCGCCGTCGCCGTCCAGGTCTGCCATCACGATCGCTTGTGGTTCGGCGCCGACCCGATAGGGCCACTCAGGCTCGAACGTGCCGTCACCGCGATTGAGCAGGATCGACACGTCGTTGGTGTCCGCGTTTGCGACCGCCAGGTCGGGCCAGCCGTCGCCGTTGAGGTCGCCGACCGCGACAGCATGGGGCGAATCGCCAACGGTATACGATGTTGGTGTGGCGAACGCACCGGTCCCGTCATTGATGGCCACGATCACGGCGCCTGCGAACAGATCGACGAGAATCACGTCCGGCATCGCGTCGCCGTTGACATCGACCAGCGCCACGGCAGCCGCGATCGCCTGTCCGGCCAGAGTTGCTCCCGTGGTGAAGGAAGCGGTGCCGTCGTTGATCAACAGCGTGACGCCGCCGAGCACGCTGACATCGCCCGTCGCGGCATAGGCCAGATCCTGATCGCCGTCGCCGTCCACATCCGCCGCGGCGATGGCCAGCGGGAAGGTCACGTCCGCGATGATCGTGTTGTCGCCGAACGCACCGTCGCCGGCGTTTGCCAACATCGATACCTTGTCCGTCGTGCTGTGGGCCAGCGCGAGATCGAGGCGGCCATCCCCGTCGAGGTCCGCGACGGCGATCGAGTACGGACCATCCGCGACCGTGTAGCCGACCGGGGTTGAGAAGCCGGTGTCGGTATTCAGGAAGACATACATACTGTCGGCGTCGGGCGTTGCGTCTATGTCGGTGACGATCAGGTCCGGCAGTCCGTTGCCATCCACGTCGTGCGCGGCAACGGTTGTGATACCGAAGCCGGTGGCTTCGCCGTGCGCGGGGAATGCAGCGGTACCGTCGTTCCACAGCACCCGGACTTGCGAGGCCAGCGAGCATGCAACCGCCATATCCACGTCACTGTCGTTATCAAAATCGCCCGTGGCCAGCGCGACGGGCGTATCGCCAACGGGCACGGTCGTGCCGGTGATTGTCGGGGCGAGCCCGACCGCTTCGGTCAGGAGCAAGGCAGCGTCCTGTTCCAGATCGAAGCTGAACACGGGGAAGAGAAAGATGTCGAGTCCCGCGATGCGGAAACGCTGATCGGTCAGCAGCTTGTCGGGCGCGTCGTACGCGTTCATTACCGCGGCTCCGTTGCGCACGTGGTGTAGGCCGAGCAGATGGCCGATCTCGTGTGCCGCCACGTTGCCGATCGCGGTGCCGAGCCCTCGGGCATCGGGCGGGTTCGTGAACAGATCCGGCGTGAACCGGGCCGTGAACACGACGGCGTCATCGCTCGGGTTCGCGTTGAACGGATCGGTTCCGCCCGGCGCGATGCCGAGCCCGCCGGGATCATAGCCACCGAAGTAAACCGTCGAGTACGGCGTATCCGTCGGTGGGGCGTGCTCATCCGAGTTCAGCACCGTTACGTTGAAGCGGGCGTAGTTCTGACGCACGGTGGCAACGATGAACTGCCTGACCGTCGCGGTGTCGCCGGTGTACGAGGCGTCGATCGCACCCGCGTCGAACGGGTCAACCGTTAGCGTCGTTCCGTTCGTCAGCGGCACGGTACCGCCGGTGAAGTTGAGCCAGATGCTCTGGCCGACCGGCGAGACGACCGGGCCGCCGCGGTCAACGTGTACGGTGACCTCGTACGCACCGGCGGTTGTGCCGGCGCCGGCTTTGCGGCTGAGCACGAAGTAATAAGTGTCAGCGCGGTGGCGGATGATCGCATCGATGGCCGAGCCAGAGGCGGTCGTCCTGGCGGTGTCGGCATTGAGCGAGAAGAGTTTGGCGTCACTGTCGAAGATGGCCACGGCTGTTTCGAGGCCCGATTCCGACGCATCAACCGTAACGACGATCCGGTCGCCCGCGGCCATGGCGCCCAGGCTGTAGTAATCCACGTCCCAGTCCACGTCTTCTTCGACGGCCGGAATCGTGCCCTGGAGCCGAGCCCGGTCTGAAGCGTCGAACGCGACAGCCGTGGCTTCGGCGAGCCCGTTATTAGGTTCCACTTCGGCCGTAGGGGTGATCGGGGTTTCCGGTGGCGTCGGATCCGGCGGGGGGCTCGACGGCGCGCAGCCGACCAGCAGTATCACGATCCAGGCGTCGTGGCGGCTCAGGCGTCGGCGACCCGGGGTGCGCATGAGACTCCTCTCGTTGCGTGCCATTCTCCGCAAGCCCAGGCCCGAGAGGAGAGCCCGACGCCCCCCGGCGTGGTGGTGGGCTGGCGGATGAAGGTCCTATAGCTATCATATCCCGTTATCGCGCTGAGTGGTAGCGAATTGGCGGCGGGTTTGTGCGGACGCATGGCCACAGGCACGCACGCAGGTTGCCGGGCAGCGCCGCCTCCTCTTTGACGCAGAGGGTGGCATCGATGAGCAAGCCGTTGTCAAGTCGGGAGCGGGTGTAGGAGCGGATTCATTCCAAGCAGCTATTCGGCATCGCCGTAACGACATGCCACACAACGATTTCGGAGCGACCCCGTTCATGGGTATGGAGTCTTCTAGCCCTTACGGGCTGGCATCATGCCACCTTACCGGGGTTCGCCCTGTTGACCCGCTTCCCTCGACATTCCGCTTTTTGCCCAGTCACCCATCGCTCAGCCAGTTCTTCTCATTCCCTTCGATAGCCAGCGGTATTCGCCACGGCGTGGGCCGGAATCCGTCCAGGACTTCGCCCCTCCGGTCAGCGGTTCCGCAGCTTGGGCGTGAAGGGTCGCGGGAACAAGGAGTTGCGTCGAGAATTGGTCGGGATCAGATTGGCAGGGGG
>JAFGKA010000008.1 GCA_016928855.1 Phycisphaerae bacterium
CCCTCGATCACGAACGTCATCATCTTCGGCGTGCCGTCCGCCGCCTCGCTGTTATCGAAGTTCACCAGCACGAACGCACCCGCGATCGCCACCAACGCCATTACCTTCGCCGCTCGTGACATGACTTTCTCCTTGATCCTTTGAAGCCCTATCTGTTCGGACCAAAACCACTTAGCGCACGCAACCCGCTCCGCAACTGCCAATCGGGCCCGTTGCGATGCGCGGCCTGACTTCGCCCAGAGACGTTATTGATTGATATCCGTCTTGCGCGTGTCGCGATCGATCAGGTCGGTACCCTCGATGGCCGCCCGCCCGATCTCGTGCACACCGTGCTCCGGATCCACCCACCGCGAGTACGTCAGATTGTCACCACCGACGAATTCGCAGTTCACGGTGACTTGCCGGTCCCCGTCGTGGTACATCCAGGCCTCTTCTTTCTTCCATTTGTTCGGCTCGCCGAGCACAGTCGCCACTTCCATCTTGGACGACTGCAACGTCAGCGTCTGCCAGTTCTTGTACTGCAGCTTCGAGCAGCCGCACAAAAACCCGATACCGGCAGCCAACAACGCACACCATGCGAGTTTTCGGAGCATCATGTTCAACCCTCTGTCTTGATTTGCCCAACCGGACCACGGTATCCGCCGCACGGCAAGCCAACAAAGGCCTCCCGCGTAATGACACCGCGCGGGATTGTAGCGACCGAGCGAGCGAGCCGCAACGCCCCAATACCCCCTTGCCCACTCGGGGCGCATTCACGACGGGACGGCATGGGCGGGCCCCGAGGCGCATCGCAGCCAGAAACAAACTCACTCTTGTTACCACGATGCGGTATAATCCCCTGGCAACCGGCCGGGCACCTCGTACCCGCGGCGCGATCCACGGGGATGCTACCGGGCGTTGGTGCCCGCAACCACAGTCCGTTCTGAAAGGTGCGACCCATGACGAAGACAACGATCCTGCTCCTGTTGACTGTCGGGCTGACCGCGTCGGCCACATTGGCGGCCGACCCGTCCAAACGGATCACCGTGACCGGACGTGCCGTGGGCACAAGCGAGGTCGCCGTCGAGGAGGCCAAACTCGACGCTCTCCGTGAAGCCGTCCGGCGCGTCTGCGGCTCGTTCATCAATGCCCAGAGCGAGACGGAAAACTTCACGCTCGTCCGCGACAAGATTCTGGAACAACCCGTCGGGTTTGCCCGGATTCTCAGAATCGTGAAAGGTCCCGAGAATCTGGAGGGACTGACCGAGATCCAGATCGAGGCGGAGGTCTTTCCGGCCGCCTTCGAGCGCCGATGGGCGGAATTCGCACACATCAAGGAACGCGAGGGCAATCCTCGTTGCGTCATCGTTGTTCTAGAAGACGACAATCCCGACGACACCACGCCGCCCCGCATCAACGGCCTCGTGCAGGCTGAACTCGAGAACTTTTTTCTCGGCAAAGACGTGCAGCTCATGGACAAGGGCGTCACGGATGAGGTCCGCATCCGTGATCTGCGCCTGGCGGCCGAGAGCGGCGATGTGACCAAGGCGGCCGCCGCCGGTGCAGCCTTCAAGGCGGATGTCGTCGTGCTGGGCACGGCCGAAGCCCGCGAAGGCAACACGGTCAAGGTGGGCGATCAGGCACTCCGTCGGTGGAACGTCCAGCTCGTCATTCGCGCGATCCAGACGGACTCCGCCGCCCTGCTGGTCTCAAAAACGTACCGCCCGAAACGGGCCCTGACCGGCTCCGGCGCCAGTGCCCAGGATGCCTTGACCCGCGTCGCCGCCGAAAACGCCGCTGATATTCTGCTGGACATCGGCGAGGCGTGGCGAAAGCGGGCCACTGTCGGCAAGATGATTCAGATGACGCTGGAACCCTGTACGCGACAACAGTTTAAGGCGATTCAGGCCGCGATGGCCGAGAGCAAGGGCGTCACCGGGCGCGAGGATGGATTCCGACTACGCGAACTCGCGAATCAGATGGCCAGCGTCGAGGTGAGCTGGAAATACGACCTGAACCAACTCGCCGACCGGATGGAGGAACTTTCGGTGCCGTTTGAAGATACGACGCTCCGCTTCGAAATCACCGAGCAGAGCGCCAACCGCATCACCGTCCGGATCCGCACCGAGAAGCCGCCGGCACCGGCGCCTGCACCTGTGGAGGCCAGCACCCAGCCGAGCTGAGCGAATCGCCCAACACCAAGCCGCCTTCCGACGTGGAGGTTTTGAACAAAAAAAAGGGGCGACCCGAAACGCTGGCACGCAAAATGACGGTATTCCGTCAGGAGACATTCCCTACGCGTGGTTTCCCGTACCCTCTTGACCTGTGGCACGAGCCGACGTACGCTTCCGACCTGCGGTCATAGTATGCGTGGCTCGGCAATTATCATCTCAACTCTCTTTGCAGGTGCCAAGATGTGGCCCGCGTTGTCTTTCGTACGATCCTTTTTCTTTCGCGAGACTCACGCACAGCGTCTGTAGTTGCCGACCATTAAACGATAACGGATTGTCCCGGGAACAGGTATAGAACAGGGGAGTATGGACCCATGCAGATTGCGAAAATCACGGTGGTTGTGACAAGTCTCGTTGCGATCGCGGCGCTGACGACCGGATGTGGAGCCAAAAGAGAGAGCTTCGACGTCACCATCGCGTACGTACTCGAGCCGACGGAGGCACTTCCGGAAGGCCTGACGACCGTCGCCGTGCTGGATGCCGGCACCAAGATCGACGGCAGCGAGGATGATGACCGCTCGAAGAAGTGGGCGAAGATCGCCGCAGACGAGATGGAGACGCTCATCACCGAGGCCGCCAAGAAACACGGCAGTCCGCTGACAATCGCCAAGCGGCGTGAGACCACGAAGATCATGGCGGAGCAGGACATGAAAGCCGCCGGTCTGGTTGACGCCGGAACAGCGGCCCAGACAGGCAAACTGCTCGATGTCCAGGCGCTGATCACGAGCGAACTCAACATCCGCGTCGAGGTCAAAGAAGGCAAGAAGTCCACGTTCGACATCACGCACATTGCCGCGGCGGCCGGCCACGGATGGGGCGCCGGCAGCGGCAGTATGGGCGCTCGCGAGGCGGACGAAATCAGCCGCGCCATGATGTTGCAGTGCAAGTTCGCCATGGTCGATGCAGCCACGAGCGACGCCTATCTCGATTACACGTCGTCCTTCCGCAAGCATGACCACAAATCGCCCGGCGCGATGTTCGGGCGCAGCGCCAGTGAGGCCTCGCTCGATTCGGTCGACATGGCCATCGGCGACCTGGTGATGCAGGGCGTACGGGAGTTCGTGAGCACCTTCGTGCCGTGCGAGGTGACGTACGCATATCATCTTGAATCGAGCAAGAACGAAGCCTCAGCGGCCGGCGTGGCCGCGTTGCGTGCGGACGACCACGAGACGGCAAAGGCCCATTTCGAAGCCGCGATGACGCAAGATCCGGAAGACCATCGTTCGGTGTTCTGTATGGGCGTTATCAGCGAGTTGACCGGAGACTGGGAGGCCGCCCTGAAGCACTACCGCCGTGTTTGCGGGATGCGCGGCGTGGACAAGGACGAAATGGCAATGTACCTCGACGCCAAGAAACGCGTCGATGCACATAAGGACCGAATCCGCAAGGCAAAGTAATTGTCGCAACATAAAGGAGACGGACATGCAAAAGACGTACTATCTGCTGTCAGCAGCAATTGGCTTGAGCCTGATGGCACCGGCACTGGCTCAGGTCGACACGAAGGAAGCGCAGAACAAGCTTCTCAGCAAGCGTGCCGCGGAAGCCGATGCGTACCGCAAGCTCGCGGAGTGCATCAAAGGCTTGCAGATCACGTCGGACACGTACGTCCGCGATTTCGTCACGGAGAGTGATACCATCCACGCCGAGATGGACGAGTTCATTCGCGGCGTTCGGTTGGGCGATCCCAAGTGGTACGAGGATCTCTCCTGTGAGGTGCCGGCCGAGGTGACGGTCGAGAAAGTCATCGAGACATTGAAGGCGATCCATACCCGGTTCTACGACGGCGACCGGATCAAGGGCACGGACTTCACCGACATGGAAAAGCGGATCGACCGCAAGATCATCAAGGTCGTCGGCATGGGCGCGCCTCGCCCGGATCTGCCGGCGGACCTGCCCGAGGGCGTCGCCTCGCAGCTCGGCTCCGTCAACGTGCCACTCGCCATTCCCCCCCTGTGGGAACAGATGGGGCCGCAAGCCCGCTTGATGGCCGTCCGGGCGGCCCGACTCGACGCCTTGCGAAAGCTCCTCGAACGGATCAAGGGCCTGCGCATCAACTCGGATACGCTCGTGAGAGATTTTGTCACGGAGTTCGATTCGATCTCGGCCGAGGCCCAGGGTTTGGTCGTCGGCGCGGAAGAGGTACGCACCTATCTGCATCACGACGAACCCATCGCCGAAGTCACGATGGAAATCCCTGTCGAACAGGTCGTCACGATCATCAAGCAACTCCACACGCGATCGATCCAGGGCGATTCGATCAAGGGGACGGACATCGAGGACGTCACCCGACGGATCAAGACGAAGACGTTCCAGGCCACCGGCATGGGCATCCCGCCGACCAAGGCTCTGGCCGTCTATACGGAGACCGTGAAGGCTGTCGTGCCGGATCTGCCGCCATGGGCGACACAGAAGATCACGATGACCGGCGCGGGCGTCCCGCCAGCCGACAAGGCCGGAACGCCACAGGGCAAGCTGATGGCTGCCCGGGCGGCGGAACTCGATGCGAAGCGCAAGCTGGGCGAGCACATCAACGGGCTGGTCATCCAGTCGCAGACGACCGTGCGGGACTTTGTCACCGAGAACGACGACATCGCCACGCAGATGGACGCGATCCTGGTCGGCTCGACGGTCGAGAAGACCGAGTTTGACGGCGAAACAGCCAACGTCACCGTCAGTATCCCGGGCATCCAGGTCTGGGAGATCGTGCACGAACGGCTGCGGATCATTCGCCGCGCCGGATGAAGTGTTATTCCCCCGGCGGGGCTACGCCATGTGGCCCCGCCGGATTCCCGATTCCCGTCCTGCCAGTCTGCGAGCTTCGCGGACCGGCGTAGGCAAAGGAGATAGTCATGCGTCGAGCGTTGTTCACGATCCTCGTGCTCTTCGCGCCGGCCTTCATCACTGTGGGCACGGCCGGTTGTGAGAAAACGGAAATCATCCAACAGTCTGAGACCCGCCACGAGAGCGAACCTCAGATGGTCTCGCCCGGTAGAGAAGTCGTCGAATAGCGAGGCCGCGAGGGGACCCAATGTAAGACGCAGGCACGCGCCGCTCGGGCGCGTGTCTGCGTTCTGTTTTCACCGGCTACACCACGACGGCTCAATGCTTGCCGTACTCCAGCGGCGTTCCCTTCCGCTGTGCGTAGATATACGCCTCGAGCGCCCGCATCTTCGCGTCGTCGGGCTCGAAACGTTTGCCGCGGACGGGGTTTTCGATGCACCAGTTGATCATGTCCCGCAGCAGGACCACGCGGCCGAGTTGCGTCTGGAACTTCGGATACGTTTCCGGATGCGTATTCGACCCATCCGGATGGCACATATCGCACGAGACGGCCACCGTGCTGCCCAGGGCATCGCCGTCATGGAAGATCCGCGAACCCTCCACCACCATCTTCTCCGCCTCGCGAGCCCAGATCAGAATATCGCGTTCGGTAAACCGGCCATACGAATGACTTTCGCCCTGCTCACCCTTGAGCAGATGCGAGTTGTCGGCCGGCGGCATGATGGCATGCCGTTCCTTCTCCTCGGCCACCCAGTCCTTGACCCGCTGCGGATTCGTACGCTTCCACTGCTCCATGTGGGCGTCGGCCAGGTCCTTGCCGCCTGTGGCGCTCGTCAGGTGCGCCCCGGCCGCGCAGTCAGCGGCCACGCTGTGATCATACGCCACCCACACCACCACCGCGCAAATCACGCACACCGAAGCGAGCAGGACGTTTCGTATTCTTGTCGGCATGGTCGTTCTCCTCGTGTCTCAATAGGAGGGGCGGTTCGGCCGCGGCGGCACCGCCTCCTTGCCCCAGCTCAATGTGTACTTTCGCCCGACGGTCACCGGGTTGCGATTCCAGAAACTGTGAATCTTATCCACGAGCCCGTCGGCATACACCGCAACCTCGCCGTCGCCGCAGCCATCCTGCGGGTTGAACGGATCGGGCCGCGTCATCTCGATCGTCAACTCGGGCATGCCCTCCGGCGCATAGGGCCACGGCCAGGCCGTCGCCAGCAACCCATGGAAGTGGATGTTGCCAATGCGGTTCGTCAGCATCTGGTGCGTATGCCCGTGGATCACCGTGACGTTCTTGAACCGCTTGAGGATGGCCTGAACCTCGTCCGCATCGTCGGTCCAGAAGTTCCAATTCTTGTAGAGCTTGTAGAGGGGCGAGTGCGAGAACACCACCAGCGGCGCCTCGTCCGCAAGCCCGGCGAGATCCTTCTTGAGCCATTCCCGCTGCTCGGCGCCGACGGTGAACGGCCGCTGCACACCATTGTCGAGCCCGGCCACCGTCTTCATCCGCTCCATGGGTGTCATTCCGCGTGCCGTCCAGAAGTCCTCCTCGATCACGCTGAGAAGCTTGACGAAATGCACGCCCTTGTGGTCCCACGATTCGGTCGGCTCGCCGAAGAGCGCCCGCCATTTCTCGCCCATGTCGAGAAACCAGTCGTGCTCACCGACCATGATCTTCAGTGGGGCCTTGAGGTTCTTGAGAATCGCCGCGCCGAGATCGAGTTCCTTCGGCTGGCCGAGCTGGGCCAGATCGCCGCCGTAGAACACGAAATCCGGCTGCGGATCGAGGCTGTTCACGTCGTCCACCGCCCGCATCAACGAAACGGCGAAGCGGTCGTTGATGTCCTTCTCGTACAGGTGCGAGTCGGAGATGTAGGCGAAGCGGAACGATTCCGACTCGCCGGCGGCACTCGCTCCGTACGCCAGGTTGACCGGCTGGAATGAATTCGGTGGAAGCAGCCCCTGCGCCGCCACCGCACCGAACGCCGCCGCGGACACCTTGAGAAAACTCCGCCGATCGAGCTTCTTCAGGTCGTCGTAGAACGCCTGACGCTCCTGCATGTATTTCGTTTCCACACTCTTGTGTTTTGGTCGCATGAGAGGGCTCCTGTCATTTCGCGATCCGGTCCTCGAAGGCCAGCTTCCTGCGGTTGGCCAACTCGTCGTCCCGGAACGGTCGATTCTTCTGCGCCTTGGCGCGCTGGGCTTCCATCTGACGCTGATTGTCTTCCGCAAACCGATCGTCCGTCAGCGTGAAGAGGAAGGCAACGACCCGATCGATCTCCTCTTCCGTCAGCGCCAGCGCCTCCATGCCGCCGTCGAGGAAGAGGTTGGCCTCGCCGCCCTTGTTGTAGTGGTCCATCACGTCCCACAGCGTTTCGATCGTGCCGTCGTGCATGTAGGGCGCCGTGATGCCGATGTTCAGCAGAATGCTGGTGCGGAAAGCGCCAATGTCCGACCGGTTCTTCGTCACCATGAACCGGCCCAGCTCGCTCATGTCCGTCGCCAGCGCCAGCTCTTCGAGTTTCTCTTCGGACGGATCCTCTTCCATGGCCTTGAGGCCTCGGCGGGCCAGCGCCTCGAAATCCTGATGCCGGGCCGATACGCCGATGTTGTGGAACCGGTTGTCGGTGCCCAGCGGATTCGAGAGGTTCATGTGATGGCAGCTCACGCAACGGGCCTTCTCGTTGAACAGCCGCCAGCCTTCCTTCGCCTCCGCCGAGATGGCATCATCGTCCCCGTGCACAAATCGCCGGAACGGCGAGTCGAGGAACACCATCGTCCGCTCGAACGCGCCGATGGCCCGACCGATGTCCTCGTAATTCACATCGCGGCCATAGGCCTTCTGGAACATCGCCTTGTAGTCAGCATCGTCCGCAATCGCCTTCACCGCCGACTCGCCGTCGGGAAAGCCCATTTCGATCGCGTTGATGATCGGCAGGCGGGCCTGATGGTCGAGGCTCGGCGAGCGGCCGTCCAGGAAGAGCGTCTCGAGCAAGACGGTGTTCAGCGTGGTCGGCGCGTTCCGCCGGCCGATCTGGCCACCGATGCCTTCCGACGTGGCCCGCTGATCCGTGAACCCGCGCGTGACGTCGTGGCACGTCGCACAGGAAACAGTACCGTCCTTCGACAGCCGTTTATCGAAAAACAGCTTCCGGCCCAGCGCCACGCGGTCAGCGGTCATCTCGTTATCCGCCGGGACAAACGCATCCCAGATGACCGGGTCGACGCCGACCGGCACCGCGTCGGCCTTGACCGACCCGATCAGCTTGTCGAACGCCCTTTGCTGGTAATCCATATCCGCCGCGCCAAACGTATCGCGGGGAATCGCCTCGGCCCCCTCCGCCCTCACGGCCGGGGCAAAGCTCATCGAGACGGCGAGCCACGCCGCACTGGCCAGAACAAACCGGCCCGTCGTCGCTCGCCACCAGCGGCTCCCGCCGCACACACGAACCGTGCGGCGCCCATCGGGTATTGCCCTGTCAATCATACAGACCTCCTTGGCGGGCATGCCTGTGCCGTGATCTCATGATTGTGTTCTCCTTCCTTTGCTGGGTCGTATCGATTTCACACGCGCCGGTGTTCCGGCACGGCGATTGCGCGTTGTGCGTGTTGACCGCTTCGGGCCGCCGCGTGTCCTGCGGCAGGCCGCGCAAAGCCCACGGAAGTGAATGTGATAGTCACAAATCTCGAAACCTTGTTTCTGGACATCCGGCCACGCAATCGCTTCCGTGGGATCCGCTTCGAGATCCAGGATGCACTCACACCGCATGCACACGAGATGATGATGCCGAGCCACCTTCGGGTCGAATCGCGCCGCCGAACCGAGATGGCAGACCTTGGTAATGAAGCCTAGTTCGACCAGGGTCTCGATGGTCCGGTAGACCGTCGTGCGTGACAGGCCCCGCAGGCGAACCTTGAGCACATCATAGATCTGGTCGGCGGTCGGGTGGTCCCGGCGCCCGAGGATCTCCTCGAGAACCGCCCGCCGCTGCAACGTCACCGGCAGCTTTCGCTCGCGACAGAGCTGCTCGAATTGCTCGATCCGCTGGCGTCGCCCATTCCGTGCCATCGTTGACCTCGATGACACAATGTACCAGAAACAACATGTTGTCAAGTACAAATATGAGCCGTTTCCGTTAAGGAATACGAAAGAGGGTTGCCATGCCGAGAATACGGACCCGGAATGACACATACGCGTGCATCGCCACATGCCACGCGTGGCAAACGCCCATCAGTACCGGATCAACAGGTCGATTGCTGCTCGCGGCGCCGGAAACTCGACAACGTCGCCGGCGAAGGAAAGCTCCGACTCGGGCGCGCACTCAACGGCACGGATGTCGCGATAGCTCGGATGACGAAGACGGACCTTCATAGCACGCATGGGGTTGCGCATCGGTGGCTCGACATGCACCCTGACCGCATCGGCGCCGGACTCGATCCGAAATGATGCCGGGCCGAACTGCGTTGGCGCATCGGTGACAACGACGCGCTTGCCCTCGGCCAGCCACGGTCGCGGGATCGCGTAACCGATCAGCAGGTCGTCGCCCTCTTCGCGAAGCAGCATGTTGCGAAGCAGTCTCAACTGTTGCGTATTGGAATACGTATGGGGCAACGTCCAATAGTTCCCACCGGTGCGTATGGCGGTGCATTCGACCGCAGCGTACGTGTCCCGCGTCATGCCGTAGGCCATCGAGGCATAGAGGCCGAGGATCGCCGGCTTGACCTCGTCACGCCGCAGACAGGTCATCCAGTAGCCGTACGCGTAGGCATGATCGACCAGATCGTGGAAACGGGGCAACCCCAGCGTCAGCCCGCCACGATTTCGCAGCGCGCCAATGATCAGATCGGCCTGCGGCTCGTTCCACGCCGGGACGCCCGCCTCCAACATGCACGGCGTGATGATGCTGTAGTAGCCGTTGGCGCTGCCGTTCGACTCCTTCCACAGCTCACGCGTGTCTGGGATCGCCGGCAAGACCGTCATGCCTCCATCCGTGAAGGCTACCGCCTGCATCGACGCCATGATATCGCTGCGGTACGTCCGGCTCTCGGCCTCCAGTCGGGCAGCCTCATCATGCATCCCGACCTCGGCGAACACACTCGCCGTCGCCGCCAGTCCTGAACACAGGTAGCCGTTCGAAAAGTAATCCGCAGCCGGATGCAACAAGTCGGCGTACGGCCGATACCGGATCAGCCCCTTCGTGACGGCAGGCTGCGTCGCTGCCGATGCCAGGACCTGTTTGCGCCGCCCAATGATCCAGTTGCACATCGCGGTCATTTTCGGCGTAACGCGTCGCAACCAATCGGCATCGCGTGTGATGCGATAGTGCTCGCTCATCATGCATAACGCCGCGCCCGTATCCGTGTCGCCGAAGTTGACGGCGAGCAATCCATCGGACTGCATGAACGTCAGCAGCGAATCAAAGTACTGCTCGGCCAGGTCGTGATACCCCAGCAAGTCCATGCCGTTGCAGTACAGGGCGGCGCTGTAGCCGTAGACCCTCGTGTAGAAGCCCGACCCATCGCACACATGGTAGACGTCCCCGCGTTTGTGCACATTCAGGAAGTTGTACACCAGCCAAGCACGATACGCGTCCTGCACGCGCGGCTCGGGCACCTCGAAACGCGAGCCCGGCCCAAGCAGTCGATCCCAATAGGCCGCCACCTCCGCAAACATCGCATCACACGCGTCCGACGACAGCTCGACAACAGGCTCGTCGAGAATCGCGTATGGAGCCTTCAACGCGACCACGTGGCTCGTGCCGGCGGGAATATCGAACTGCCAGCTCGGCATCTTCAGCGTCTCACCGGCCGGCTGGATGCGCAATCGCAGCTTGACACTCCGCACTGCGTCGCCGGCATTCGTAATCTTCAGCCGAACGATGCCGAAGAGCGGCTCCTCCGGCGAGAATTCCTTTGCATAGCCGAAGGCGGTCTGTTCGAGTTCAAGGCCGTCGTACGAATCGTTCAGAACGACGATGGGCATGTAGCCGTTGTGAAGTTTCCGGCGGCACGCGAGCGGGCCCGTCCCGAACCGGTATACGGGCTCGCCGATCTCGAAGAAAGCAATCGGCTCGTTGAACCGGGCCGAGTCCTCGGTGAACTGTAGTGCCCCGTCATGAGCAACTCCGATGGCGAACGGATGATCCTTCACGCCGATCGCCTCACGCGGCCACTGCATCGCGGGATAGTGACGGGAAACCGATTCGAACGTGGGATCGTCGCTCGAAGCCAACTCCTGCTCGCCGAGTACATCTCGCTCGTCAACCTGCAGGACGGCCCGCTCCTCGGGCGACGCCTCGATACAGCCTGCGTCCAGCCGCACCACTTCGACGCTGCGCACCAAGACCGTCGCCAGCGTGTCCGAAGGCGGCGGATCGATGAACGGGCTCGCCGGCGGAAACCGCCTGCCCACCGGGCCGTCACCGATCAGCAGGCGAGCCGGTGCGGCGGCAAACCGCTCGGGCCTTCGGCTGATTCGCAAGGTCGCCAGTTCTTCACCGTCGCGGCCGCCAAGAAATCGAATGCAGTCGGTGCCCAGCTCAATCGCCACCCTGTACCATTCGCCGGTCGGCCACAGCCCCAGGTCGTAGTCGTACGCATAGGTCCCGAGCACCTCGCGAGCCTGGATTCGACTCGTATCCGCCCCCCCCACGCCGACGCGGCACCAGTTCTGCCTGTCCCACGACAACATCAACGCGGCCGAAGCTCCCTTGCCGGAAGGCCGCATCGCACAGGACACGCGAATTCCATCGGTATGCAGACCGCGTTCAATGCACGCCTGGGTGTTCGCCACACCGCGAATCTCCAGCGTACCATCCTTGACGGCGACCGCATTGCCCTCCGCTACGTGTACGCCCCACGCCGCACCCAGGGTTGGCGCAGCGAACATTTCCGAAAAGGGCACGCCCAGCGATCCGGCCTTGCCGTCCGCACCGCCAGCTACGCCGCCAACGGAGAACAACGATACCACCGCCACAAGAACAGAGATCCCACGCATGCGCATTGATATGACTCCTGCCCCGGCCGCCGGATCTACTTCGGCGGGTACACCTCGAATTCGACTACCTGACAGTTGTTGTTGATGCTGTTGTGCAGTCCGGTCAGTCGCACGTAGCGCGCCTTCCGCGGCGTGAACCGGTCCACCTGCCAGCTTCGCCACCGGTCTCGACTCTTGTCGGCGGCAAGCTCCCAGTGCTCGCCGTCTAATGATGTTTCAACGCGATACTGAAACGACCGATCGTCGATATCCCAGAGCAGCACGTGCGTCCGAGCCACCGTCGCCACCTCCGCCAGCTTGACCGTCAAGCTGCCCGGAATCTTGAAATACCCGAACCCGCCCTGCCCGCCGTACCCATCTATCACGCCATCGATGATCTGCTCCGGCGCCAGTTCCGGTTTCGTGGCTGATGGCACGCAGCCGCTGATCTTCGCCCCACGTGACGCCAGCGCAAGGTTCGCTCGCCCGTCCCGCTCAGGCGGCACGGGACACGGCGCGGTGGTCGGCTCCGGCAACTGTGTCCGCCCGGACGGCTCGTATGTTCCTTTGACGAATCGGTACAGCGCCTCGTACATCTCGCGCCCGGCGCCCGGGTTCTCGGCAAATCGCTTGACCATGTTGCTGCTGCCGTAGTAGCCGAGCACCGCGTTCTTCATCCATCCATATTCCACGCCGGCGTCGAGGTACGCCCAGAAGCGGTCTTCCCGTTCCTTCGACTCGAACGCCCTTGCGTCGAACTCGATCTCGATACCGCAGCCGGCGGCCTGCGCTTTCCCTGCCGCCTTGGCCAGCCGATCCGACTCGACCTTCGCCGGGAAGAAGTAATTCGGCTGCAGCATCATCGCGTCAATGCCGCGTTTGCGCCATTCGCTCACGCCCTGGGCGCTGAAGTACGGAATCCAGAACAGCTTGTAGCCAAGCTCGTGCACGCGTTTCGCAACAGCCTCGACAATCGCGTTGTCCCGTGGCGGGATGCTCTCGGCTGTCCAGTAGAACCCGACGAGCCGCAGGTGCCGATAGCCGGCCTTGCGCCAGCGCCCCAATACGCGGTCCATGTACCACGCCACGGCGGCAAGTCGGTCACTATCCTTACTGAATTCCAGCGTCTCGCTGCACCCGGGCAGCGGACCGAACGCCGTGATCGGTCTCAGCGGAATCGGCAGCGCGATCACGATGTTGACCTGGTGATCCGGATCGTTGAGCATGCGCCCGGCCTGCTCGATCGCGCCGTCCATGCCCGCAAGGCCGGTGCGATCGCGAAACCACGCATCGGCCAGCCATGCCCAATCCGCCGCCGTCGCCTGTACTCGGCCTTCGCTGTAGTGATGCAACATCGCGCCGTTGTCGCATGCGAACTCGATGAAGAGAAAGCTGTCGAAGAACCAGTCCGTCGGCTTGCCCTGCTCGTCCACATGCGCGACGTAGGGCATGATCGCCTCGGGCGTCCAGTCCGGATAGATCTTGCGGCCGTGATAGATCAGGCACAGATGCCGTACGCCGGCAACCTCCGACGTTCCACCCTGCTGGTAGGCCGACCCTTCCGGTGATGCGCCCATCGCCACAATTGCCGCGAGGATCGCCATCAACAAGACGTGCATGAACATCTCCTCGATTCGCAAATGTTACCGCGACGGATTCGTTGTGGCCGATTCCAAAAGACGCCGGTAGTCTTCGTACAGTTTGACGGCCTCGTCGCCGCCGAGTCGCGGCGCCGCCTCCGGCGCCGTCATGATCCCGGGGTACTGGAAACACAGGACCTTCTCGAACCTGGGATACTGCCGCAGTTCATCAACGATTTCCTCGATCGGTCGCGGCCAGAGCGGATTGCCGATGTATCGCGGATCGGGCTTGGGGCGGCGGCGGGCCAGGAACACTTCGAGATCCATCCAGAAATGCGCTCCCGCTTCGTCGCACAACTGCTGAAGCCGCCGGGCCACGGCGTCGCCCTGGGCATCATCCTTCCGCATCCGGTTCCAGCCAAACGGGCAAAGGATGTCGAGGTGGCGTAGAATGGCCGCCCAGCCCTTTTCAGCTTTGAGCATATAGAACGAGTTCGGCGCCATCATCACCGGCATCTCCGGCGTGATCGTCCGAACGTGGGCGCGATACCCACGAAAGAATTCGGCGATCTGCGCGTTCTCGTCATCCGTACTGAGCAACGCGCCCGGGCACTCATCGGCTACGTACCAGCCGTACAGCGAACGATGATGTCCGTAGCGCTCGTACAGTTCGTCCGTCACCTGGATGTGCCATTTCAACGAAGCCGGCGTGAAGTCGAAGAATGCGTAGATGCCGACACCGAGGAACACGTGCATGTCGAGCGCATCGGCGGAGGCCAACACCGTTTCGATGGGATCCTCCGACGCAATCAGCTCGCGTTCGGGAAAGAGCTTCGACGGATACAACGCCCGACCGGAAAAGCCATCCTTCTCCATGCTGTGTTGGCCGTAGCGCAGGTTGCCGTTGAGAAACGCCTGCGTAATGACCACCGTGTCCATGCCGATCGCGTGCACGTCGTGAATCAACGCCCGCCACTGCGCATCGGTCATCACCCGGATATCAGTGTTCCAACGCTCGCCTTCGCCATCATCAAAGTGCACGATGCCGGCCCAGGCGCCAGTGATGCGCCCCAACGAAGGCACGTCAGATTTGACGACGTCGATCGTCTCGACGGCGCGACACGTCGCATCCGCCCCGCGCGCCACCACGATCAGGCGATGCTGGCCCGCACGCTCACGGGTCGGCCACCGGAAATAGACACCTTTGGCCGACCGTGCAGGGACCTCGACAGTCTCGCGATGCAACACGTGCTCGCCGTCCTCATCATCGAGGTAGACGATCACGTCGTACGCCTGCGCAGCATCTGTCCCGTTACGCACCGCCGCCCGCACATCCAGCGCAATCTGGTCCGTGAACGGCGAAGGCGGAACCGTCGTCAGCCGCACTTCGCTCTTCTGAGCCGGGCGTTCCGATGCCCCCGCCACCACTACCGGCAGCAACAGCAATGAACTCAGGACAAGTCGTTTCACAGCACGTCCTCCTCATCCGACACCACTGGCGACGGCCTGCAAACGCGGGGTAGCAGCAACGCCAGGAGCCTCCGCATTGCCCGGCGAATCGTACGGGGGCGGCCTCACAGTGCAAAACCACCCTCCGGCCGCGATTAACGACCCCCGCCGGCGACCATGATTGCGGCCGAAGCTGCAACCCCCTAAGCTGATGGAACGCCTCATCGCGGAGGCCCGTAACCCAGCCAAAACGAGGTATATATGAGAAACTCGATCGCACGGATGATGTGGATTCTGGGCATCGCCGGCTTGCTCCAGCAGGCCGCGTGGTCCGCCCCAACCGCTAGTCCCCAGACACCGGCCGCAACGTTCGAACGAGCCACAGAACTCGGCTCCGACCAACACGAAAACGAGTTCCCGGCAATCGGTACCGACGAGAACGGAAAGGTCTGGACCTGCTGGATCGCGTTCGACGGCACGAACGACACGGTCTTCGCTGCTCCCGTCGATGCAAAGGACGCGCCACCGGTGGCCCTCAGCCGCTCGGCCGGCGACCACTGGCGACCCGCCATGGCCCGCGACGGCAGCGGACGGCTGTGGGCAACGTGGGCCGAAAACGAGAACGGCCAGTGGGACATCTGGGCCACGTTTCTCAAGGACGGTCGCTGGGCCGCGCCGCGTCGTCTGACTGACACGCCCGGCAATGACCTGTGTCAGAAACTGACAGCCGACAGCGGCGGCACGCTCTGGATGGCATGGCAATCCGTCGTAAACGAAAACTACGAAATCCTCGCCGCACCGGTTACACCCGACGGACTGGGCACGCCGCAAAATGTCTCGGATCACCCCGCCAGCGACTGGGAACCCGCCATCGCAGCAACCAGCGACGGGCGCGTATTCGTCGCGTGGGACAGCTATCGCAACGGCAGCTACGACATCCTCGTCAGTGAAATCAGGAACGGCCAAGCCGGTTTCCCGCTTGGCGTCGCCACCTCGTCGGCCTACGAAGCCCATGCCACGATCGCCGTCGATAGCCAGGACCGACTCTGGGTCGCATGGGACAACGGCGGGACTGAATGGGGCCGACACAATCGCAATGGCCAGAATCTCCACAGCGAACGATCCGTGGGCCTCTGCTGCCTGGCCGACGGCAAGGTCAGCGAGCCGCTCGGGCCGCTTTCGGCAGCCCTCGACGGAGCCCTGAGCGAGTTCTGTGAGCTTCCCCACCTGATGGTCGATGGCGACGACCGATTGTGGCTCTTCGTGCGACATCTCACCGACGTGACGCCCCCGGGAAAACCGGGCGCGCGGCCGCCCCAGCCCCGCTCGATCTGGAACCCCTACGTCCTCTGCTACGTCGACGAGCGATGGTCGCAACCGGTCCAGCTCCCGGAAAGTAACGGGCGAAACGACATACGAACGGCAGCCTGCCTCGATGCCGAGAGGCGGCTCTGGGTGGCCTGGGCCGACGATGGGCGCACGGCCGAGCGAGCCGAAGAGCCGATCCGCCATCGCGTCCACACCGCGCGCATCCACACCAGCGTCCCGCCCGGCGGCCCGCCGACCGTCAAGCCCGATGGCCGAACAGCCCACCCCGCCGACGCCCTGCCGCCGACGCTCTGGCCCGCGCCGCACATGATCACGGACGGGAAGAACACCTACACACTACGCTACGGCGACACGCACCGACACACCGACCTGTCCCGCTGCCGCATGAACAAGGATGGGTCGCTGATGGATACGTATCGGTACGCGATCGACGTCGTCCGGCTCGACTTCCTCGCGATCACGGACCATGATCAGGACATCCTCAAGCATCGCTACGGCCGCCCGACAAGCCCGCTGCAACACTACGCCTGGTGGCGGTCGGAGAAGTACTGCGACCTGTTTCACGTCCCCGGCCGGTTCGTCCCGCTGTATGCCTACGAACACGGCGGGTCGTTCGCAAAACGCGGCGGGCACAAGAACGTGCTCTACGTCGAGCGAGGCAACCCCTGCTACGAAGAGGACGCGCCGAAGGAGCTGTTCCGCGTCCTGGAAGGCAAAGAGGTCGTCGTTATCCCCCACCAGCTCGCCGACGGCCCGTCGGCGACCGACTGGCCCCAGTGGGACAGCCGCTACGAACGCATCGCCGAAATCTTCCAGGCACGCGGTTCCTACGAATACAGCGGCGCCAAGCCGTCGGTAAGCGTCACCCGCGACGGCCACTACTACTGGGATGCCTTGGCGATGGGCGTCCGGATCGGCGTCATTGCCAGCTCGGACCATGGTGCGATTAATACAGCATACGCCGGTGTCTACTGCCACGACCTCTCGCGACAGAGCATTATCCAGGCTCTCCGCAGCCGGCGCACCTTCGGCGCAATGGACCGCGCCACGATCGACTTCCAGTGCGGCATGCACCTGCTCGGCGAGGAGATCGAGATCGACGCCGCGCCAACCTTCCGCGTGTACATCTATGCGCCCGAGCGAATCCGCAAGGCCCAGATCGTCAAGAACGGTCAGTTCATCCACACGGCGAGCCCGAATGCCTCGACATGCACGTTCGAGTACACCGACAACAAGATCCAGCCGGGCGAGCAGGCGTGGTACTACGTGCGTTGCGAATACGGTGACGAGCGGTACGGCTGGTCGTCGCCGATCTGGGCCGGATGGAAGCCGACCGCGGCGGGGCGCTGACGCACCGGAAGGCTTCTGTGACGTGCCTGCCGCGCCGTCCGTTTGCACACCGCGTGTGCACCCGATATCGTGCTGACGTCGTAGCTCTGCGCCGACTGTGACGCCCTGTGCATCCCAGCGGCGAGCGGAGTCCACGTAAACGAACCATCTTCAATCGCGGAGATTACTCATGCCTTCGAATCACAAGAGGTCGCAGATCGGTCGGCGGCAGTTCCTCGCGGGCGCGGGCGCTGCGGCTGCTTTCACCATCATTAAGCCGTCTCTCGTTCGCGGGAGCCAGGCGAATTCCACCATCGAAATCGGCCTCGTCGGTTGCGGCGGCCGGGGCTCGTGGCTCATCCCCCTGTTCCAGAAACACGGCGGATACAAGCTGGTCGCCTGCGCCGACTACTACCAGGACCAAGTCGACAAGGTCGGCGAGAAGCACGGTATCCCCGCTGACCGACGTTACACCGCGCTCTCGGCCTACAAGAGACTGCTGGACAGCAAGCTCGACGCCGTGGTCATCGAGTCGCCGCCCTATTTCCATCCGGAACAGGCCGCAGCCGGTGTCGCCGCGGGCAAACACGTTTATCTCGCCAAACCAATCGCGGTCGATACGCCCGGGTGCCTCTCGGTCAGCGAATCGGGCAAGAAGGCCACGGAAGAGAAACTCGTCTTCCTCGTCGACTTCCAGACCCGCGCCAACGCCGCGTTTCGCGAGGCTGCCAAGCGCGTCCACGCCGGCGCGATCGGCAAGCTCGTTACCGGCTATGCGAACTATCCATGGGACAACGGTGCCTTCCCCGGACCGGAGACGCCCGAAGATCGCCTTCGCCGCTGGTACTGCATCCGCGAGCTGTCCGGCGATTTCGTCGTCGAGCAGAACATCCACGCGCTCGACGTAGCCACATGGTTGATCAACGCGCCACCCGTCAAAGCCATCGGCGCCGGCGGCAGCAAGGGCTTGCGAAAGTATGGCAACGTCTTCGACTGGTTCAGCGTCCTGTTCACGTTCCCGAATGACGTCGTGATCTCCTACGTCGGCAATCAGTGCACGCCCGGCGCCCCGACGGAAATCCCCTGCCGCATCTACGGAAGCAAGGGCACCGTTGACACGGATTACTTCACGCACGTCGCGATCAAAGGCTTGCCTGAAGCCGTATACGAAGGCGATTCGTGGAAGCTCAGCGCCCTCTATGGGACTGGAACGGAGGTCAACATCAAGGAGTTCCACGAAGCCGTCATGAAGGGCGACTGCTCCAACCCGACCGTAGCGCCGTCCGTGCAGTCGAATCTGACCGGCGTCATGGGCCGCATGTGCGGATACCAGTCCGGCGAGGTGATCACCTGGGAGCAGGTCGTTAACTCGAAGGACCGCATGGAACCGGACCTCAAGGGCCTCAAGGCCTGATCGCCGGCCAGGTCGGCCACGGCGCGCAAGCTACGAACTACTCCTGGCCGCGGACCTCGACCAACTGGTATTCCATGCCGTCGAACTTCACGGCGAGGTCGTCACCTGTCACGGGAAGTGCCACGGCAGTGATCGCATCGCGCGCGGCAAGCGTCCCCGGCCCGATCCCAAGCTTCGCGCGGTCCAGGTGCAGTACAGCCTCGACGGGCGTGCGTTTCAGGTGGCTGACGAACAGGAGCGCCTTGCCGTCCTTGACCCAGGCGCTGGCCTTGATCGATTCGGCCCTTGCCTCGGCACCGGAACCCTTCCAGTAGGGCTGCCATTGCGCCGTCGTGATCCCGAACGCATCAAGGGCCTTCCAGATCGGGCTTACGAGTTCGAGGGTCTCCGGGTAAGGCCTGACCTCGACGCCGTGCAGCCATGCCAATGCGATCGCCTCGTTGAAGGCGAACGGACGGTCCACGTAACAGAGGAATTCCGCATCGAGCCCGTGCGCGTAGCCCATGAACTCGGTACGAAATGCATGCAGCGGAATCTCGAACTTCTCCGCCTTGGTGTGATACTCGAATTGCTCGCCGTCCCAATAGCTGTCGCAGAACGAAAGCGTCGGCATCGTGAGATTACCCGACATATGGGCGTCCAGGATCGAGTCCGGCCGGTGGCGGTGAACGGTGTCCGCGATCCGCCGCATCATGCGCCGCGCCGCAAGGACCGGATACGTGGTGTGCACATTACCGTCGTCGTCTGTCCAGCCGCAGCCATGGGAGGTATTCTGGCAGCGCCACGCCTCCGTGGTCCCGTCGAAGTAGAGCCCGTCCAGCTCGTATTCGCTGAACAGCTTGTCGATACCGTTCACGAGCCAGTCGGACCAGCCACTGCGAGCACACGTCGCATCGAAGCCGCGAAACTCCGGCCGATACGTCGGATTCCAGGGAATGAGCGGCATGGTCGACCACGCGTCGTGATGCCCTTTCATCTCCGGCGCGTTGCGCGCAAGGCCGTAGCCCATATAGACCAGCAACTTGATCCCGCGCTCGTGACAGGCGCGAATGAGCTGCCGCAGCTCCTTGTCATGCGGTGTCGTGACCCTGCCGAAGTAGTCCGTCCACTCGTCATGAAACACCACGGTCCGCACGCCCGCATCGCGCATCGCATCGAGCGGCACGTGCCCATTCGCGTCGGGTACGGCAACGTCATAGCGAATGTTGTGCAGGATCCGCGCCTTGGCCCGCCATGCAAACGAGACCGGCTTGACCGGCGTGGCTTGCAGGCCGAACTGCAACACGATCGCCGAATCGACCGTTGCCTCGTGATCGAGCAGCGTTACCGCAAACCGCACTACGTCACCTTCCGTCGTTACGCTCAGCGCGTGCGTAGCCTCGGTCAGGCGGAAACCTTCGTCCGATTCGGCGCACCAGGCCAGCCCCCGCTCTTCGTCCCCGAGCCAGATGTAAGGCATGAACGCATCCACCCAGCGACCGCCATATTCCGGCAGCCCCTGTGAAAGCCGGCCCCACGTAAAGCTCGAGGTGTGAAGATATCGAGCCGTGTCGGCCACGCGCGGAATCTCGAGCCGAAGCGACTTCAGCGTAAGCGGCTGCCTGGGCGTCAGCGTGATCTCGTACCAGCAGAAGCCGTCGCATTCGCCGGTCATAACCGACCGCACGCGAAAGCCGCTCGACTCGCCTGTCCATTCCCAGCGTGCAGCGTTGCCGTCGTTCTCGACAACGCGTCCGCTGCCGTCCAAGCCATCCAGCCCCGCCGGCTCAGCAACGATCCGCACCGGCGCCGCCAGAACCGGCCGGCCCGCGGCGCCGATCTGCTCCGGAAGCAGCATGCCGCCGAGCCGCGTCTCGCGTCCAAGTGACTCGAACTGTGTCGGCGTCGCCTTGACCGCAACATACGGGGCCGGCACAGCGTGTGCCCGTATCTCTTCCGCCGCCCGCGTCGGCGCAGCCAGAATGCCCCACATCGCCAGGACGGTCAGAACGCCTTGAAAGCACAATGCAACCGCATGTATCTTCAAACGAATCATGAAAACGAGCTCCTGCCTGAGGCCTCCGCGGCCGGTGCAGTAGTGATCGTAGTGGCTCGGCATGCGACGTGCAATTCCTTCGGGGCCTCGCCACGGACTTGCGTTTCAGCGGCAATGGCGATACGAGCGTGGGCAGGCGACAACGCAAACGCGACATGCAGAGAACGAGCCATGAACAGTCGACGAGCATTCCTGCAAGACACGCTGATCGGCGCCGGCGGCGCGCTGGCGCTGAACGGCATCGCTGCGCCCACCACCGCAGCCGAAACGGCAAACGTCGATGAACCTTTCGGCGACACCGTTGACGTCGTCGTCTGCGGCGGCGGGCCGGCGGGAATCGCCGCAGCCGTGATGGCGGCCCGCCAGGGCGCAAAGGTTCTGCTCGTCGAGCGCTACGGTCGGCTCGGCGGCATGGCGGTCCATGCGCTCGTCGGCCCGCTCATGGGCGGCGTGCACAGCGCGTTCGTCGAAGAGGTGCTCAAACGCATCGGCGGACGACATCCTGATCCCGATCGGCTCGACATCGAGTATGCCGCACTCGGCGAAGAGGCGGGCGTACACATCCTGCTGCACGCCTGGGTGCTTGGCGCTGTCGTCGAAGACGGCTGCGTCAAGAGTGTGCGCCTGGGCACGAAACAGGGATTCCTCCGCGTCGCCGCGAGCGTCTTCGTCGATGCAACCGGCGACGGTGACGTGGCCGCGCTGGCCGGCGCCGCGTTTGAGATGGGCCGGCCGGGCGATGGCCTGCTGCAGCCCGCTTCGATCATGTATCGCATCGGCGGTGTCGAGCCCGACAAGGCCATCCTCTGCGGCAGCGAGGAGCAGGCGCTCGAGGTTCGCACACCCGCAGGCACATGGCACGATGTCGTCGTGAAGGCTCAGGTGGACGGCGAGTTGCCACCCGAGATCGGCGTCGTGCGATTGTATCGTGCGCACCGGCCTGGCGAGCAGATCGTCAACGCGACGCAGGTCAACCGCATCGACGGCACGCGCCCCATCGACCTGACCCGCGCCGAACTCGAAGGCCGGCGCCAGGCGTATCGCGTGCTCGATTTCCTCCGCAAACACGCCCCGGGCTACGAACACGCCTACATCGCGGCGATGCCGGCCGTCATCGGCGTCCGCGAGACCCGGCGCATCCTCGGCGTGGACTACCTCACGCGCGAGGATGTCGTCCTCGGGCGCGAGCGGCCCGACGCCGTCGTGCGCCGGGCGGATTTCGTCATCGACATCCATAACCCCACGGGCCCCGGCCAGGCCGAGGGCTTCGCCCGGAAGGTCAAGCCCTACGACATCCCGTACGGCTGCCTCGTACCGCGAACCCTCGACGGCCTGCTGCTCGCCGGCCGCTGCATCAGCGGCAGCCACGACGCCCACGCCTCGTACCGCGTCCAGTGCATCGCCATGGCCACCGGCGCCGCCGCCGGCACCGCCGCCGGCCTCGCGGCAAAAGAAGGCGCCAAGCCGCGTGACATCGAGCCGTCAACGATCCAGAACGCCCTGTAATCCATTGACACAACACGGTTTGCATCGAGCCTGCATGATCCCCAAGCCAAAGCCAGTCCCAACAGAACGGCAAGCCATCTGCCCGCGCAGCCCACCTTCCGCCCGCGTCCTCCCCCGCACCCAATGAAGGACAACGACAGTAAGCCGCCCCTCCACTACACGAAACCCCCGGCCCCCTCCCGATCTGCCCTTGCAAAACCGGACCGGCGTCGGTAGATTAACAGCGGTGGATGAGGTGCCAAATCGATCCTCCGTCGACGCGGAGAAGCGGCGCGGCAGCCATGTCATCTGCTCAACAGATCTACGACCGAAAGGACTCGATACTTCGTCTGTGCGTTCTTCTTGAAGGAGGAAGAAATGATGCGACAGATCGCAACACCTCTCACGGTCATTGCATGCATCGGAACGTGTCTCTGCACCGCACATGCAGCCGTCAATGTCGATTGGGTCACCATCGGTGACGCAGGAAACGCAGCAGACAACCTCGGCAACGGAAGTGTGGCGTACACGTACCGCATCGGCAAGTACGAGGTAACCACCTCGCAGTACACCGCGTTCCTCAACGCCATTGCCAACGATGATCCGTACGGCTTGTACAATCCAGACATGGAAGTTGGCGAGGTAGCCTGCGGGATTCTTCGTAGCGGAACGCCCGGCAACTATACCTACAGCGTCGTCGCCGGCCGTGAGAACAAACCGGTGAACTACGTCAGCTTCTGGGATGCGTGCCGGTTCACCAACTGGATGCACAACGACCAAGGTGCAGGTGACACCGAAACCGGCGCCTACACGCTCACACCCGAAGCGATCATGAACAACACGGTTACACGCAATGTGGACGCACAGGTCTTCGTAACAAGCCACGACGAGTGGGTCAAGGCCGCATACTACAAAGGTGGCGGACTCGACGCAGGATATCGAAACTACGCTAATATGTACACAGCCGGCTTCTATTCATGGCCCTTCGCCGACACACCTCCCGGCAGCACGACGTCGAACGGCTCCGCGAACTGGGCTGGGAGCATGTGGGCTGGGACGGCTGACCTAACCGATGTCGGTGCATACGTGTGGACACACAGCGCGTACGGCACATACGACCAGACCGGCAATGTAGCCGAATGGAACGAAGCGATCGCCGAGCCGGCCAAACGAGGCATCCGGGACGGCTCGTGGGCGAGCCCCATGTGCAAAGGAGAGCCAACCCACATCGGCCGGACAGCGGAAGGGTATGGAGACCCCATGAGCGAGAGTTCCGTACTCGGGTTTCGTATCGCCACCATTCCGGAACCGGGCACGCTGGTGCTGTTTGCATTGAGCGCATGGGCACTCAGGCGACGGCGGTAGCGAGCAACCGCCTCGCTCCCCTGTCCGACGGAGACATCGCGCACGAAGACCGCCACCTTTTCCTGCGCCGACCGTTCCGTTAAAGTGTAGATCCTGTGCCAACTATGCTGAACTCGACCGAACGACTCTGCATTCGGCGCCGGCAAGGCGCGGGCGGATCGCTCGTGGGCAATTCACATCGAGTGGGCGCCTGCCTCCTCTTCTTCCTTTCGGGATGCACGGGGCTGATCTACGAACTCGTCTGGACGCGCCAGCTCCTCCTCGTGCTGGGCAGCACGACATACGCCATCACGACGGTAATCGTGGCCTTCATGGCCGGGCTCGCGCTCGGCAGTCATATCGCCGGCCGCCGATGCGACGGCCTCGCGCGGCCGGGCCAGGCCTACGCCCTGCTCGAGATCACAATCGGACTTTATGGGTTCCTCGTGCCACTGCTCCTTCGCGCGGCGCACCCCCTTTACGCTACGCTCCACCCATACCTCACCGATACGCCCTGGATCCTGACGGCAGCCCGGTTCTTCGTCAGCAGCACCGTCCTGGTCATCCCCACCACATGCATGGGAGCCACACTGCCCATCCTGGTTCGCTGCCTCACCACGCAAACCGACGTGCTGGGGCAAACAACAGGCCGCTTGTACGGCATCAACACGATGGGCGCAGTAGCAGGAACCTTGTTCGCCGGATTCTGGCTGATTCCGACCCTGGGTCTCATGCACACGACGCACGCAACGGCCACCGTCAACCTGGCGATCGGATTTGCCGCGATGATTCTGTTCCGCGGCACCCGATCGCGACCAGCCGCTTCGCCCGACACGACCGATACGCCGTCCGCCGGACAGGATACAACCTCGGACACGATGACGGTATCTCTCAGCACGTATCGGGGCGTACTGTGTTCGCTGGCTCTGTCAGGATTCGCGGCCATGGTGTACCAGGTGTCATGGACGCGAGAGTTGATCGTGGCAATCGGCTCGAGCACCTACGCCTTCACCTGCGTGCTGGCGGCCTTTATTCTCGGCCTGGCGGCTGGCAGTCTTGCGATAGCCCACACAGCGGACCGCTGGCGCAACCCGGTGCTCGTTCTCGGCTGGATCGAGTTAGGGATTGCACTGGCGGCAATCCTTATGACCCCTCTGCACAGCCGCCTGCCACGAGTCGCCCGATGGGCGATCGAACGCTTCCCGGAAAACTTCGATGCGCTGCTCTGGACGCAACTGACTCTTGTCGTCGCCGTCATTCTTGTACCAACCTGCCTGATGGGTGCTGTTTTCCCGCTGGCCACGAAGATCATCGCCTCGAAGGACCGCCGGCCCGGTGCTGCCGTCGGCCGGGCGTACATGGTCAATACATGCGGGAGCATTGCCGGCGCGCTGGCTGCCGGCTTCTTCATGATTCGCAGCGACGTGCTGGGCGTTCGCCACTCCATCGCGGCTGCGGCGATGGCCAACACGGCGATTGGCATCGCGCTGATCACACTCGCGAGCCCGGCCGGCAAGAGGCTCACTTGGCGCCTTGCGCTACCCATGACCACGGCGATGATCATCTCGCTCGCCGGAACCTTGATCGGCCGCTCCAGCCCCCGCGCGCTCATTGACCGTGCACATCGCAGTTCCAATCCGGGCGCAGTCGCCCGTGGTCACGCAGACGAAGAACTCGAATGTCTGTACTTTGCCGAAGGCGTAGACACGACAGTCGCGGTGATCCGGACCGCCAACGGCACTCCCCATTACGCGCTTACGATCAACGGTCGAACGGAGGCCTCGACAGGCGATGTGGACATGCCGACGCAACTGCTGTGTGGACACGTGCCAGCACTGCTCTGTCCGGACGGAAAGGCGGCGTGCGTAATTGGCTTGGCGTCGGGCATCACACTCGGGGCCGTGAGTCGATATGATTCGTTCGAAACGCTGGACTGCATCGAGATCAGCGAGGAAGTGATTTGTGCGGCCGAGTTCTTCGCGCCCTATGCGCACAACGTCCTCGACGACGGCCGATTGAGCGTGATCTGCGAAGACGCACGCAATTACCTTGCCCTGACGAACCGTACGTACAATCTCATCGTGTCACAACCGTCGAATCTCTGGGTCTCAGGTGTCTCCAGCCTGTTCACGCAGGAGTTCTTTGCGCTCGCCCGACAGCGACTGTCGGACCGCGGCGTGTTGTGCATCTGGCTCCAAGCGTACGGCATGTCCCTGCGAGACTTTCGTACGGTTGTGCACACCCTGTGCAATTCAATGGAATTCGTATCGGCCTGGCAGGCAACGACCGGCGACGTGCTCCTCATCGCAGGCCGCCAGCCTTTCTCTATCCCCCTGGACAGTCTGTCGCGCCGTTTCTCCGCCCCTGCGGTGCGGAAAGATCTGTACCGGATAGGCGTCAGCAGCCTCGCCACACTGCTCGGACGATTTGTAGCATCCGGCGAACCGCTCCGTGCGTGGGCCGCCGCCGCACCGATTCACACCGACGACAACGCGATGCTCGAGTTTTCTACTCCCCGAAGCCGTCATCGCCCGAAACCGTCGCCGATTCTCAACGAACTCCATCGCATCGGGCATTCGCCGTTCGATGAGATTGTCGTCGCCTCAAGTGCAGACCCGCAGCATGAAAGACTTCGACGCAACGCCACGCGGTCTCGAGAGGGCGTCAAGCTGTGGATCAAAGGGCTAAACGCGGCCGTTTCCCAAGACCCCGACACGGCGATCCGCCTCCTCTTGGAAGCGTATCGGCTCGATCCACGCAACTACCTGTTGCACCACGATGTGATGGAACTCCGGCGCGTTCTCGTTGCGCATGTTCCGCTCGATCGCCCAAGGCCTGAACGCGACGCGATCCTGGATGAGATTGACCGGCTTCGAATGCCGACGATAACAAGGCTCACCGGCAACAGCGAACTCACCGACCTGGCAAGCGAACTGTACGCCCAAGCGCATGACGCCTGGCGACAAGGCATGTGGGATGCTGCCGCTGACTATCTAGCCGAAGCACATGACCTCGACCCGGACCGGGAGGCAATCGTTGTTCGGCTGGCCTGGGCCAACCTCCAGCTCAATCGCCTCGATGACGCCGCCTGCGATCTGGACCGTTTCCTCGAACGGCATCCTGCCGCAGGCGCAGCCCACCACATGCGAGCGGCCGTCGCGGCTCAGGCCGGCGCTGTCGAAACCGCATTTGTCCACATCCAGGCCGCTCTCCGAGCCGGCATCTCGCCCGACCGGTTGCATGCAGATCCGCTGCTGACGCCCCTCGGCAACGATCCGCGATTCCGCCAGCTACTCGCGCCCCACGTACACGCGCCACCTCAATGACGCCAACGCAAGACAGCCGCGGCTAATCGCCGCACCCCGCGCCTGCGCGTACCACCGATTCAGAAAGCTCACCACTGCGACGAAGAAAAGGGTCGTCCATCCCTGCTTGGCACGGCGCAGCTCTGCGAAGCCGGCCCCAAGCTGTCGCCTGTGGTCACGATCACGGAACTCTCACAAACGCCTTCCCGGCGACGGGCTCGCAATCGCAGCACCCCGGTATCCACCGCATCCCCTTCTGGCTTCTGCCTCTCTTACCCATTCGCGTCTATTAGCGTCTATTCGCAGTTCTCCTTCCCGCGTGCCGCGGGCAGCCACCGCCGGCGATCGATCGGACGAGTTGCATATGCGGACAGTTGTGCGATCCTACGCGATGTGCGGGGGGTTGGCTCCTTTTTGCCGCAAGGGCACTGGTCGAGCTGATGCCGGCATGGAAGTACGAGGCATCGCTGATCGTTCAGCACACGGCACAGGCAAGAAAGGTGTCCGACCCTCTGTCGTTGGCATAAGACACGGAGGCTCCGACCTTGCCGTATCACAGAAACACTGTTCTGGGCGCGCGGCTGACCAGCGCCGCCTTCGCGATCGAAACGGGCGGTGCTGGTCAGGCGTGGTTCGTGCCGATACAATCCAGTTGGCACGTACCGGTGGCTCTTGCGAGCCGTCGGTGCGGCCCGCATTCCACGACAGAAGGAGAACTGGTCATGTTTGAACTGATCAAGAAGACCCTCTTCACCGGTGTCGGCCTGGCCGCACTGACGAAGGAAAAGGCCGAAGAACTCGCCAAGGAACTGGCCAACACCGCGAATCTCTCGGCGGACAAGGGCAAGGAGTTCGTGGACGAAGTCGTCGCCCGCTCCGAGAAGGCCCGCAAGGACCTCGAGGAAACGGTCCAGCGCCATGTCGCCGAGCAGCTCAAACGCATGAACGTCGCCACGCACGAGGACATCGCGACGCTCGCCGAGCGCCTGGAGACACTGGAACGTACACTCAGCGTCAGGCCGGAGTGACCATGGCCATCCGGAAAATCGGCCTTGTCACGCGGACCTACCGCCACGTGAACCGGTACCGCCAGATTCTGACGGTGCTGGTCAAGTACGGCTTCGACGAAATTGTCGACAGCCTCAAGATCGGCCAGTACGTCGAGATCGGGCTCCAGTTGATCTCCCGCGGCCACCGCGAGCACGTCGAGAGCCTCACCCGGGCCCAGCGCGTCCGCATGGTGCTCGAGGAACTCGGTCCGACGTTCATCAAACTCGGCCAGGTCCTCTCGACCCGGCCCGACCTGATCCCCGTCGAGTTCGTCACCGAACTCGAGAAGCTCCAGCACACGGTGCCGCCGTTCCCGTTTGCGGAGGCGAAAGAGATCGTTGAAGCCGAACTCCAACGCCCGCTTGACCGGGTCTTCGAGCAATTCGACGAGAAACCGCTTGCCGCCGCGTCGATCGGCCAGGTCCACCGGGCGACGCTCCGCGACGGCGACGACGTGGTGGTCAAGGTTCAGCGGCCCGGCATCCGCGCGGTCATCGACGTCGATCTCGAGATCCTGTTCCACCTGGCCACGCTGATCGAGCGGCACATCGAAGGCGCCGAACTGCACAAGCCCACGCGGATCGTCGACGAGTTCAGCCGGGTCATCGACCAGGAACTCGACTACACCATCGAGGCCAAGCATCTTGAGCATTTTGCCGCCCAGTTCATCAACGACCCAACGATTTATGTGCCGAAGGTCTACCGTGACGCCACAACACACCGCGTACTGACGATGGAATACATCGAAGGTGTGCGTCCGAGCGACCTCGGCCAGATGGCCCAGCGCGGTCTCGACCGCAAGCGCGTCGCCGCACGCGGCGCGGAACTGATCCTCAAGCAGATCTTCGCCCACGGGTTCTTCCACGCCGATCCACACCCCGGCAACATGTTCATCCTGCCCAGCGATGTGATCTGCTATCTCGATTTCGGCATGATGGGCCGGCTCGATCGGCGCAGCCGTGAGGACTTCGCCGATCTGGTGCACGGCGTCGGCGCCCACGACCCTGCCCGCGCCACAACCGCCCTGCTGCGACTGACCGAACACAATGACGATGTCGAGCCGGACCGGCGCCGCCTCGAACGCGACATCACCGAGATCATCGACCTCTATTCCGCCACGCATCTCGGCGAGGTGGATCTCAGCAAACTGCTCCAGCGCCTGATGGAGCTGGTCCAACGTCACCGCCTCCGCATTCCGGCCGACCTGGTCATGATGCTCAAGGCGATGACGACCGTCGAGGGCGTCGGCCGCATGCTCGACCCGGACTTCGACATGGTCGCCGCCGCTCGCCCGCACGTGATGAAGGTCAAGCTCGACCGGATGCGACCACAGCGACTCCTCAGTGACATGCAGGAATCCGGCGCGGAGATGCTCCAGCTCGCGCGCGAAATCCCCGGCGGCGTCCGAGACCTGCTGCAGCAGGCCAAGCGAGGCCACCTGCGCATCGGCTTCGAACACCGAGGACTCGAGCGAATGATCGAGACGCACGAGAAGATCACCAACCGCATCGCGTTCGCGATCGTGGTCGCGGCGCTGATCGTCGGCTCATCGCTGATTGTGCTCTCGAACCTCCCACCGACGTGGTACGAGATCCCCGTCATCGGCCTCGGCGGCTTTCTCGCGGCGGGCCTGATGGGATTCTGGCTGCTGGTTTCGATTATGCGACACGGACGGATGTGACGGACCCGCCGCAGCCCCCTCACGCCGGCGCAATGCGTCGCCCGCCGTTCGGCCGCACTGGGGTCTCGACGAATAACGACGCCGCCCAAGGCGCACGCGCGGCCGCGGCATCCCGCATCTGCTCACCCAGGACGCGAATCGGAATCCAGGACAGCGACCGCGCCAATGCCGATAACCCCCGCGCGGTCATGTCTGGCATATGAATCGCCGCGAGCACTTCACGTTCCCAGGCACTGCCCGGAATCCGCGGCTGGCCGATCTCGCTGTAGGTCTCCACCACGATGCGGAGAAACTCACCCATGTCCGACGCCCGCGTCTTCAAACACGCAAAGGCCAACAACGTCGCTGACTCCAGGCCCGGATGTGTATGGCAGGCAATCTGAAACGCCCGGGTCGCCTCTTCCGGCTGGCGGTCGTCAAGCAACGCGCAGCCCAGTGCGAACCA
>JAFGKA010000392.1 GCA_016928855.1 Phycisphaerae bacterium
GGTTGCAGATGTGGGCTGCGCAGGATCGGTCTCCTGGTTCTCCTCCTGGCATCGACAGGGCAGGCAGCGTCGGAGCCGCAGGCATCGTTGTGTCCCAACGGCGATTTCCGTCAGGGGCTCATGCACTGGGACGTGCATCCCGCCGATGCGGCCGTGCGAATCGTCGAAATCGATCCGGCGCCTGGTGTGGCGGCCGAGCTCGATGCCCGACAGCGCGGCGCCGAACTGAATTCTCACGCCTTTCCGGTCGAATCACTGACGGCGTACACATTGGCTGCGCATGTCCAGCGCATTGCTGGTGACGGACGCTTCAAGGTGGCGATTGAATGGTTCGACGCTGACCGCCAGCACCTCGCGTTCGACAATTCCTGGACAGGGCTCCTCGCCGGTCCAGCATGGGAACCGCACGCTGTCCGCGTGATTGCGCCGCGCCGTGCTTGCTTCGCGCGCATTCTGGCCGGCGTTGATGGCCGAAGCGCTTGTCGCATGACGCGGTTTACGTTGCGCCCGCTGCCGGCCGAACCGCCGAAGGTTTCGGTGGCGATACTGATCGATCCGGCTGCCGGGCGGGCGGGAAAGTCCCGATCGCTTGCGGTGCGCGTGGAGAACCGCGGTGCGACGATGCTCTCCGAGGTTCGCGTAGCCGTCGATGTGCCGGAGGGACTCGACGCGGCCGGACCGCTGGAGAATCTGGCGGCATCGCTCGCGTACAGCGAGTGTCTGACCACCGCGCTGACGCTGACAGGGCGCGCCTGCGATGCCGATGCCGTTATTCGCGCAACCGTGACCGCCTCATGCCAAGGCGCGCCCGTCCGCATCGCCCACGAGACCCGTGTGTTCGCGACCGTCGGCGGCGAGGAAGCGGCCACCGAAGCGTCGTTGCCGCCGCCCGTCTCAGCGCCGGCTGCCGTCACGCTCGGGTGCTACTACTTTCCCGTCATGCTCGACTGGGACCGTAACGGCTGGGGCGTCAAACGCGTGGACTACCTGGAGCCCCGGCTTGGGTACTATGACGAGACGCTGCCGGCCGTGGCCGACTGGCATATCCGCTGGGCGATCGAGCATGGTATCACCTGCTTCGTCTTCGACTGGTATTTCAATCAGGGCACGGACTATCTCCATGATGCGCTGGAGAAGGGCTTTCTGCGGAGCCGGCACGCGGACCGGATGCGGTTCTGTGTGGACTGGTGCAACGAGGGGCATTGCGCCGAATTCAAGGCGCTGGACTTCTCCGATCAGTCACTGGAACTGTTCATACGCACACTGTGCGAGCGTTATTTCAAGCACGCGAACTATGTTCGCGTCGAGGGCAAACCGGTCGTGCTGATTCATCAGCCGAACCGGATCGTCAACGCGCATGGCGGCTGGGCCGGTTGCCGGGCGGCCCTGGACCGGATGCGTGCGATCGCACGCGAATACGGTCATCCCAGCGTGTACTTCGTCGCGGTGCAGAACAACCCGTGGCTGCTGCGGTATGCCGACGGGGGCTTCGATGGCGTCACGGCGTACGCCTACGGCTTCTGCGATGTGCCGTGGGGCGGGCCGGACCGCTCGTTGCCGTATGAGGCACTGATCCCGCGGCACGCCGAGGCGTTCGAGACTGCCCGGACGCTGGCGCACGAGCAGAGGTTGGATTACATCCCGTCGGCCTGGGTTGGCTGGGATGATGCCGCGCGGTCGCGCGAGCAGGCCGTGCGCACGCGGGGGAATACGCCAGCAGCATTTCGCTGCATGGTTGAGTTGTTGCCCGCGTTCGTCGATTCTTGTCCGGGGCTCGCGCTCGTCGAGGCGTGGAACGAATGGGGCGAGGGTGGCAGCATCGAGCCGGGATTGCCCTACGGCTTCGGCTATCTCGATGCGATCCGCGATGTGCTCACACCAAGCCGCGGACCGCACATCGATCACGTGCCAACCGTTGCCGGCCGCGAGCGGCTACAGACGTCACTGACGTTTCAGCAGATCAACGAGGACTACCATCGGCGGGCGGCGAGGCGATTGGGGCTCAATATGGGCTTCGAGATGACGTTCGACTCGCCGCACGGGCTGTGGCTTCGGCCGATCCGTCAACTGGCGGACGTGCGGATCGAGGCGGGCGCGTGGCGCGGTCGGAGCCTGGGGTCGGATCCACAATGCATCACCGGGCCGATGCTCGGGCTTGACGCTGGGATCATCAAGCGGATCACGATGGTGATGAGCACCACCGCGGGCACGGACGCTGAACTCTATTGGGCGACAGATGCCGCGCCGGGATGGGCCGGCGAACGAAGTGTGTCGTTCGCACTGGTGGCCGACGGCGCGTTGCACACATACGCGCTCGACGTGGCCACGCATCCGGCGTGGACGGGCACGATTCGCCAGTTGCGGCTCGATCCGACGGATGCGCCGGCGGAGATTGCGATCGACCGATTCGCTGTTCTGCCGTAATCGGCGAGGCTACTCGCCGTTCAGGCGGTACGATCGCAACGCGCGGGTGGCTTTTCGCCAGTCCTGCGACGGCGGCTCGAGGTCTGCGGTGCGGGCCCGGCGGGCTTCCGGTGTGTGGATCGCCTCGCGCAGTTTGGTCATGAAGAACCGCATCTCGCGCTTCTGTGTCTCGGTCACGAACCCATCGCACTGATAGTCTTCCCAGAGCACGCCGGGGATGCCGCCTTCCTCGTAGGTGGCCTTGAACCACGGGTAGACCGCGGTTAGCACGTGCATCATGTATCCCTTGCGCGGATCGGGCAGGTTGTAGTGGATCTGGTACTCGTTTCCGTAGCGCGTGTTGATCGCGATGTCTCGCATGTTGTCGAATTGCGGCAGCCACGCCGGGATGATGCCCTGCGCGGCCGCCGTGCGCACGAGCCGGCGCACCTCGGACGGCGTATATGGCAACGTTGTGTAGTCGGAGTGGTATCGCACCAGGCCGCTGGCCTGCAGGACCTCCGCAACCGCGCCGACGCGCCGCTGACTGAAGTAGATGTGGCGGAAGTGCGGGTTCGGGTCATGTGGAGCGATCCCGCCGACCAGCACATTCGCGCCTTCGGTGCGGAGGATCACGGTGGCGTTGGGGATCGTCTTGCGGACAACACCGAGCGTGTCGCGGTAGTTGCCGATCCGCACCTCCGTCCGGAACAGGTCGAGGTCGGCCACGGCCGCGTTCCAGTCGTGGAAGGGGTGGTTCGGGTCTGTGTATTCCCACCGGTGGCCGAAGCGGTTCTGGACCTGGTTCTTCTCCGGCTCGATCGCGTCGAACGACGCGAATGAGGTGTCCCATGCCGCGTTGGTTGCCTCGATCGTGTCGTACTTCTTCCGGAGCCAGTCGCGGAAACGCTGCACGGTCAGATCGCCCATGATAAACCGCGTGTTCACATCGTCCCGCAGCCAGCCGCGCGTGTCCTCGCCGACGCTGATCGGCACCTCGCCGGATGCCATCTGGCAGTACAGGTCGCCCCATCGCTGGAACTGGTAGAGGATCGCCGCGGCGTTTGCCTCCGGCAGGCGCGGGTCGGAATGGCTGATGTAGATACCGCCGTCGGGGTACGACGCTTCAACCCTGGCCAGCTCGTATGTGTCGCCCGTGATCCACGACGCGACAGCCTCGATTGTGCCGCGGTCGAACGGATACGAGCCCCAGCCTTCGATGTGCATGCCCTCCTTGCGGGCGAGGTCCAGCACGTACTTCCATGCATCGCCATTGTGGTTCGACGGCGGCGTGTGCATGTCGTTGTAGAGCCACGGCATGCTGGTCGTCGAGACCACGTTGATACCGCAGTCCATCATTTCGCGCAGGCGTTCATGGATGTGCCGCTCCGGAAACGGGCCGAGCTGGACGTTCGCGCGCATATCCGCCATGGTCTGCGAGTAGACGATCGGCTCGCGCAGGCCGTCCCGGATCAGTTGCGCGGGATGGTCCGCGTTGAACCGGATGCGCAGCGAATCCGAATCCGTGTCGATCGGCACCGGTGCCGACGTGATCGAAACCGGCCCGGTGGCGATCAGGTTGAGCACGATGTGTTTCGTCCACGGCGCCACCTGCAAGTGGAGCGTGCCCTCGATAGCGCGGGTCGTCACGGCGTCTACCGGGCAGGCCAGGTGGCAGTCGAACGCGGTCATGAACTCCTCGAACGTATGGATGAATCGCGTGATCTTGTCCGGATCGCCGCCGTCGGTGAGCGTCTTGACGCCTGCGGCGACCGGGGCTTCTTGGGGCTCGACGGCGACAGTGATCGGCATGTCCCAGACGAACAGCGAAGGCCCATCCCACATGTTGATCAGCGCGTTCGCTTCTTTGTAGCTGCGGTACGTCAGCCGCACGCGGATTCGGTAGTCGCCCGGAATGAGCCCGAGATTCTCCGGCGTCTCGGCGGCGCCATGCGTCTGGAACTGCATCCAGATTTCGTGCGACTCGCCAGGATAGAGGTATTCGAGATCGCGATAATAGAGGTTGTAGGGATTGCCGATCTTGACGTACTTCCCGTCCGCGTTCTTCCGATGCAGCTCGGGATAGAACTGGAACGCACCCATCCCCTCCGGGTCAAGGATCGTCTCGCCGGTGTTCGTGTAGCGGAACTTGAACCAGACCAGATCGCCCGCCTCGACCACGCCGGATCGCACCATCGGCTTGCGGTCGAACGGCGGATACACGGCCGGCTCATCGGAGAAGTCCGGCTTCATGTTGTGCCGGCCGTCTGGGCGCAGGTGTGCGGTGATCGAGCCGAGGTACTCAATCTCGAGGTCCGTGCGCCCGGGTAGCGCGAGATCGTACAGATTTCTGCCGCCGCCGCGCTCGATGTCCTCGAATGCGACCGCTTCGACTGCGAGCGGGAAACGCGCTGCGACGTCGCCGGCCTCTTCGTCCCACGCCAGCCGGTAATGGATCGGGATCACGTCATAGGCCCGTGCCGCCGTCGGCAGGGTCGCCTTCAGCCGAAACGCGCCGAGCGAAACCTCCTGCGTGCGTGTCGCAATCCCGTCGTATCGTGCAAGTTGGTCGGTCCGCGTCGCTTCGCGCGTCAGCGGCGTGTAGAGGATCCCGCCATCCTCGTGCAAGGCATATTCCTCGACCGGTGCTGGCTCGGGCGTTGGCTTCGCCCAGAGGCTCGAAGCCGATAGAGCACCGACGATCAGCGCCGCAACAACGAGACGCAGGGCAGCACGTTTCATGACAGTCCTCGCGTACACGGGCAGGCAGGATCTTCTCTTCGAGGCAGGCGCACGATGCCGTGCCTTTGTTGCACCCGGGCAGGTACCCAGGCCGACAGGCGGATCGGGCTCGCCTCTCCAACCGCGATCCCCAGAATAGCACGCCGAGTCGCTGCGGCAAAGGCCGTGCAGTTCTTACGTTGAGTCGTAGACCGGATTTGACGAATCGCCAACCGGCCGGGTACCGTGCGGCGCCGGTGCGAGGGGGCGGATCGATTGGCGCTGGCTCGGAGCCGCACAACGGGAGAACGAGCGCATGTCGGCTGTGCAAATCCGTACGTTGGAAAGCGCGGACGTTTCGGCTGTGCTTAAGGTCTGGAACCGCGCCCTGAAACGCGATCCGATGAACGAAGGGCGGTTCATCGGCGGCGTGTTGTGTGACGCCGACTATTGGCCCGGTGACGATTCAGGTTTCTTCGTCGCGGCGCACGCCGGGCGGCCGGTGGGGTTCCTGCGGGCGATCATCCGCCGCCATTCCAATGATCGCGTCGGCGTCGAGCCGGAACTCGGCTGGATCCCGGTCGTGGCGGTGGATCCCGAGCACCGGCGCGGCGGCGTCGGTACGGCGCTGATGAATGCCGCGATCGGGCATTTCAAACGCCACAATCGTAAACGCATCTGGGTTTGCGGCAACACGGGCTCGGCCCCGGGTTACGTCTTTCCCGGCGTGGACAAGGACGCCTATGCCGGCGGGCTCACGTGGTTTCACAAGATGGGCTTCCGTATCGATCACGAGTCGATCGCCATGGCGAGGGGGACTTTCGATTTCGACGTGGCTGCGTTTACCGCCGAAAGCCGGGCGGGCGGAACCGCCGTGCAGATCATGGGCCTGACGGCCGACCGCGTGCAGGATTTCTTCTCGTTTCTCGCCGAGGCCTTCCCGGGCGACTGGAATACTGCGGCCCGGATGAAGGTACGCAGCGGGGCGCTCGGCGAGGTCCTGATTGCGTTGCTGGACGGTCGTGTCGTCGGCTATTGCCAGTGGGAGGGCGAACACTTCGGTCCGTTCGGTGTGCGGCCTGAGGTCCGCAACCGGAAGGTCGGCGCACAGCTCTTCGTCGAGGCCGTTCGGCGGATTCGCGCGGCGGATGGACGCACTGTGTGGTTCAACTGGGCGGACGACGATGTGGCTCGTTTCTATGGCCGCTTCGGGTTGACGGCGACGCGCCAGTTCGCGATTCTCGTCAAGGATCTGTAGCCCTCTGGGGCGTGTGTTCTGAGGCGTTCGCATGAACAATCGGCTTGATTCCGGCATCGTCGCGGCCTATTTCGTGCTCATCTTCGTCGCCGGCTATTTCGTCAGCCGCCGGCACCAGAGCAAGGGCGCGGATGAGTTTCTCACCGGCGGCCGCACCCGCACGTGGTGGCAAACCGGCCTGACGCTGATCGCGATGGCCTTCGACCCAGCCTACATGGGCATGGCCGGCCTCGGGTTCATCTGGGGCTTCTACATCCTGCAGTGGAACGCCGTGCACATCTGGTTTACGTCCTGGTTCGCGGCGATGTTCCTCGTGCCGATCTACTGGCGCACGCGGATCGTGACCACGCCGGAATACCTTGAACGCCGCTTCAACGTGGCCTGCCGGGCGTTCTTCTCGGTGGTGATGACGGTCATTCTCGTCGTTACGCTGACCAGTGGGCTGTACCTGGGTTCGCTGGTGCTTGAGGCGCTGCTCGGTTGGCCGCTGAAGGTCAGTATCGCCTTCATCTCGATCGTTGTCGGCTTCTACGTCATCTTGGGCGGTATGAAAACGGTGCTCATCCTCGACGTTTATCAGGGCATCTTTCTGCTCGGTACGCTGGGGGCGGTTGCGTGGATGGCGGCGCATCACGTCGGTGGTCTCGCGGGTTTCGCGGCCATCGAGGCGACCGGTAACGCGGACACGCGACTGTCGAGCCTCTTTGCGCCCTCGGACTGGGACCTGGCGACGAAGACATTCTTCCCCGCGCAGGCCGTAGTGACCTGGGCGACGGTGGCGGGGCTGAGCTGGCTGGCCTGCAACTTCGGCATGGTGCAGCGGCTGCTGGCGGCGCGCAGCGAGCGCGACGCACAGAAAGGCCTGCTGTTTCTCGGCGTGCTGGCGACGCTGGCCTGCTTTGCGACGTACGTGATTGGCGCGGCGATGCGCGTGCTCAAACCCGACCTGGTGCCGGACAAGGCGTTCATGGATGTCATGCTCACCATGTTCCCGACCGGCGTTCGCGGGCTGCTGGTGGCGGGCATGATGGCCGCGCTGCTGAGTTCGGCCGACGGCATGCTCACCGCATCGAGCGCCCTGCTGACTGAGGATATCTACCTTCGTTTTCTCAACCCGGCGGCGAGCGGGGCCCGGACCAAGTTCATCGCCCGCACACTGGAGGCGATTGCACTGCTGGCGTCGATTTCACTCGTGCCGGTACTGATGAAGGCGGAATCCGCCGTAACGTTCGTCCAGGATTTCTACGGCAACGTGCTTGGTGTGGTCGTGGCGCTGTACATCGTCGGCGTGTTCTCGAAGCGGGCTACCGCCTGGGCGGCCTTGGCCGCGATGATCAGCGGGATCGGCCTGGCCGTCGGTCTCCGCCTGGGGACGCACCTGAACTTCGCGTACGTCGGGTTCTTCTCGTTCGTCTACGCGATTCTGGCGACGCTGGTGCTGAGCCGGCTCGAGCCAGCCCCGACGCCGGAGCGGCTTGCCAACCTGACCATTCATACGCTGCCCGACGCGAAGGGGCCGTGGGTTGGCCTGCGAGCATGGCCGAACCTGTGGAAATGGGCATTGGGCCTCAGTGCGGCGTGGGCCGCCACGTGTGTGATATGGGAATGGATCGTCCGGTCGTCCGGGGGGCGATGACCGTTTCGACAAGGAGCTTGTGAGTATGATCGCGCGGGTGCCACTGGCGGCTTGCCCGCCGGTGTTCGGGCAAACAGGCTGCCCGGCGACTTTCGAACGCAGCCGAGCGGCTGTGCGTGGTGCCGGTCGTTACGAATAGGAGCCAGCGAGTATGAGTGCAACAGCAAGCAAGCATGTGGTCGTGGTGGGGGCGCACATCGGCGACGCGGAGATCACCGGCGGGCTGTTCGTGGCCAAGTACGCCGCTGCCGGCCACCGCGCGACGATCGTGCACATGACCGCCGGTGAGAAGGGGAACCCGGCGATGGACGCCCGGGTGTACCGCGCGCAGCGCGTCCGCGAGGCTGAAGCCGCCGCGCGAAAGATGGGCGCCGCCGATTGCATCGTGCTCGACCATCCGGACGGCGAGCTTCAGACCGACACGCCGACGATCCACGAGATGTGCGATCTGGTCCGTCGGCTGCGACCGGACATCGTGCTGACGCACTGGCGCGGCTCATTTCACCGCGATCACCGCGCCGCGTATACGATCGTGATGGAAGGCGGCTTCCTGGCGGCGCTGCCGGGAATCGAGCGCGCGGCGCCGGCGCACCTGATGCGCGGGCTCTATTACCTTGAGAACTGGGAGGATATGGACGACTACCATCCCGATCTCTGGGTCGACGTGAGCGATGTCTTCGATACGTGGGTCGCCGCCTGCCGCGAGCACGCGCTGCTCCGCGGCGAGATTTCGTTCGACTACCTGCACTACTATTCCGGCCTGGCCGCCAAGCGCGGCGCCGAAGTGGGCGTCAAGTACGCCGTAACGGTCAGCCTGCCGCCGATCTCGCGCAAGCGTAAGGTCGACTGGCTCCCGATCGACACCGA
>JAFGKA010000393.1 GCA_016928855.1 Phycisphaerae bacterium
CATTCTCGTTTGCACGTTTCGACTTCCATGGCCACGTTCCCCGATGGGCACGAGACGAGGCCGGGCGGCAGAATATGCCGAATGCGTTCCGTGGGCCCCGCTTCGCAACAGTGTCTTCGGTGTCGTCGTCGCAGTCGTTCGGGTGTTTCCGTCGGCGAATTCCTGTGCAAGAGCGCACTTGGCCGCTTCAGCGGCCTTCCCCGCCGCAGGCGGGTCCATAGGCCGGTCCTTGTAGGGCCGGTGTGTGGCCAGGGGCGTAAGCCCCTGGGATCAGCGTCACATTCAAGACCAAGCCCCAACGGGGCGACAGATTCTCTTGTTCCGATCCACTTGCACGTGCAGACAACAGGACCTTTGTGCTGCCCCGGCATGCACCATTCTTGACGATCCGGGGTCGAACCGGCACGCTATCCATCGCCTGCGGCGGCGTCGTCGTCCGGGGCGAAACCGAGTCAGGAGTGATGGTCATGCAGTGCATCAAGAGCGGTGGGCATCGGCTGTTCGAGAAGGATCCCGAAACGGTTCGCGTTGTTTCGGAGATGTTGAGCGAGCTGCAGCGCGACGGCATGGACGCCGTGCGTCGTTACAGCCGCAAGTTCGACGACTGGAGCCCGGACAGCTTTGAGCTGGACGCAGAGCAGATTGAAAAGGTTATCGCGACCGTGCCAGATCAGGTGCGACAGGATACGGAGTACTGCCAGGCCAACGTGCGCCGATTCGCCGAGGCGCAGTTGCGGACGCTGCTGCCGCTGGAGGTGACCATTCGCCCCGGCGTGACGCTCGGCCACAAGCACATCCCGGCGAGCGCCGTCGGCAGCTACATCCCCGGTGGGCGCTATCCGATGTTCGGCTCGGCCCAGATGAGTATCATCCCGGCCAAGGTCGCCGGCGTGCGGACGGTCGTCGCGTGCACGCCGCCGGTCAGGGGCGAGGGCTGTTACCCGGTGACGATCAACGCGATGAAGGCCGCCGGCGCCGACCGGATCTTCATCGTCGGTGGCGTACCCGCGCTGGCGATGATGGCCTTCGGACTCGGCGACGTCGAGCCGGTCGATATCCTCTGCGGCGCGGGCAACAAATACGTCACCGAAGCCAAGCGGCAACTCTTCGGCCGCTGCGGGATCGACCTGCTGGCCGGGCCGACCGAGATCGCGATTATCGCCGACGATGCGGCGGATCCGGCGCTGGTCGCGTGTGACCTGCTGGGCCAGGCCGAGCACGACCCCAACAGCGGGATCTATCTGATCTGCATGAGCGAGGCGTTCGCGCGGAAGACCATCGCCGAAGTCGAGAAGCAGTTGGCCGTGCTGCCGACGCGCGACGTCGCGGCGATCTCATGGCGCGACAACGGCATCGTGCATGTCGCCGAAACCGCCGCCGAAGCGGTGGAACTCAGCGACGCGTACGCGCCGGAGCATCTCGAACTGCACGTGGCCGATCAGGACTACTTCTTCGCGCACCTGGCGAACTACGGCTCGCTGTTCATCGGCGAGGAAACCACCGTGGCGTACGGCGACAAGTCGATCGGCACGAACCATATCCTCCCGACGAGCTGCGCGGCCCGATACACCGGCGGCGTCTGGGTCGGCAAGTTCATCAAGACCTGCACCTACCAGCGGATGACACCGGCGGCGAGCCGCGAGGTCGGCGAGGTGACCGAACGCCAGTGCGTGATGGAGCGAATGCTGGCCCACGGCATCACCGCACGGGTGCGTGTGGATCGCTACGCGTCGGCGACCGGGTAGTCCCCACAACCACCGGCGTCCGCCGCTGGTCGTTGCGATGACAACATCGTTCGGGGGGGGCAGGGCACGAAGGCAGGGCCGTCTTCGAGGCTTCTTCCTCCACGGCCTCCTTGTTCGCGGTGCCGGCCTCGGTGCCCGCAAGAATGCGTTGCTGCCGACGGTGGCACTTTCCGCAATGCAGCACTAACGGTCCGTTCGCGAATTCGTCTATAATCAGGCCATGGACCGGAATGTGGCGCGCATTATCGACGCGAATCTCAATCGGGCCCGCGAGGCGCTGCGCGTCTTAGAGGATTATGCGCGGTTCGGGCTCGACGATGCCGCAGCCAGCAAGACGCTCAAACGCCTCCGTCATGCGCTTTCGGCCGCCGAAGCGTGCTGGCCGATCGCCGAGCGGGTGGCCGCGCGCGACACTCCCCGGGACGTCGGCACGCGCATCCGCACCCGCCGCGAGGCCACGCGCGGCTCCGTCGCCGACATCGTCACCGCCGCCGCGAAGCGGCTGACCGAGGCGCTGCGGGTCATCGAGGAATACGCCAAGCTGCACGACGCACGAACCGCCGCCACCGTCGAGCAGATCCGCTACGCGGCCTACGAGGTCGAGAAACGGCTTGTCCTGGCGGCGGCCCGGCCACTCTTCGACCATGTGCGGCTCTATGTGCTCATCACCGAATCGCTGTGTCGCGGCCCGTGGCTGCGAACCGCCCGCCAGGCGATCGCCGGCGGCGCCGACTGTCTTCAGCTTCGCGAGAAAAACCTCGACGACGGCGAACTGCTCCGCCGCGCCCGGACGCTCGTCGAA
>JAFGKA010000394.1 GCA_016928855.1 Phycisphaerae bacterium
ACGCCATCGCGTGGATCCAGAATCAGGTCGACATCGGCGGCTCCAGTCCATCGGATGCCCTCAAGCAGCCGACGCACAGATTCCTGAATATCCGGGCGGTGGATGGTGACATTGGCACAACTTGTTCCGCCGGTAACCGGGAAGAATCGCGGCTTCGCAATCACCATGCACACCTTCATCCGGCTGTCGCTGTCCAGAAACGCCTCCGCCTGGTACTGCGTTCCTCCCTCGATGGGAATGAACTCCTGGACAATCAGATCACCGTGGCGATTCCGCAATTCCCCGTAACAACGCAACAGGTCGTCCGCGGTGTCCGCGCGATGCAGTCCGATCGCACCAATGCCTCGACAGGGCTTCATCATCACAGGAAAGGTGACCTGCCTCGCAAACGCTTCCAGGTCATCGTTTCCCGGAAAGTACGTTTGGGGACACGGGATGCCATGATCCATGCAATAGCGCATGGTCTTGGCCTTGTCCGCGGCCTGATCCCAGATCTCCCGGTCAGGCACAGCCACACCGGTCCAGCGTGTCAGTTCCGGCTTCTCCATCGCTACGATGCGCGCGCTCACGTCGCCGAGCGCCAACGTCGCATCCGGCCGATGGCGACGCACATAGGCCAGGAGTATGGCCGCGAAACCGTCGGGATCCTTGAAGTAGTCCGGCCATCGAAGTCGACGATCCGCATAGCGGGAGAAGTACCCTGTCGACAGGCGCGATCCGCACGCCACAGTCACATGATGCCCAGCCCGTTTGAGTGCCCGCATGAACGGCAGGCATTGGCGGCCGTCATCCAGAATCAAGACCCGCAATCGCCGATCATGCTCACCCATGGGCTGAACACCTGCGCGCCTGCCACGCCACACGCACCTCTTCGAAGGTACTTGCCAACTGCTCCGCGATCCGCCGGCGATCGTATTTGGCAAAGGCCAAGGATCTGGCACGTTCCCCCATCGCCTTCATCTCGTCCGTATGTTCCGCCCAATACTGAACATGAGCAGCCAGTGTCTCCGGCCTCTCCGGGTCCACGAACGCTCCCGTCTCCTCCGCGCAGACCATTTCCGCGGTAGGCCCCGGAAAATTCACAGCCGCCGGCAGACCGGAAAACATATAGTCGAAGATCTTGTTGGGCGTCACCGGGCGTTCGCCGACGTTCGCCAGAATCATCAGGCCGATATCACACACCGCCAGGATCCCCGGAAGCTCCGTCTTGGGCACGTAGTCCACAAAGATGATGTTGCCCAGATTCAGCTCTCTGGCGCGCAACACCAAGCGGGGCTTCTCCATTCCGTCGCCCACGAGAACGAAGCGAATATCACCGCGGTCGCGCAGACAGGCCGCAGCATCCAGGATGTAGTCCAATCCATTCGCCCGCCCATGGACCCCCGTGTACACGGCCACCGTCTTGCCGTCGAGACCGTGTTTCGCGCGGAACGACGCACTCGGATGCAGTTCGCGAAAGATGTCGCCGTCCGCACCCAACAGAATCGTCCTGAGCTTCGCCGCTGGATACCCCCGCTCCAGCAAGCGCTTCTCAAACCCCGGTGAGACCAGCAGAATCTTGTCCGCCTTCGCGTACAGAAAAACCTCCAGCGCCTCGATGCACCGCGTAAACATTCCCTCCTTCAAGTTCCCGCTGATAATGTCGCTCTCCGGCCACAAATCGCGCACCTCGAATACGAACGGAAGGCGTTTGAGCCGCGACGCCACGAATCCCGGAATCCCCGCCGTCAGCGGCGTGTGTGTCGCAAACACCACGTCCGCCCCGCGAACGAAAAGCGATGCGACGCTCGCAAGAACGGCAAACCAGCAGAAGGACCACAGTCTTCGCAGAAACCGATGTGCATTGCTGTAAAGCACCTTGCAAACGATCACGTCAAAGCCGTCCATGTGATACCTGGCAAAGAGCTTATACCACGGGATCTTCGGCAACCCGCCGATATCCAGCACTCCGCACACGATCGTAACCCGGTGCCCCATCGTCACGAGGTGCCGACTGACGTCGTAGCTTCGGGTCCCGCCAGACCCCTCGTTCGTGCAGAAATGTTGATGAATATAGATTACGTGCATCAAAGCTCTTTCTTCAACGGGATCACATACAACCGCCTACAGCGCCTGCGAGGCCGACGCACGCCGCATCGGAACCCCCAACATCCCACATGCCAGCAGCGGAACACGTCGAATCAGTTCGCCGATCCCGATCGGCACTACCATGGTCGCCACGAGAGCCACCGCGAAATACACGTACGTCTCAACCGGCCCGGGATGTAATCGGCTGATCACCAGCACCAGCGGATGACCCACCAGGGCCACATGAAGAAGATAGATGTCATACGAACGCCGTCCGACTCCGGCCAGCACTGCACGCGGCCGGACCGTCCGCGACGCAATCAAGCCGGCAACCGACAAGACGCAGAGCCCCCCGGCCACATGGCCAGTGAACCGGATCGCACTGACCGTCAGATCCCCCCTCGGCAGGCCTGCCGTGTCCGCCTTCACAACCACGAGCATCGCAGCCAGCGCCACGGCCCCGGCCACCAGTGCCGCCTTCGCACCGAAGGCAAGAAGCCGATGCCATCGCTTGCGGCAAAGATACCCGAGCATGAACATCGGCAAATACCATATCAGGTCGGCAAGCCCCAGCACCGGCGAACCGTGTACATCTGTCGGCCAGGGAATCGGCCACACAGCCAGCACGATCAGCCCCCCCCACACCCACGGCAAGAGATGTTCGGGAATCACACGGCGGATCAGCGGCCAGACCAGAAAGATGCTCATCAGACACCACAGGAACCAGAGGTGCGGCGCCACCCCGCTCCGTGGCGCCGTCACCATGCCCAGGAGCGACGCACCGGCACCGCGCGCCGAATCGCCAGGCAGCACCATCTTTATGGCCAGCGTCATCAGTGAGATCGACAGGAACGGCAGTATCAGGCGGCAGAGCTTCTTTCGCTCAAAGCGCCAATACCCTTCGAGGCTGCCCGCGTCATCGCGCCCCCCCGCCAGTACATAACCGGCAACCAGCATGAACGTCGGCATGTGCAGGTAGTTCACCCCTGTGAGAATCCACCTGCACATCGTCGAATCCAGGTGGTCCAGATGATATCGCTGGAAATACTGTGGAATATGATTCAGCACCACGATGAACTGTGCGATCGCCCGTGCGATATCAATGTCTTCCTGGCGACTAGAGGTTCTCGGCATCATTCCCGTTCCGCCTCCCCTGTGGCCGTGTTTTGAGCCATGCCGGCCGCGTCGCCGCACGCCGTGTGGCACTCAATCCGTGTCTCCAACATGATCGGCAACCGAAATCGGCCGGAGTACTCGATCGTCGGCCGTGCCGTATACTGCCCATAATACCGGGATTCCCATCCTCCCACGCAATCGTGCTTGCGCTCACCGCGACAGACACGCATCCGTAGCGGTTCGGCCCCCTCTACCCGCAATGATACGCTGCCGCCCGCCACGCCGACGCTGACCTGGCCGCGCTGCTCATCGACAGAAACATCGCCATCGGCCATCTGCCAGCGCAGCACGACATCGTGTTCACCGTCCCCTTCCAATCGATCGTGGACCACCCAGGACTCGTCATCCATTCGACGCACGTCACGATGATGGACGACCCGCCAAGGTGCACAGGTGTAGGCATCGTGTTCACCCGTCCAACCATCCGGATCATGGCTCACGCATCGACCGCCAGGCCACGGCAGCCACAGAAACCGCGAGAAGAGGCGCAGGGGCCCCGCGCCATCGATCTCGATCGTGTTGTGTGCGGCGATATCCTTGAAATACCGCTCCAGAATCGGATCGTCCGCCGCAAAGTACCTGTAGGTGCCGGAATCCCCCAACACGTTCACCCCGCGCCACCACAGATCCAGGTGAAGCATATCGACATGTGCCGGCCGGTCGCGATATCGATGGCACCGGACCATGCACCAGCTTTGAGGACCACGAATCGTGTAGTAGCCCCCCGCGTCGAATCGCCGCGATCGCGGTTTCTCACCCGCGCCCGCATCCGCCCCCGCCAGCGCGTCCGCCCCGAAAAGCCACAGCCCCATCTCATCCCACAGACCGCCGTCAAGGGCCCGGCGGCCGTCGGCCAGAAATCGCACGGCCTGCACCGTCGGCCGGAAGTCGCGATAGTCGCACGCGCTCAACGGCAGCACTAATGCCCCATCGTTCGCGCCGTAGTTCGGCACATCCCCGCTTTCCAGATCGAGCATCTCAAAGAGAAACTCACCGGCCAGCGCCACCCGGCTCGTCAGCGCCGCGGACAACGGCTGACCGTTCAGCGCACACAGCCGAACGGCCCAGAGACAGTCGTGCAACATCACGCGATGGTACGTCATCGAATGCTGGACATAACTGCCATCGTCGTAGATCTGCCGCGCCACCTCGCGTTCGAGTACATCGCGGCCGAGTCGCCGCCACGCATCCGCCCGCTTAAACTCCGGAAACAAAAGGCCGACCGTCAACAGGCCCGCCGCCTCGCTGAGCGAGTGGTTGTTCTTCAACGACACAGCATAGTCGATGTTGCGGGCAATGCGTTCGGCCTGAAGGCCGACCATCCGCGCCATCGCCACAATCCGCTCGGACGTCGTGGCCGCCGAATTCCAGAAGCCGTACAGGGCAAACGTCCACGCCATCGTCCGCAGCGCAATTTCCTGCCCGCATTTCCAGTTTGGCCCCCGGTTGACGGGATTCTGCGCGCACCACGACTCGAACAATTCCCAGAAGGCCCGCGGATATTTCTCATCGCCCGTCAAGGCATAGGCCCGCACCAGCCAGAACGCGCATGCGAAACGCGACGGTTCCCACACGTCCTTGATATCCGCCAGTTGCGGCGAGAACGTGGCGTAATCGACCCAGTGCGCGTCGGCGTTGTGTCGGCCGCCGGAGAACGGGTTCAGCAGCCAGTCGACCGGCCAGCCCAGATCCTTGGCGTGATGGCTGTAATACAGGAATCGCCCGCGGCAATAGTCATCGGCGACCGCCAGCGTACGTGCCCGGCCCTCCACCGAAACGGTCCGCGCCAACAGCTCCGCATCCGGCAACTGCCCCGGCGCGAAGAAGAAGCGGGCCTGGCTCTGCGTTCGATACGCCCGAAAGGCCGCCGGCACCGTCGGCACGTCGTCGTGAACGAGCGCCGCCAGATCGAGCGCATCCCATTCCGTCGTCGGAAAGCGCCGACGAAGCAGGCCGGTCTTCATCGTCACGGCGTGCCGTACACGCCACAAGACCCATCCCGGACCGAGGCAGCGAACCAGCGCCAACGCATCCCGCACCCGACCTCTCCTCACCGGGAACTCCCCTGAGAATCTCCGCGACCCATTGCCTGCCCGTCCAACGCCATGCGCCCGACCAACACCCGCCCGTCAATCCCCTTGAGCGCCTGACCGCTGAACATCATGGTTTCGCAGTCTGACTCGCCACCGGGCAGCACCAGCGAGCCGAACTGAAAATAGCGATGATCCCAACGGTCTTTTGGCGCCTGATACACCGGCTGCCATCGATCGCCGTCCTTTGAGCACCATAATGTGGCCTTGTCGTTCTTGTTCACTTCAGACGGCTCAACGCTGGTGGACAGGAAGTAAAACGCACCGAAGCGGCACGCATAGATACAACTGCCGTCCACCTCCTGGAGCCGTTCAGTTCGCCCGGTAGCCTTCTCCAGCGACATGACGGCATTCGGCTCCTTCTCGGTGTCGGTGCCATAAAGCAGGCGATCGCCGAAATCAAACACATTCACCGCACGATAGCGCTGCTGCCCCTTTGCCACCCATTCGACATGTTTCAGGTCTTCCGATAGAAGCCCGATGCCCGGTTCATCTGCATGGTCCCCGACCAACAGCCAATACCCGTGAACGCCGGCATCGTAGATAATGTTGTGCACATGACGAAACGTCCCCCCTTTGAAGGTATGAGCGATCTGATAGGAGCCCCCGCTATCGTCGGAGACAAACAGACGCACCGACATGCCGTGCCGGCTCCTGCCCCCGTACTCCCCCCAGACGACTCGATCGTTCGGCCCAACAGCGATTCGCATCGGCGCCCAGACCTCACGGCCTCGGTCATCTTCTATCGACGCCGCCTGCATGACGCGTTCGCCCGGCCGAGCCCGATACACCGCGCGTCGATCAACCGCGATGATCGTCCCATCCGAAAGCACGGCAAGAGCCTTGACTTCATGTCGCAGCAGCCGAGACGCGAGCCGAACGGTTGATGCCAGTCGCCGCGGCAATGAACTGGGCATCAGGGTGACGCGCTGCCACCCGGTGCCGGAATCGCGCGATCGGAGGATCGCTAACCTGACACTGATCCACAGGGTGCCGTCATGTTGCACATGCAAGGCCCGTCCCTTGTGACGCCCACGAATCTGCAATGCACCTTCAACCACGTCGAACACGCCCTCTAGGCAATACTGATCGGTTGACCGGTCCTGGCCGATTCGACCGCGCCGAACGTCGCCTGCATCACGTTGTCAAGCTCCTCAAACGGAATTACGCCGGAACCCCCTGAAGCGACCGCATTCACAAACGAAGCGTATTCCGCTTGATGCCCCTTGTCCATGCGGCGCAGCTTCATCTTTTTGAACCCGCGCCATCCATACCCGCGCAATACACGGAAGTTCTCCAGACGAAGCACCTTCCCGTCGCACAGCACCTCGAGCGTCTCCTTTGGATAGGATTTGTGCCCGTTTCCGAAGTAGTGCAACGTGCCGATCGAGCCGTCCGCAAACAACAGCGTAATGGAGGTCTTGTCGTCGCGTACCAACACGCCGGCTGACTCGCCAATCATCATGCTCGTGACCCGGACCACCGGCGAAGCCGCCAGAAACGACATCAGGTCGATCCAATGGCACCCTTCGCCAATGATCCGCCCGCCGCCTACCTTCGGATCATGCGTCCAGGAATCCGGCGGTGATACACCCGCGTTGACCATCATGCTCATGCACAGCGGCTCCGTTCGGGCCGCGAGCAGCTCTCTCATCTTGACCGCATGCGGCGAAAACCGCCGGTTGAAGCCGACGAGAAGCTGTTGAGCCGGCACCTTGCGGTACGCCTCCCGGATCCGTCCGAGCTGATCCGCATCAAGGCAGAGGGGCTTCTCCACGAAGACGTGCTTGCCGGCCTCCAACGCCTCCAACACCAGTGGTCCATGCGCATCGTGCCGCGTCAGCACGAAGATCGTGTTGATCTCGGCATCGTCGAGCACAACGCGCGGGTCACTGGCGGCAACCTGAAAACCGAACTTTTTTCGCGCATGCCCCGCGGCCACGCCGTTGAGATCCGCAACGCAACGCAACCGTGCCTGTGTCCGGGCGAGACTCGGCATCGCAATCAGCCGAGCGAAATTCCCGGCTCCGATCACGCCCACGACCACCTCACCCGCTCCTGCGGTGATTGGCGCGGCGGCCGCCGAGCGCCCCACCACCCGGCTCGGCACTGGACCGCCTTCCGGATAGGTCAGAACGATCCCCAGGGCGTCACGGTCCTTTGTCAGAGCATCATACGCCTCCGCAGCCTGCGCCAACGCCACCCGGCGATTGACCAGAGGCTTGAGGTCCAACGAACCCGACGCCATCAGATCGAGAATCGCGACGAAATTGCGCTGCTCCGTCCAGCGAACAAATCCAACAGGATAGTCGTGTCCTCCCTCCTCATACGCCGGGTCGTATCGCCCGGGACCATAGGAACACGATACCTGAAACGAAAGCTCTTTCTTGTAGAAGTCGGACCGGTTGAGCTCCAGGCCCACCACACCGACGAGCACAATCCGGCCTCGCTTGCGGCACATCGCCGCCGCCTGGCTCATAATGGTATTGCTCTTGGACGCGGCCGTGATGACCACGCCGTCCACCCCGCGTCCGTCGGTGAACGCCAAAGCCGCCGCCACTGGATCCGCCCCCCCGGGCAGATCGACCGTCTCGGCGCCGAACTGGCGCGCCAGCGCAAGCCGCGTCGGATCGAGATCCACGCCCAACACCCGGCAACCGTTCGCCAGCAGGAGTTGCACCGTGACCAGGCCGATCAGCCCCAGGCCGACGACAACCACCGTTTCGCCAAGTGTCGGGTCCACCAGTCGGATGCCCTGCAGGCCGATGGCCGCCAGCACGGTGAATGCGGCCTCGTCATCACTGATGCCGGCGGGAATCTTCGCACACAGATGTTCTGGGACACAAACGAACTCTGCATGAGGACCGTTGCTGATCACCCGATCGCCCACGCTGAAGCCTCGGACACCGTCGCCGACCTCC
>JAFGKA010000395.1 GCA_016928855.1 Phycisphaerae bacterium
CAACGGGCTGGGCACGATCGCCGCGGCGTGTTTCGGCTCGTGCTTCCCGACGACGATCTACATCGGCCACCCCGGCTGGAAGGGGCTGGGAGCGAGGGCGGGCTATTCGACGTTGAACGCCGTCTTCTTCACGCTGATCGGGCTGACGGGCACTGTGGCGGTCATCAACAGCGTCGTGCCAATCGAAGCCGGCATCGCAATCGTGCTGTGGATCGGCGTCGTGATCACGGCCCAGGCCTATCAGGCCACGCCGAGCGAGCATGCGCCGGCGGTCGCCGTGGGGCTGTTCCCCGCGATCGCGGCGTGGGGCGCGACGGTCGTAATCGGCGTTTTCAGTATTGCCAACGGCCAAACCATGCAGGAAATCCTTGCCAACAATCAGGCCGCCGAGGCCAGCGGCTTCCTGCTGCACGGCATGAACCTGCTCGAACGCGGCTACATTTTCACCTGCATGATCCTGGCGGCGATCTCGGCGTTCCTGATCGATCGCAAGTTCGCCCATGCGGCGGCGTGGGCCCTGGTCGCAGCCGTGTTGACGTTCCTCGGCCTGATGCACGCCTACCAGCTCAACGGCAACGTCGTAGACTATTATCTGGTGGGCACGGAACTGCCTGAGGGGGCCGTGGGCTTCGCCGCGCGGCCGATCGGGCTGGCGTATCTGCTGCTGGCGGGGCTGTTCGCGGCGATGGCCTGGTACTGGAGCACCCGTGGCCGGGACGAAACGTCCATGCACCTATCGGGGCACTGAAATGAGATCCCGAACCTTGAACGCTCGAATGGCGGTCGCTGCCCTGGCGGGCCTCGCGATCGCGGCGGTAATCGGCTGCGGCAGTTCGACCGAGGAACTGGCCGTGTTCGTCGACGCCCTGCAGCGCGTACCCCTCGGGGCTGAGCAGGGCGTGACGCGGTTCGCGCTGGGCTTCCCGACGCGGTTCACGGCGGATGACCGGACATGGTGGTACTTGCGCCCCGAGCCGAGCGGGACGAACCAGCAGAACGGTGCGTTCCGCGGCGGCAACTGGCTTTCGGCGCTGATCCGGTTCGATGAGCGCAAGCGCGTCGTCGAGCGCGAGCTGGTCCAGTCGACCGCGACGGACAAACCGGCGACCTATCGGCTGTACGCCGAACGTCTCAGCAGCCAGGATCCCGCCCACGACGGGGTCGACTTCGCCAGCGTGCTCGCCGAGAAGCTCGCGGAGCTGGCCGCGACCAGCGATCGCTACACGTTCACGCGGCAGGAAGCGTCGTCGCAGTTGCTCGTCGAGGACGTACTGCTGTTGTCGATGGACCGATGGACGCGACCGGGATCGCATCTGGTCAACGTCCGCGGCGAGTTCGACGCCGAAGCCCATCCCCAGGTCCGCGAGGCCATCGATGTCGCCTGGCAGATCCGCCGCTTCGCCATCGGCCTCGACTTCGAGCCGGCGCAGCCGGAACCCTGATCGGAGAAAGAATGTCGGGGCGGGCTGACCTGACCAACAGCGGCTGGCGGGCCCGTCCGGCGGGATCGTACCGCGCGGGCTGGCGTATATGCGGACCTGGCTGCGAGCCAGTCTTGCATCTGGCTTTCGCGGCAGCCTACAATACAGGGCCGGGCCACCGTGGTGCGTGTTGCGCGCCGGAAGTCGCACTGGCGCCGGGGGCGTGCGCATCAGACGGCGCCTCAAGCCGATCGGTCGCACTGGAGGGCGAAGCCGGAGCGTTCCATCGCAAGATGGTATCGCAACGGGGCACACCACCACGCAGGGACCAGACCGCAAAGGGAAAGCATCGTGAACCAGACAAGGACGGCCACCTTCCCGCGACACCTGCTTCTCATCCTGGCGGTACTCGCATGCGGTTCTCCCGGCGTCCGGCCCGCGATGGCCGGTAAACCTGACGCGAGCCCGGCCCGCATGGCGGCGCCGGCGATGAGTCGCGAGGAGATCATCAACCGCATCCTGAGTAAGAACCCGCGGGCCCATGTCACACCCGATGGCCTTGTCTATCTCGGCGAGCTGCCGCCCGCACAGACGATGAGCATCCGACTCATGAACCGCACCGCCGCGGACACCACAAACGCGGACCAGCTCTGGGCCGGCGGCGGACTCGGCATGGCGCTGACCGGCTCAGGGGTGAGCGTCGGGCTCTGGGACGGTGGTCAGATCCTCAGCACGCACCAGGAGCTGATCGGCCGCGTCACGAACATCGACTTCGTCACGGTCTCTGATCATTCCACGCACGTTGCCGGCACCATCGGCGCCGCCGGCCTCAGCGCCAGCGCCCGTGGCATGGCCAGCAGCGTCGCTCTGCGCAGCCGTGACTATCTCAACGACGTGACCGAGATGAACGCCGACGCGGCCGTTATCGACCTGTCGAACCACTCCTACGGCAACCTGCGCGGTTGGACGACGCGCATCGGCTGGAACGGCCTGCCGACGGGCACCGACACGTGGTTCGCCGATCGCTCGCTCTATACGGAAGACCCCTATTTCGGCAAGTATGAAAGTGCCCCGAACGCGATTGACCTCGTCTTCGGTGCCGCGTATCAACTCGCGAACGCCTGGGCTCTCGATCAGGTCCTCTACACCCATCCACACCTGCTGGCCGTCTGGTCGGCGGGCAACGACCGTAGCGATGCGTTCACCAACGGGATGGGAACAAACGAGTACGTGACGTACCTGTCCAGCGGGCCGAGCGGCGCCGGCTTCTATCTCGTTACGAACAGCGGCTCGTACACGGCACCGGGCACGGACGGGGGCACTAGCGGCTTCGACACGCTGCCGCAGAGCCAGGTCGCCAAGAACAACCTCGTCGTCGGCGCGATCAACGACATCACGGTCGATCCCTACACGGCGGGCCACGTGTCCCTGGCTTCCTTCTCGGCGTTCGGGCCGACGGATGACGGACGGATCAAGCCGGACGTCGTCGCCAATGGCGTGAGCCTGTATTCGTCCATCGGCGCCTCGACCAGCAGTTACGCCTACTACTCAGGCACGTCGATGTCGTCGCCGAACGCATGCGGGACGGCCGCGCTGCTGCTGCAGCACTATCGCGCGCTGAACGCGGGTGCCTCGCCCAGCAGCGCCACGTTGAAAGCGATCCTGCTGCACACGGCGTTCGACGCTGGAACCGCCGGACCGGACTACAAGCACGGCTGGGGCGTCATCGACGCGGCCAAAGCCGTCGCGTTTCTGAATGACTCCGAAGACACGGCGCCGAACATGAACCATCGGGTCAACGCCACCTACTCGGGCATCGCGCAAGACACGATCCTGGTTTCCGACGGTTCGCAACCGCTGAAAGCCACGCTCGTCTGGACCGATCCGCCGGCCGCGGTCGTGCCCGGCGGTGGCCTCGACGACCCGACGCGCGTGCTGGTCAACGATCTCGATCTCTCGATCCTTGGGCCGCCCAGCAGCACGACCTACTTCCCCTGGACGCTGAACCCGGCGAATCCCTCGGCGCCGGCGGTCCGCTCGACGCGCAACGATGTGGACAACGTCGAACAGGTGCTGATCGACAGCCCGCCGACCGGCACCTACACGATCCGCGTCAGCCACAGCGGCAGCGCGTTCATTCAGCCCTACGCCTTGCTGATCACGGGCGCCATGTTTCCGGCACCTGAGCCCTGCTCGTTCGATTTCGATGATGACGGCGACGTCGATCTGACCGACTTCGCCCAGTTTCAGACGTGCTTCAACGGTCCAAACCGGCCCGCCCGGCCGGGCTGCGTTATCGACGCCGACTGCGACAACGACACCGACGTGGATCTCGACGACTTCAGCAGCTTCCAGGCCTGCTTCAACGGCCCGAACCGGCCGCCAGCCTGTACCAATTGAACAATGTCAATTCGATGGCGCGGCGGTTGACCCGACCCGCGACTTACTTCGTTGGCACTTCGTGCGGCGCGAGCCAGACGGGCGCGTCGGCATGCGTGCCGGAGCGGCGCGGCGGGGCGCCTTCCTCTTCGGCCTGCTCCTGGCGTCGCTCGATATCGGCGCCGACGGCCGCGAGTTTCTTCTCAATTTCCTTGTAGCCACGATCGATGTGATAGACGCGGCTGATGCGCGTCTGGCCCTGCGCGACGAGGCCGGCCACAACCAGCGCCGCCGACGCCCGCAGGTCGGACGCCATGACCGGCGCGCCGATGAGATGCCGAACGCCCTCGACGATGACCGTCGGGCCTTCCTTGCGAAGCATCGCACCCATGCGGTTGAGTTCGGCCACGTGCATGAAGCGGTCCGGGAAGATCTTTTCCGTGATGACGCTATTGCCGTCGGCCAGCGAGAGCAGCACCATCAATTGCGCTTGCAGGTCCGTCGGGAAGCCGGGATACGGCTGCGTGGTGACGTCGGCTGGTTCGAGCCGCCGTGTCGATGCGACCACGGCCACGCCGTTGTCCCGCTCGACGGTCACGCCGATATGCCGCAGGCGGTCCACGACCGCGCCGAGATGATCCAGGCGGCAGTTGGCCAGCTCGAGTTCGCCGTTGGTGATCGCCGCGGCGACCATGAACGTCCCCGCCTCGATGCGGTCCGGGATGATTCGATGTTCGCAGCCGCCGAGTTGCTCGACGCCGTCAATTACAATGCAGGGCGTGCCCTGACCGCTGATCTTTGCCCCGCAGGCGTTGAGGAAATCGGCGAGGTCCGTGATCTCCGGCTCGCAGGCCGCGGCCTCGATCACGGTGCGGCCCTTGGCCAGCACGGCGGCCATCAGCACATTCGCCGTACCCGTCACGGTCGAACCAAACGGCCCGCCGAGGAAAATGTCGCCACCGATGAGTTGTTCCGAAGCCAGGAGAACGTCGCCGTTCTTGAGGTCGGCCGCGGCGCCGAGCCGGCGCAGGCCCTGTACGTGCAGATTGATCGGCCGGTCGCCGATGTTGCAGCCGCCGGGCATGCTGACGCGAGCCTCTTTGCGTTTGGCCAGCAGAGGGCCCATCACGCAGACGCTCGCCCGCATCTTGCGCACGAGGTCGTACTCGGCATGTACGCGGGACTCGTCAACGACGCGGAGCCGCAAAGCCCCGTCCGCTCTCCGTGTCGATTGGACGCCGAGTTCCTCGAGCAGCAGCAGCATGCTCTGCACGTCGGCCAGGTCGGGCACGTCGTGCAGGACCACTTCATCTTCGCAAAGGATACAGGCCGCCAGGATGGGCAGCGAGGCGTTCTTGGCCCCGCCGATCTCGATGCGCCCCCGAAGCCGGTTCCCGCCGTTGATTAGAAAGTAATCCACCGCGCCGTCCTCCGTGACTTGAACCTGCGCGCCCTCGGTGTGCGCCGCCCTATCATGCCACGCATCGCCCGCCAACGCAAGCCGCCGTCGCAACGAATCGCGCAGCGCAGGCTTGAGCAACGAGAATCAGGGGGCGGATCGGCTTCTGCCCCCTCTGGCTTCTACCCGCTTAGGCGCCCGTGCGCTGGAAGTGGACCACGCGGTCGTGCGGGTCGGTCGGATCGCGGTATGTCCCGACGTGAGTGAAATGTCGGGTCTCGGCGAAGATCGCCGGGACGCTCTGGCTCTGGTCGTGGCCGATCTCGACGAGGATCGAGCCGTCCGGCTTGAGGCAGCCGCCACACTCGGCCGCCAGCCGGCGGTAGAACGCCAGCCCATCGCTGCCCGGCAGCGTGAGGCTCGCCCGCGGCTCGTAGTCCCGCACGTTGCGCGGCAGCGCGTCGAAATCGGCCTCGGCGATGTACGGCGGATTCGAGGCGATCACGTCGAAGCCGCCCAGCGGCACGACGGCGGCCTCCAAAGCTAGCCCGTCGGCCACGCAGAATGCGATCCGCTCGGCCACGCCGTGGCGCTCGGCGTTGTGGCGGGCAATCTCGACGGCCTCGGCCGAGGCATCCGACGCGACCAGGTCGGCGGTGGGCACGTACTTGGCGATCGCCACGGCGATGCAGCCGCTGCCGGTGCCCAGGTCGAGGATCGCCAGCGGCTCATCGGGCCGCGCCCGGCACAGGTCGATGACCCGCTGGACGAGGGTTTCGGTCTCCGGCCGCGGGATCAGCACGGCCGGGCTAACCTCGAATTCGAGCGAGAAGAACTCCTTGCGGCCGATCAGGTAAGCCACGGGCATGTGCTCGGCGGCCTTGCGGACGAGTTCCCGCATCGTCGTGAGCTGCTCTGGGTTCGCCACGTGCTCGAAGCGGGTGTAGAGCTCGATCTTCTTGCAGCCGAACGTGTGGGCCAGCAGCAGCTCAGCCGAAAGCCGGGGGGCATCCACGCCGTGCTGTTCAAACCAGCCGGTCGTCCAGCGGAGCAACCGCCCGATCGTCCACGCCTCATTCGCAGTCTCTTGCGACATAGGAAGCATGATACAGGAGGCAGGAGACAGAAGACAGGAGCGGAAGAAGAATACAGAAGACAGGAGTCAGGAGTCAGGAGACAGAAGCGAACGGATGTACGGCATTCCACTGCACTGCTCACCTGCTCAACTGTTCTCGCCCGAAGGGCGTCCCCTCTTTGTCTTTCTCTACTGCTCTACTGTTCACCTGCTCTAGTGCTCTCGCCCCAAGGGCGTGGGTGCCACTGGCGGCTCGCCCGCCAGTGCTTTCCCCCGCTACGGCCTCTTCTCACCGCCGTAGGCCGGCTTCCAGATCCACGGCAACACGCCGGCTCGCCGGGCCCAGGCCTCCCACCGCGCGACCATGTCGGCGACGCGCTGCGGCTGCTCGGCGGCCAGGTCATGCATCTCCGTGCGGTCGTTGGCCATGTCGTACAGCTCCCACGGCCCGGCCGGGCCCTTGGCTACGAGCTTCCACTGGCCCACGCGAACGGCCCGGTTGCCCTCGTGCTCCCAGTAGATCGCGTCGCGCTCGATCTGCCCGCCCGCGAACGCGGGGGCAAGGCTCGCACCCTCCAACGGGTGGATCGTGTTGCCTTCGTGCTCGCTCGGATACCGGGCGCCGGCCACATCCACGCACGTCGCCATCAGGTCGATCACCTGCCCGGGCTGCTGCTCGATCTCGCCGCGGCGACGGATGCCCTTCGGCCAGTGCGCGATCAACGGCGTCGCGATGCCGCCCTCATGAACCCAATGCTTGTACTCGCGAAACGGCGTGTTCGAGACGTTCGCCCACGCCTCGCCGTACGCGATGTACGTGTCCGGCCCGCCGGGCATCACATCCGGCCCGCCCAACACCGGACGGCCATCCCGCGTGTGCATCGGCGGCCAGATCTTCGGCTGCAGCTTGTTCGGCCCCATCGGCTTGATCTTCTTGATGTGCCACTTCGGGTTGTCGTCGCGCCCCATGTTCTCGGCGCAACCCCCGTTGTCCTGCAGGAAGAAGATCAACGTATCGTCGAGCATCGACTGCTTCTCCAGCTCGGCAACGATCCGGCCGATCCCCTCGTCCATGCGGTCGATCATCGCCGCGTAGACCTCCATGCAGCGCGCCTCCCACGCCTTATGCTCGACCTTCTCCCACTCGCCAGCCTGCGGCGTCAGCGCCCAGGTTGGATCGATCAGCCCGAGCTTCTTGACCCGCTCGAACCGCGCCCGGCGAATCGGCTCGTAGCCGTCGTCATAGCGACCACGGTACTTCGCGATGACCTCCTCCGGCGCGTGCATCGGCCAGTGGGCCGCCGTGTAGGCCACGTACATGAAAAACGGCTTTCGCGCCTCGCCGCTGCCATGCTCACGGATGTATCGCACGGCGTTGTCGCTGATCGCATCCGTGTAGTAGAACTGCTTCGGCTGATACTCCATGTCGTTGACCGGAGTGATCATCGCATTGTCGCGGGTGAGCGTCGTGGGGTCGTAGAAGCTCCCGGCCCCGGTGATCGTGCCGTAGAAGCGGTCGAAACCCCGCTGCAGCGGCCAGTTGTACGGTTCGTCGCCGGCGTGCTCGCGGACGGTCACGTGCCACTTGCCGCACATGTACGTCGAATACCCCGCCGGCCGCAGCACTTCGGCAATGGTCACGGCGCGATGGCTCAGGTTGCCCTGCCAGGGCTCAGGGCGATCCTTCGGGGCACCGGTCATGTGGCCTATGCCCGCCTGATGCGGCTGCAACCCCGTCAGCAGCGCCGCCCGCGTCGGGCAGCACCGGGCCATATTGTAAAACTGGGCAAAGCGCAGACCGCCGGCCCCGAGCCGATCCAGCGTTGGCGTGCTGATCTCGCCGCCGAAACAGCCAATATCCGAATAGCCCATGTCATCGCTCATGATGAGCACGATGTTCGGCCGCGGCGACTCGGATGCCGGTGATTTCGACGCCGCCATCCCCGAACCAGAACACACCAGCACAAACAAACCCGCCACGAGCCAAATCGCTGTTGTTTTCGTCATGACGCTCCATCCAGGACAAGTGAGATTCTGGGTAATCCGGCGCCGCCAGCCGGCCCGCAGGCCCCTACCCTATGGCGAAACGGTCGTTGCGACAATGTGCGACAATGATCGCTTCGACTGGCCCGAACGGGAAGCCGGTGCACTTGGACAGGCCCCCATGATGACCTGCAGCCAAACGGTCGTTTCAGCCGATGATGCTGATACGTTGGGGTTTGCGCTGCGCGGGCATCACCACGGTAGCGGCCGGCGTCCCGCCGGTCGGGCTTTCCAGCGGCGCCGACGGGCGTTGCAGAGACTTGGCAACTACGATGCTCAACGGGTACGATAGGGCCGCGACTCACGGAGGATTCGCCACACCATGAACCGACAGGAACAGCGACAACAGGTCTATCGCGGCTGCATCGTTCTCTTCTCCATCGTCGGCTGCGTGTTTCTCTGGGCCGCCGTGCTCTCGTTCGACGCGACGGACTGGCCGAGCAACAACGTCTGGCCGCACCCCGAACCCTCGCTCAACGCGTGCGGACGAGCCGGCGCCTGGCTTGCCCACGGGTTGTTCTACTACTTCGGCGACGGCACATACCCGCTGGCGATGGGCTTGGCGCTGGCCGCCGTGCTGCTGGCCTGGCGCGGCCGGATCCCCTGCTTCTGGCAGCGGGTCTTCGGCATCTCGCTGCTGGTCAGCGTCACGTCGATCTCGGTCTACCTCGTTGGCGGCCAGGCTTCGGCTGCGCTGCCAGAGGCCCACGGCGGCATTCTGGGTATCGCCGCCGGCCATTGGCTTCGGGCGAACTTCTCACTGACCGGCACGATCCTGATCCTGGGGTACTGCTTCTTCGTCGGCGTGGCCTTCACGGCCGAAGGCCTGGTACTGCGCGCTCCTGACGCGCTGCGGCATGTTGGCCGGGTCTCCGGGCAAGCGTTGACCGCGGCCCGAGGGCGCCTGCCCCTGCCGGCCATGGCGACGGCCACCGCGACCGCAACACCGGCGCCGACCACCACGAAGCGGGTCGCGCGAACCGACACGGACAAGGCTTCGACCGGTACGCTCTTCGACACGGACGAGGACGAGGAAGAAGACGAAACATTGACCGGCGAAGCCGACGACGATGACACCGATACCGAAGAGGCCGAGGGCGAAGAAGAAGAATACGACGAGGACGACGACGAAGACGATGACGAGGAAGACGAGGACGAAGACGACGACGATGAGGATTGGGACGAAGATGAGGACGAGGACGAGGATGAGGCCGACGCGGCCAAGTCACGGCCGCCGGTCAAGGTCATCAATCGTCGCCCCGAAGTGCTCGCCAGCCGCGGCCAGGAGCAGGCCCTGCCGACCCAGCCCTATCCCAAGGAACTCGGCGAATGGGAGTTCCCGCCGCTCTCGCTGCTGAGCGACCCGGAATACCTCTTCACGGCGCAGCAGGAAACGATCGTCCGGGAGAAGGCCCGCATCCTGGAGCGGACGCTCGAGGAGTTCCGGCTTGAAGCGCACGTCGTCGAAATCGACACCGGCCCGGTCATCACCATGTTCGAACTCCAGCTCGCGCCAGGCATCAAGGTCAGCCAGATCGCCTCACTCGCCAACGACATCGCCCGTTCCCTGAAGGCGCCGGCCGTGCGCGTCGTCGCCCCGATCCCCGGCAAGAACACCGTCGGCATCGAAGTGCCCAACCTCGAGAAGGAGACCGTGCGCGTCAAGGAGCTGGCCACGCTTGCGGGCCACCGGGTCAAAGGCATGGCCTTGCCGCTCTTCATCGGCAAGGACGCCAGCGGAAACGCCCTCGTCGCCGACCTCGCGACGATGCCGCACATGCTGATCGCCGGCACCACCGGCTCGGGCAAGAGCGTTTGCATCAACACGATCATTGTTTCGCTCCTGATGACGCGGCGCCCTGATATGGTCAAGCTCATCCTCGTCGACCCGAAGATGGTCGAGATGAGCCAGTTCAAGTCGATCCCGCACCTGATGTGCCCGATCATCACCGACATGGCGCGGGCCGAGAAGATTCTCGACTGGGCCACCACGAAGATGGACGAGCGGTATGAACTCCTCGCCGAGGCAGGCGTGCGAAACCTCGCGGCCTTCAACCGGCTGAGCAAGGAGGAGATCTACGCGCGCTTCCAGCCGAGCAATGAGGACGAAAAGGCCAAGATCCCGACGCACCTTCCGCACATCGTGATCATCATCGACGAGCTGGCGGACCTGATGATGCAGTCGGCCAAGGAGGTCGAGCAGCACCTGTCGCGGCTGGCCCAGAAGAGTCGCGCGGTGGGTATCCACATCATCGTCGCCACGCAACGGCCCGAAGCGAGGATCGTCACCGGCCTGATCAAGAGCAACCTGCCCTGCCGCATCGCGTTCCGCGTCGCGTCGCGCATGGATTCGCGCATCGTGCTCGACCAGAACGGGGCCGAGGTGCTGATGGGTCAGGGCGACATGCTCTATCTGCCGCCGGGTTCGGCCAAGCTCGTCCGAGCGCAGGGCACGTACCTCGACGACACCGAGTTGCGGAACATCATCCAGTTCCTCGCCGAGAAGGGCGAGCCGGAGTTCCATCCCGAGTTGATCCGCATGAGGTCGGACGACTCCATGGCCAGCGGCGAGCGCGACCCGCTCTTCGACGATGC
>JAFGKA010000396.1 GCA_016928855.1 Phycisphaerae bacterium
CGGCACCATCATCCTGTCCGCGACCGCGACTTGCGCCAGGCCGAAAGATGCGCTATCTTTGAGGATGGAAGGATGGTGCATCATGACTCTCCGTAGGCGAAAGCTCATCGTTCTCGGGATCATTGCAGCCGTGTTCCTGACGGCCAATACGCTCACCCTCGCAGGCTGGCTGGACGAAGTCGGCGCAATCGGCTTGGCGGTACGGTTTCGAAGCGAGTTCCTCACCGGGACGGCCATCACCGTGATCGTGACGCTGCTGTTTCTGTTGATCTCGCCTGACCGAGTTCCGGTGGTCGGCCGCCTCGTGATCCGACACTGCCCAGTCTCTGACCATGCCCTGGATCGGCAGGGCAGGTACTGTCCGGAGTGCGGGAGTCGGGTGTAACCGCCGAGAGGTGAGTGTAGCGGCAAGTGTAGTCCGCTCGCCGCTACAAAGGCTTCGCGATCATGGCACGCGGTTCGTAAGACACAGGGGCTGCGCGGCTTAGCTCGTTTGATGGAAGGCTCTCATCCCATCCCCAATCACCGCTCACCGCGTGCGAGGTTGGCAGGCGGTCTCTGTGCGCGGACGATGGCCAGATGTGTGAGCGGGACGTCATACAAAGACCCGCCTCTCGCGGATGACATGATGCTACCAGTGGTCGCGGCAGGGCCCCGCACAGATCTGTACGTCCGGCATTACCGGCGGCCGGAGCTGAACCGCCAGCTTCGTCAGGCAGAGCTGGTTCAGGGAGATCCCTTCCTTCTTCGCCTTGGCCAACAACGCGGCGTGGATCGACCGTAACACGCGTACGCTCAGGTGCCCGTTGGCCCCCCCAAGTCTCTTGCAGAGGTGTTGGACCTTCATGCCGGTCTCGAAAGCGCTTCGATCGATCGAGGATCGCCAACGGAAGGAACTGGACGAGATCTGCGGCCAACGGCCACGGTGCCAGGGAAGAACCATTACGGTAGCCGAGGCTCCAAGATGCGATCCTCATAAGCCTCTAACTCATTACGGCACAAAGACTTACTGATCTCACCCGTGAACGGTTACTAGAGAAATGAAGACCTATAAAACCAAGCTGTCAAAAATGTTGACATTTGGGGAGCAGTTGCGTAGATTAATATGTACGCGGGGGCATCTCCATGAAGCTCTTGCGTACCGTTTTGCAGGCCCATCCTGACGGAGCGGGGGGGCATTTCACAAGTTGGACCGCAGAAATTTTCTTATGAGTTTTGCGCGGTCGCTGGCTCTGTGGACTAATCGGTAACACCGGCGCAGAGGTGCTCGTGAGGCGTCGTCCATGGGCGCACGCATCCGGACCCAGCGGAGCGCCTTGCCGCTTCGGCGAGGCGGTGGTCCGGACGTGCCGTGAAATGTGATGAAGTTGCGAGGTCTCTGGGGGATTCCCCACAGGGACCGCGTTGGAAGGGAGCGCGTCATCCCGACAACGTTCAATGATGTTGTGAACCGATGGGATGGTGGCGCGTTATGGGGATGAATTGATGGCATATTCGCAGGTGGTCGCCTCGGATTGTGACCGGGCAAGCGTTGGTCTGTCGCGGCTTTGTGTTGACGAATCCAATCCCATCGACCGACATCTCGGCGAATGGTGGGTTGTGCATACCAAGGCGAGACAGGAAAAGGCGCTGGCTGCTGATCTGGAACGGCGCGGGATTGGGCATTTCCTTCCACTGAGCCATAGCATCCGAAGACACGGCGGGCGCAAGGTGCATGTCGAGTTGCCGCTGTTCCCGTCTTACCTGTTTCTGTGCGGGGATTATGGGGCTCGGTACAACACCTTGATGACCCATCGCGCAGCCCACGTCATCGAGGTGGTCGACCAGGAGAAGCTCAAGCACGAATTGCAGCAGGTGTACCGGGTGCTGGTCAGTGAACACCCGATCGACTTGTACCCGCGTCTCCGCAGAGGCGAGCGATGTCGAGTGACTCGGGGCAGCCTCCGGGGAGTCGAAGGCGTCATGCTCCGCCGGGGAGGCGCTTGTCGTATCTATCTCGGCGTTGAGGCGCTGGGCCAGTCGGCGGAATTGGAGATCGATCCTTCGTGTGTTGAAGCGATCGACTGAAGGTGCCGTAGGGGCGGCGCCGGATTGTTGTAAGTGTCCAGCAGTAAACATCTTGCGCTCAGGGCGGGGTGCAGGTGACGGGGACGGAGTCCGTTCGGATCGCCCGATTTCGTCCGGCGTAATCGTTAGTCAAGTATCACGCGGTAGTCGTGGCGCCGGTCGCGGGGAATGGGTCGCCGCTTGCTTTCTGCGAGTGGCCGTGTGTTTGAGAAGAGGGTGGATTGCGATGCCAGGCTACCTCATTCCACGGGATGCATGGGAGCGCATCGAACCGGTATTGCCAAGGCGCCCCGTTGGTCCGAAAGGCGGACGGCCGCCCGTAGGCGACCGCGAGGTGCTGACGGGAATCCTTTTCGTGTTGAAGACTGGGATTGCCTGGGAAGAGCTTCCCCTGGAGCTCGGCGCCGGGTGCGGGATAACGTGCCTCCGCCGCATTCGTTCCTGGCATAGAAGTGGCACCTGGCCCCGGATTCTCGCGACTATCGAGGAGCAGTTGCGTTGCGTGGAAGGAGTGGACTGGGAAAGGCTCAAGGCGTATGCCGCGCGCCTCGATGCCGTGCCAGGCACGGGGCGGGCGTGTAGTCGCTCGTCCGATGAGTTGGTGTTCCACGCCTCCGCGGGTTCTCGTTCCGATTCCTGCGGAAGTGACGATGGACATTCCAGTTCAAGGAGCGTCGCGTTCCAACGGTAGCCCGGCCGGTCGGCCGGGGATGCTCGGGCATGGTCGTGCAGTGAGCACGAAGGGGAAGCTCATGGTTTCAATAGGCAGGACAACAATGCCCCATGGTGTAATTCTGGCGGGTACGCCCTCGTGGCGGGGGTGCGCCCTGGATGAGTTCTGTTCACGCGCGCTCCTGCCGCTGCTGGGGCGTCCGGTCATCGCGTTCATCGTCGACTGGTTTCGCCGTTCCGGCATTGAGCACATCAGCATCTGTGGGAACGGCCACACGGACATCCTTCGGGCGCAGCTGGGCGACGGCAACGGGCTGGGCGTCAGGCTCGAGTACTATGAAGATGACATGCCTCGCGGAACGGCCGGCTGCATCCGTGATGCGACTCTTCAGACCACGGCAGCGGAAATCGTCGCTGTGGATACATCCGTGCTGACCGATATCAATCTCCGCGAACTGCTGAGGGACCACAGGCGGGATGGCGCCAGTGTCACGCTCCTTGCCGGCAAGAATTCGGCCGTACCGGGCCCGAGGCACGTTCAGCCGGCCGGCATATACATTATCTCGAAGCCAGCCCTGGACCACATTCCCGCGCACACCTACCAGGATATCAAGGAGATGTGGATTCCCCGGCTGTACCACAGTCGATTGAAGACCGTATCCCGTCCTATTCCTGCCGACAGCTTCGTTCGCATCCTCAGCGGGAGGGGCTACCTGCGTGCCGTCGATTGGGCTATTCGCAAGGCGTGGCGCGAATCGGGACTGAATTCCGGCTTTCGGCGGATTGAAGAATCCCTGGTGCATGCGTCCGCCCGGATCGCGCCTTCCGCTCGATTGGCGGGTTCCTGTGTGCTCGGCCCGGGGTGCCGCATCGGCGCCGGTGCCGCGATCATGGGTCCGACCGTGCTCGGTACCCATTCGGTAGTCGGCCAATCCTGTGTGGTCAGCGAGGCCGCGGCGTGGCATGGCGTTCACGTTGGCGCCCACGCGGTTGTGAATCGGTCGATACTGGTGTCGGGATCGACGGTCGATTCCGGTACGGTCGTTCGGGATACGATCTGGGGAGACGGGCGGCGCAATGATGCCCAGGGGGAACTGTACTGGTGGCCGTGTGAGGTAAGCTTGCCAGTGGTGTCGCTGGCAAGCAAGCATGGAAAAGGGTTGCTCGAGGAACCTCGTTGTGGCGTCGGTCCCACAGGTGTTGCCCGTGCTGCTCGAGGGTTGACCGTGCGGTAATGACGAGACCTCTTGCCCCCCGGGGGGGGCGTATACCTATGCCATTTGCGCGAGCCAAACATGTCTGGGGCTGCTCCGGTGTGCGATCAGCGCCGGCCCAATTGACAATGGTGTTGCTGGATCTCTGCGTATCAGGATCTCGCGCCAATGGGCAGTCGCTGCTAAGGCTCCCGATTGGGCGAGAGACTCTTTGCGACCGTCTCAGCGGATGGGGCATACGAGCGGGTTGTGACCGCGTTATTGCGGTTCATTTGAATGGCCAGGCGACGCCACCGGTGTCGCCGGTGGCATCTCCGCTTTCCGTTCCATTTCTGACGGTGGGGGAATTCAGGGACTACCTGGCGACGCTTGAACCTGCCGATTGCCTGCTGATCGTCAACCCCGGCGTCTGGCCGGCCGCCGGGTATGACTTTGACAGCATCGTTCAGCATAGCCATGAGTACCGGGGGGCCGTGCATGCCATTAGCATCGGTGGTAACCCAGGCGCGTTTCGGGAGCATATTGACTGCGACGACGAGGGCCGGATTCGTCGAGTCCAGCGGCTGTACACAGTGATGAACTGGCCCGAAACAGGTGATTCGGCGATCCTGTGCTCACTGGTACCGGCCGGGGCGATTCAGGACGTCGGGCTCGACAGCCTCTCCACCTTGCGTAACGCCCTGGCGGGGGCGGGCCTGTTTACCCAGGACATCCCGGTGGCCTCCGATGTATTCGATCTCCGCTCGCACGAGGGTGTGCTTGCCGTAAACGACGTGATCACTCAAGCCGATGCCGCGGAGGCTCCGCCGCGGGGCTGGTCGCGGCGGGCCAAGGGTGTGCTGGTCGGGGCGAATTGCCAGATTCATCCTTCCTGCCGGTTCGTTCCGCCGGTCGTGATTCATCCGGGAGTACATATTCATTCCGGTGTGTCCATCATTGGGCCGTCCGTTGTCGGAGCGAACTGCCTGATCCACCATGACGCGTTCATCTCGCATGTGGTGCTTGCGGCTGGTACCACGGTTTCCGGCGGCGCCGTGGTGACGCGACAGGTTGGCGGGGGCAGGCTCCTGGCGGGCAACGGCCGCAAGGCAGGCAGCGCTCGATCGACGCCTTCGGCACAGACGGAGGTCGAGGACGGAGGTCGGCAGGCCTTCTCCCGGCTGCATGGACGCAAGCGCATGCAGTTCGCCGTTAAACGGTTGCTGGATGTGCTTGTTTCCGGCGTAGCGTTGGTGCTGCTGGCTCCTCTCTTTCTGGTCGTGGCCGTGCTCATCAAACGATCATCTCCCGGTCCGGTGTTGTTCGCCCATCGCCGTGAGCAGCGAGGCGAGCGGGGCGACTTTCCATGCTTGAAGTTCCGTACCATGGTCAACGATGCTCACCAGCAGCAACGAGAAATGTATCGGCTGAACCAGGTCGACGGACCACAGTTCAAGCTCGACTCCGATCCGCGCATCACCCGGCTGGGACAGTTTCTGCGAACCACGAATATTGATGAACTGCCGCAACTGATCAACGTGCTGTTGGGCCATATGAGCCTGGTGGGTCCGCGGCCTTCCCCGTTCCGCGAGAACCAGATCTGCGTTCCCTGGCGCCGAGAGCGCCTATCGGTGCGACCGGGCATCACCGGGCTCTGGCAGCTTTGCCGCACCGGCCGCCATTCGGGCGATTTCCACCAGTGGATCTACTACGACATGGCGTATGTCCGGCATTTTTCGCTATGGCTCGACCTCAAGATCCTGGTGCTGACCGTGCTGACCCTGGGCGGCCGCCGGCGTGTGGCCCTCTCACGATTCATTGCCATCAAGCAGGGACGAATTGACAACACGGAATGCCTGGTGTCCACTGCTTGAACAGGTTGCCTGACGAAACCTCGATAGCGGGTGTGGATACCGACGCAGCGCTGTTGGTGGACTACGTTCCTGGGGCAGCAATCCGGTGTTGTTCATGCGGCGTAGGGTTTTCTGGAGTCTCAACACATGCCAATGATCGAAGATGTGTGCGTCAAGCCGCTACGGGTCATGTGTGACGAACGCGGCAGGCTCATGGAGATGCTGCGGAGCGACGACGCCCTGTTCAAGGTGTTTGGTCAAACCTATCTGACGACCGCCTATCCCGGCGTCGTGAAGGCTTGGCATTACCACCGCAAGCAGTGGGACCATTTCGTTGTGGTCATCGGTATGATGAAGGTGGTGCTGTACGACTCACGTGAGGGTTCGGTTACCAGAGGCATGGTTAACGAGTTTTTCATGGGCGTGCACAACCCGATCCTGCTGCAGATTCCGCCCTTGGTCTACCATGGATTCAAATGCATCAGCGATCACGAGGCGGTGGTGATCAACACCCCCACCGAGGTCTACCAGTACGACCAGCCCGACGAATATCGAGTGGACCCGCACACTGACGAGATTCCCTACGACTGGGCGAGGAAGGACGGCTGACGTGAAAGGTGTAATCCTGGCGGGCGGACTGGGTACCCGGCTGTCACCGTTGACGCGGGTGACGAACAAGCATCTGCTGCCGGTATACGACCGGCCCATGATCTACTACCCCATCGAGTGCCTCGTCAACGCGGGCATCCGCGACATCATGATCGTTACCGGTGGCGATCACGCCGGCGACTTCCTCAAGCTGTTGGGCAACGGTTCGGACTTCGGGCTGGACGATCTGCACTACACGTATCAGAAGGGTGAAGGCGGCATTGCCGATGCCCTTCGGTTGGCTGAACACTTTGCCGACGGCGACAAGATCATCGTCGTGCTCGGCGACAATATCATCGAAAAGAACATCCGCGCGGCTGTCGGCGGTTTCTTCACGCAGCGTCAGGGGGCCAGGATCCTGCTCAAGGAGGTCGATGACCCTCAACGGTTTGGCGTGGCGGAAATTCAGGGTAGCGCCGTAATGGGTATCGAGGAGAAGCCCGCGGAGCCCAAGTCGAACCTGGCCGTGATCGGCATCTACATGTTTGACGCGCAGGTTTTCGACATCATCAAGACCCTCAAGCCCTCAGGGCGCGGCGAGATGGAGATTACGGACGTCAACAACGCCTACATCGCCCAGGGCACCATGACGTACGAGATACTCGACGGCTGGTGGACCGACGCCGGTACATTCGAGTCGCTTCACCGGGCGGCGAATCTGATTGCCGCAGGCGGGGCCAACCATGTGCCTGAGGATCGCCCGGCGACATTGTTCGAGATGGGGGCATCGGCGTGAAGACCTACCTGGTGACCGGAGCGGCCGGCTTTATCGGCAGCAATTTCGTCCGGCAACTCCTGTCTGAGGAGCCGAATGTTTGCGTGGTGGCGTTCGACGCTTTGACGTATGCGGGAAACCTCGAGAACCTGGCCGACTGTCTTGGCCACGAGCGACTGTGCTTCGTGCGCGGCAACATCTGTGATGTCGATGCCGTGCGGGGCGCGATGTCCGACGGCGCGGATGTCATCGTGAATTTTGCCGCCGAAAGTCACGTGGACCGCAGCATCCTGGGCTGCAAAGAGTTCCTGCGGACCAATGTCGAGGGCGTGCAGGTGCTCCTGGACGAGGCCCGGGCTCGCAAGGTCGGGCTGTTCCTGCAGATTTCGACCGACGAGGTCTATGGTTCACTGGGGCCGACCGGCCTGTTCACCGAAGAGACGCCGCTGCAGCCGCGAAGTCCCTACAGCGCCTCCAAGGCCGCCGCCGACCTGCTCGTCGCCGCGTACCAGCATACGTTCGGCATGCCGGCGATCATTACCCGCTGCTCGAACAATTACGGGCCGTTCCAGTTTCCCGAAAAGCTCATACCACTGTTTATCACGAACCTGATCGAGGGCAGGCGGGTGCCGGTCTACGGCGACGGCCTGAACGTCCGCGACTGGATTCATGTTGCCGACCACTGCCGGGGCATCCGGGCGGCCATCACCGGCGGGCGGCCGGGCGAGGTGTACAACCTCGGCGGCAACAACGAGCAAACGAACATGGCCATCACCCGCCTGCTGCTGGAGGCCCTGGGCAAGGATGATTCCAGCATCCAGTTCGTCGAAGACCGACTCGGTCACGACCGGCGCTACGCCATCGATGCCGGCAAGTCAGCCCGCGAACTGGGCTGGAAACCCTGCATCGATTTCAAGCAAGGCCTGGCCGAGACGGTGCACTGGTATCGAACCAATGAATCCTGGTGGCGCCGAATCAAAACCGGCGAATACCTCAAGTATTACGAACAGCAGTATGGCCGCGCAGCCGCCAACCGCAGGTCGGCGGTCAGCCGGTAGGGGTCATTACAGCCCACAGCTTCATATGTACGATATTTGCATCACTGGTTCTGAGGGCATGCTTGGCCACGAGTTGGTCGGCCTGCTCAAGAGCGGTCTTCGGCCCGCGGCACTGGCGTCGCGCTTTGCCAAGTGGCGACGGCGGGATGGGTTCTGGGCCGATGCGGTTGACACGATTCCCATCCGGCTGACGGCCATGGATGTGGATGAGCTGGACATCACAAAACGTGACGCGGTTCGCCGCGTGCTGGGTACGTTGCGGCCGACGCTGGTCATCAACGCTGCTGCGTACACGGATGTGGACGGCTGCGAAAGTTGTGAGGCCGAAGCATCCGCGGTCAACGCGTCCGGCCCGGCCAACTTGGCCGAAGCCTGTAGGGAGTGTGATGCCTGGCTCGTACATGTCAGCACCGACTATGTCTTTGACGGAAATAGTGCTGAGCCCTATGTTCCCGAGCATCCGATTGCGCCACGGAGTGCGTACGGCCGGACCAAGGCCGCCGGCGAGGAGGCCGTCCGCCGCATTTTGCCCGATGCCCACACTATCGTGCGGAGCAGTTGGCTGTTCGGCGGGCACGGCAGAAACTTCGTCAAGACGATCCTGAGGCTTGCCGCCGAGCGGTCGGAACTGCGGGTGGTGACCGACCAGGTCGGCTGCCCCACATACGCTGCCGACCTGGCTGCCGCGTTGTCGGTTGCCGGACTGGGCGGAGTGGCCGGCACGCACCACTTCTGCAACGTGGGCGTGTGTTCATGGAACCAGTTCGCGGCCGAGATCGTGCGCCTGTCCGGCACGACCTGCCGCATTTTGCCACAGACAACCGCGGAGTTGAACCGACCGGCCTCTCGACCGGCCTACTCCGCGTTGAGCACCGCGTCATTCGCCGCGGCCACCGGCATCGTGCCGCGGCTCTGGCCCGAGGCGCTGTTGGAATGCCTTGAACCCATAGTTTCCAGATGACGCTTTTGGCGACGTATGATGAGGTGACGATTTCCCCTATGAATACAGGTGACAATGAGCCTCAAGCCGCTGAAATCCGGAGAATGCGATGGGTGAAGCACGCAAGGAGGCGTTGCGGGTCGATTTCGACAGCCAGATCAAGCTGGAATTCCACGGCGCGTCCGTTACCTCTGACGCGGGATTGGTTGCGTATCGCGAACTGGATGAGGCGCTGGAGTTGACGGCAAAGGCGGACGACCTGTTCCGTGATTCTCGGCGCGGCAAGAACACACAGCATGAGTTGATGGGCATGTTGCGACAATCGGTGCACAGTCGGCTCGTGGGCTACGAGGATACGAACGATGCGGAACGGCTCGCGGTTGACCCGGCGATGCGTCAGGTGGTCGGCGGTTGGGCCAAGGAACAACAAGCCGCATCCACCAATCAGATGGGCCGCTTCGAGACGGAGATTCTGACGGCCAAGAGAAACCGCAAGGCGCTGATGAATCTGCCGGTGCATGTGGATTGACCGCGTTCACGAACGTTGTGCCCTGGACAAGTTGATTCTCGACCTCGACAGTTCGGTTAGCGAGACCGACGGACGGCAGGAAGGTTCGGCGTACAACGGACATTTCGAATGTACCTGCTATCACCCCATCTTCTGCTTCAACCACCTGGGCGACCTGGAGCGTGTGTTGTTACGCAACGGGAATGTGGCCAGTGCCGCCGACTGGCATTGGGTGCTGGAGCCGGTGGTCGCCCGTTACCGCGACCTGGACATCCTCAAGTACTTCCGTGGCGACGCGGCATTCGCCATCCCGGAGCTGTATGTGTTCCTCGAAGCGGAGCGCTACCTGTATGCGATCCGGCTGAAGTCAAACGCTGTGCTGGAGCGGCATATCCAGCACCTGTTGACACGCCCGGCGGGTCGCCCGCCGAAGAAGCCCGTGGTGCGCTATCACAACTTCATGTGCCAGGCGGGCAGTTGGGGTCGCGAGCGTCGTGTAGTGGCCAGGGTCGAATGGCACCAGGGCGAGTTGTTTCCCCGCGTCGGTTTCATCGTCACGAACCTGCCTTGGCGCAGCAAGCGGGTGACGAGGTTCTACAATCAGCGCGGCACGGCGGAGCAGTGGATCAAGGAGGGCAAGAACGCGATCAAATGGACCAAGCTCTCGTGCCACGATTTCGTGGATAACCAGGTTCACCTGCAACTGTTTGCTTTGGCGTACAACCTGGGCAACTTCTTGCGGCGACTGGCGCTGCCGAGACCCATGAAGCATTGGACGATGACGATGTTGCGGGAGAAGCTGATCAAGATCGGTGCGAAGGTCGTGGCCCATTCGCGGTATGTGTTCTTCCAGATGGCCGAGGTGGCGGTGCCGCGCAAGCTGTGCGCTGCCATCCTGGAGCGCATCCAACGACTGCGTACTGTGGCCAGCATGGTCCCGTCATGATGATCCGACAAGCCCCATCAGAATGGCTACCGTCGCGATACGTCAGGGGGATGCTCTGCGCACGGAAGGAAGAAAAGGCGTGGCTGGGGATGGTTCAGCCCTGTGGCCGCCCCCAAACGGCCTGGAATCCCGCGGCACTGCGAAAAGAGCCCGAGAAGTGGTGGGCGCAACGGGAGGGGGGCGCTGTACAATGGACGAACACGGCCTGGCGGCGTAGTCGGGCGAAGTTATCTGGGAAATATCGGTTTGATGCTCCAAACCAACGAACGACCGTACGTGACACGATGTCTGACGCTTCAGCCAAGGGACTGTTTCGGCTTCATCTACGGATCGAGCACGTTTCCTCGTCCGATTCGCCGCAGCCTTGCGCGCCGGAAACCGTGGCGTGGTGCCTTTGGGTCGCCCGATCCCCGGCCGTGTTATGGCGCACCCTTGATCATCACCTCGTGCACGGCACGAACTGGTATCGCGTCCACAAGCTCGATGCGCCGGAGGCCATCCGGGCCGCTGTTCGCGCCGGGCCCTGTGCGTGTGGTGACGGCGTCGAACTCATCGCCGAAGTCGCGGATGCCGCTGACGCCGAGTCCTTGGCCCGCGCCACAGCCGATGCAATCGTAGATTGTGTCATGGGATGCCAACTGGGCGATGCGGACGCGCCGCACTGCACGGATGCCCCGCCTGTCCGGGTGCGCATCGTGACGGAGACATTTCCCGAAACACAGAGTTGACGCGGAATGACATGCACCCACGCGTACGAAGGGCAGCCGACGCCGCCTGCAGTCAGCCCGCCTTCTCCTGACCGAAGAGGATCTTGATCAGCCCCACCACCCCGCGAACCGCCAGGCTGGTCAGCAGCAGAAACAGCAGCGCCGCCATACGCACCGTCAGACAGATGACGAGGTAGATGAACACCCACGTTCGCCAGTCGTCGAACCGGGTGGTGAGCGTCGCGTCGACGAGCCGCTCAGCCAGCGTGATGCAGTCTCGCAGAAGCGGCCAGACGGCCGCGAGCGACGTCGGCAGTTGGCGAGACACGCTCTCGCGGGCCATGCGGCCGAGGATATGCTGACCGAGAAAGGGGTTCACTTCCACATTGAAGACCGAGACGAAGAGCATGCGAACAGAAAGAGCCGCACCGGAGATGCGCCCTTCCTTTTCCCTGGGGGGGGGTGGAATTGCCGTAGCCCTGGTTCTTGCCTGGAGCTATTGGCCGACGCTGGCTGATCTCTGGGCATTCTGGTCCGACAACCTCGACTACGCCTCCGGTCAGTTTGTGCCTCTAGTCGTGATCTACGTCATCTGGAGCCGGCGGGGCGAACTCGCCAAGTTGTCATGGAGCACCTGCTGGTTCGGCCTGGGGCTCTTGGTATTCGCCCAACTCGTCCGCTTCTACGGCATCTACGACATGTACGGATCGCTCGAGCGCTACTCGATGGTCCTCAGCGTCCTCGGTATCCTGTGGTTCCTGTTCGGCACCGGCTTCCTGTGGAAGTTCCGCTGGGCCATGCTGTTCCTCTTCCTGACTGTTCCGCTGCCCGGCAGGATCCACAGTGCCGTGTCGCTCCCACTGCAGGACTTCGCCACACGTTCCGCCGTGGTCGGTCTGGAGCTGCTGGGCTTCCTCGTTGTCCGTGAGGGCAATGTTCTGCGCGTAAGCGAGGCGAGCGTCGTAGCGGTTGCCGAAGCCTGCAGCGGCTTGCGGATGCTCAATGCCTTCGCGCTGGTTTGTGTAACCCTGAGCTTCGTGGCACACCGACCCGTGTGGCAGAAGGTCGGTGTGGTCTTGTCGTGCATTCCCATCGCCGTGTTCTCCAACACCGTTCGGTTGGTGGTCACCGTGCTACTCTTTGAACATGCCCATGGTGAACTCGCCCAGCGGTTATCTCACGATTGGGCCGGCATCGCCATGATGCCCTTCGCTGTCGCCGTAGCCATCGGCGAATTGAAGCTTTTCGGCTGGCTGTCCGGCGCACGGCGGGTTGCGGCGGACGCCCGGAATGCGAGAAAGGCCAATCGCTCCGGCGTTCGCAAGCTGGTCGCTGTTCAACGATTGTGAGCTGTACGCTATGAGCCACAAATACAACACCCGGCTTCCGGTCTCCAATCCCCACGGCAGCCGTCTGCTTGTTCCCACGACCATCGTTCTGACCGTGCTGGTTCTGGCCGGCGCGGGGCACCGTACCTTGCTGGCCCGGATCGAGGCCGCTTTGGGGCAGGTGCATGAGCCCATCCGGCCGCTGGCTACCGTGCCGTTGCAGTTGGGCAACTGGCACGGTGTGGATGAGCCGATCGATGAGCAAGTCCGCAGAATTGCCGGCGATGACGATGCCCTCAACCGCATTTACCGGCGAACTGACGACGGCGGCTTGGTCGGGGTGTACGTGGGCTATATCGGCCGACCGCGCCAGTGGCTCGGCCATCGGCCGGACGTTTGCTATCGCGCCCACGGCTATGAGCCGCTGGCCCAGGAATCCGACACGCTACCGATGCCCGACGGCACTGTCGTGCCCTGTTTCATCTACGAGTTCCGTTTGCCCGCCATGGGCGGGCCCCGCCAGTTGGTGCTGGCAACGTATATCGTCAACGGCGAGTTCGTCGCCTCGCTCGACGCGGTTCGTGAAATGAACGCGCGACGGGTCGATCTTTCCGGCAGCAGGCCGACTTACCTGGCCCGCATCCAGGTGAACACCGCCGCCACCGGCGAGCGCGCACGCGATCTGCGGATTCTCCAGGACTTCGCGGCACAGCTCCAGGGCCCCGTGCTGGAACTGCTGCCCAGGTTGGCGGAAGAATAAGAGGGGGTTCATTGCAAACCGGCGTCTTCCTCAATGTCGGTAATCCGAGAAGGGTATGATTATGGCCGATCATGTTGTTGAATTGCCCGCGGCTGTCCCAGAACGGTCGGGCGTAGTCTCCAAGCCTGCCGTCAGTCTGCTGCCCCAGGCCTTCAGCGGCCCAATGGATCCGCCGGTGCGCCTGATGAACGTGTTGCTGGATCGGATCACCCGGTCGAGGTGCATCCATGAGGTGATCAGCGGTTTGCGGCAAGGCCTTGGTGGCTGGGTGATTACGCTTAACCTGGACCATCTTCGACGCTGCTGGACGGATCCCGTATACGAAGCCTGCGTGCGCGAAGCCGACTTGCGCGTAGCCGATGGCATGCCACTGATCTGGGCCAGTCAATTGCAGAACGCACCGTTGCCCGAACGGGTAGCCGGCTCGGACCTGATCTTTCAGTTGCCCCAGGCACTGGCGGAACAGCGACGCAGCCTATTCCTTCTCGGCGGCGACGCCGGCACGGCCGAAGCCGCCGGCACCATCTTGGCTGCAAGGTATCCGGGGCTGGTCATCGCCGGGACGTATTGTCCGCCGCTGGGATTCGAGAGCCGGCCGGGCGAGTGGGACCGAATTCGTTCCCTGCTGGTGGAAAGCCAACCGGACGTCGTTTTTGTGGCCCTGGGTTCGCCGAAGCAGGAATACTTCATCCGCGAGCTTCGCCATTTGCTGCCGAAAGCCTGGTGGATGGGCGTGGGCATCAGCTTTAGCTTCGCGTGCGGTCAGGTCAAACGCGCCCCCCGCTGGATGCAGCGGATGGGACTTGAGTGGGTGCATCGGCTGACCCAGGAGCCCAGGCGGCTGTTCAAGCGCTACGTGATTCACGGAATCCCGTTCGGCGTGTTCCTGCTGTTGACTTCTGCGTTTCGCTGTAGGCGCCGGCCTGTGGATGTGGTCTAGTGCCGTTTCCGGCAACGTTGTATCAGTTCTTGCGGGCATGCCGGTTTCGGTATGCCGCGTAACGATCGAGGGCCTTTCGGAGTTCGGCATGGTCGGCGTAGTACGAGTTGCGAATGACGAACTCCTTGGCCGCCGTAAATCGACATTCGATCGGATTCAGCCATGACGCGTTGGTCGGCGTCCAGATCAGGTGAACGTTGTTCTCGCGACACCATCGCCGGACCGCCGGCGTGGCGTGCGGTGAGAAGTTGTCCAGGATCAGGTGGATCCGCTGACTGGCCGGATACCGTCGCCGCATCCGCTTCAAGACGGCCAGGACTTCGCGGGATCGCTTCCGGCTCCGCGTGTATCCCCACAAGGTGTCCCCATGCACGTCGTAGAACGCCAGCCAGTGTCGCACCCCCTGCGGCCGCTTGTACGTCGCCGGCCAGCGTTTCTGCTTGCCGCTCTCGCAGTAGCTCTGCCCTGGCTGAGGCCGAATCTCCAACGGCCCGAACTCGTCGAATGAGATCGTCGGCCCGTTCTCGGCAGGCTGGTTCACATACCGGCGGATCAGTTTTTTTTAGAGCGGAGCCTGGGGTCATTGCATTCTTTCCAGGTTTTCGTGCGTCGCAGCCGGACCTTGGCCTTCTTGAGCATCTGCCGGAGCGTCTCGATGGCGATCGATTCGACGATGCCTTCGTCGATGAGGAACTCTCGAAGCTTCGGCAGCGACCAGCGCCGGAAGGGACGACCGAGAAGATCCGGCGGACACAACGCCGTTTCGAGGATGAGGCTCCGCTGCTCTTCCGTGAACTTGCGCGGTCGTCCTCCGCCATACTTGGCAGACAGGGCATCGAAGCCGTCCAGGTTGAACGCCTTGATGATAGTGCGAACGTGTTGTTCGGAAAAGTACAGGTGACGAGCGATGTCAGGGACCTTCGTTCCCTGGTTGGAGGCGAGGATGACCTGGGCACGCCGCACCTTGATCCGGTCGCGGCTGCGACGGACGAGGTTCTGAAGCTTCCGGCCTTCATCGATTCGAAGATCTCTGACGTACACACACATAACGAGTCTCCACATGATACAACGACATCCGTGTCAACATGTGGAACTCCATATAGACCAAAAAACGTCATGGCGCGAATCCGTCACTTGGCGGAAGTTACATCGTCGTCCCTGAATAAGTCCGCTCAGGCGGCAGCGATTCGGAGGCGGGCGGGGCCGGCGAAGCAAAGGCGGCAGAGAAGCCATTCACGCAGCGCGCGGCGAAGCCGCCGGAGGACCTTGCGGAGGTTCGCACCGGCCGCCGCCAGGACGATGTTGATCGCGTCGCCCTCCAGCCCCATCAGGAAGCACCGCCGCACACGATGGTCGCTCTTGAGATGCCCGATCTTCGGCTCGATCGCGCTGCGGCGCCGCCGCCGTTTCCGTTCGGCCCGCGAAGCGTTCTTCGACGCCGTACCGGCCACTGATGAAGGAAACTCGTAGGCTGTGAACTCGTGGAGAGTGGCGCCGTCGGACGGGAGCCATGGCTCCGATAGCCGGATCGTTTTTGCATGAAAGCGTTTGCTGGAAAATGGAAATTGTTTCCTTCACTGACGCCACCGGATTGGGGGTACTGGGAAAGCCTCTATCCAAATGGCATGGGGGCATCTACGTTCAGTGCGCCCGCATGGCAGCGGTTGATGTGCGAGGAAGAGACCGCCCTGGGGCAGTTGATGTTTTTACAAGGACGCTCTTCCGACGGACGGATACTATCGTTGCCTGTCTTTGTCCAGACCAATCGATGGCGCAGGTATGAGATCAATGTGCGTCCTGTTGCCTATTCCGTGATGCCGATCGAGGGCGGTGTTATCGATGATGTAGCGGTCGGGACGATCCTCGGGGCGGCGGAATCGTTGTTTACAGCCGGCTTTACGTGGTGGTTGCCGCCGTGGTCTTCGTTCCGACAGTCAACCTTGCAGGATCGGGCGTGGCAGCGTTGTTTGAAGTGTTCCTCCGTGGACACGTATCTGATCACGTTGCGAGGATCGGTCGAAAAGCATTTGATCGAGGAAGTCACCGAGACGCAACGATACCAGGTCCGTTCTAGCTACAGACGCGGCCTTGAAGTTCTGAGTAACCCTCCCGCAGATGTGGTCAACGAGTACTACCAACTTTACACGCGAGTGTGGGAAAATCGTGGTTGGACGGGACGGCAGTTCTCTGCCCGCTTCTTTCACGGGGTTGCCACACAGTTGCAGCAAGGTGGCGAGTTGCTGGTCATGCGTCTTAACGGTCGAGTCGTCGGTGGGGGAGTTCTTCTGTTCGATCGATACGCCGTTCATTATTTTCAGGGAACGACCGATCGCGACACGAAAGGCGTATTCCCGCATTCCGTACTAATTGATATGGCGTTACGGCGAGCAGAATCTTTAGGGGTAACGCGGGTAAACCTGGGCGGCGTGGATTACGGAAACATCGGCCTGATTCACTTCAAGATGTTCTGGGGCGCTCGCAGTACACCTGTTCCCATCGTTATGTTCCACTATGGGCGAGGCAGGGCTCCCGAAAGGTTGGCTTGGTTTGCAGGGAAAGGCCAGAAGTATGTTCAGTAAGATCTGTCGACACACTGCTTGCCCGCATGTTCTGATATGAGTCAACTCTCGTGCTCGTGGGCTGCTTGCCCTGAAAAATGATGTTGTTTTGGCCGCCGAGATACATGCAATGTCTGAGGCATCTGCCCGCATCCTGCTCATTTATCCGCCGTCACGGACCCAGACCCATGCGAACTGTCCGGCCGGATTGACGCTACTGGGAGCTGTTTTGGAGAAGGCCGGGCATCGAGTGCGTCTTCTGGACGCCAATGCCCGTCATGCGAAACGGAATGTTTCGGATATTGCCCGCATTGCGGCAGAGTACAAGCCGGATGTCATCGGAATCACTTTGCTTACCCCGATGGTGAAGGATTCCTACCAGTTGGCTGCTTTGCTGCAGAATAATGGAGCACGCCTGCTGGCGGGGGGGCCGCATGCATCGCTTCTGCCGGAGGAGCCGCTTTCGCATGGTTTTCATGTGGTCGTGATCGGCGAAGGCGAGCCAACGATCGTGGAAGCCGTCGATGCACTGCTTGGGAATGTGCCTATGGAACAGGTGCGAGGAATCGCGTACCGAGGGCCAAATGGGCAGGTGCATCGCACCGAGGCTCGGCCACTGGTGGAGAACCTGGATGATCTTCCGCGGCCGGCGAGACATCTCGTGAACCCATTGGATTACGGGACGGCGGGGAACAGTGAACTCCACGCGAATCTCTTCAGTTCCCGCGGGTGTCCGGCACGATGTTCCTACTGTGCCGGCCAGCTTTTCGGCAAGCAGTTTCGGTTTCGTTCCGCTGACAGCTTGCTCGATGAAATATGCGAGCTCAACCGGATGTACGGCACAAAGCATTTCTACTTCGTGGATGATGCGATGTCCATGGATCGGGCCCGGATGCGGCGATTCTGTGAAGGAATGATGGACCGTCAACTCGGCTTTACCTGGAACATGATGACGCGAATTGACTCCGTGAACGAGGAGATGCTCTCCCTGGCAGCGCGTGCTGGCTGCGTCCGAATCGATTACGGGATCGAGAGCGGACACCCCGAGACACTCAAGCGTATTCACAAACCGCACTCGGTTGAAATGGTTCGTCGTATTGTTCCGCTGACCGCTCAACTGGGAATTAAACCCTGCGTGTTTTTCATCTTAGGATTTCCCTGGGATACTCCTGAGACGATCGGGGTGACCCTGAATCTTATGGTCGAATTGTCGCCGTTCGTCGCATTTCATCCTGCGGTTGCAGGAGTCCTGATTCCTTTTCCGGGCACGGAGATTTATCAGACCTACAAGGAACAGTTTCAATTAGAAGAGTGGTGGCTTACAGACTATCGGCATTATAGCATGGTCGATATTGAGGGGCGTCCCTATTTCGTTTCCAGGCTCTTCCCGGTCGGCTGTGTACTGGATGCGGATTTCTTTCACTACTCGCCGGCTGTCATACACGCCATTCGCCGGGTATTTAAGTACATGTATTTCCACAAACTTCGCAGCGAGCAACGACGGAGAGCTGGAGTCAAGACTCAATTGCTTCTGAAGCTTTCAGAGATGGCGTACACGGTATCTCCGAGGCTGGAGCGCATGCTCTTTAAAGTGATACGGCGTACTGGGAGCATCAACTGACTCGGCGAGACAGCGATCGTTCCGTGCTATTGGTACAGCTCCCGAACGAGTATAGTGGTGAATGGCAGACTCTGGAATCAGCGGTGGTGATGCGGGCATGGAACAGCCGGTCATGAATAATTCGATCTGTGCCTGTCAGCTATTGGCCGGAGGTGCGGGAGGCATAGAGCCGCCGCACTGGTATGTCAGACGATTGTTCATGCCTGTCATGCGGTCCGTGGCTCGCCGGTTGAGGCGAAGCTATTGGGACAGCCGGGCTTGGTGCAAACGTATTCTAAAGCGTGTCTGGCCCAGTTGTCCGATGTTACGTAAGGCGTTGACTGCTGAAAAAACCGGCACCGCTATGAACGAAGTTGCCGACTCTCAACCGCTCTCCCTGGCGCCTATCGTTCCGGGGATGAAGGTGCGTGTTCGCTCGCAGCTTGAGATCGATGTCACGTTGGATGCGACCGGCCGTTGCCGGGGTTGCGCTTTCCTTGCGCCGATGGCGGCATATTGTGGGCAGGTGTTTCAAGTCGCTCGCTGCGTGGGGCAGTTCTTTGACGAGCGACAATGGCGAATGCTCAAGTGTAAAAACGTCGTCTTGCTGGAGGGGGTATACTGCGATGGTTCAGGCCACCCGGATACGCGGGGCTGCGACCGGATGTGCTTTTTCTTCTGGCGAACAGAATGGCTTGAAGTCGTCGAGTAATACTTTTTGATGAATTGGCACATACTACCGCGTTTGACTACGCCGAATCGGAAACAATGGGAGCAATGCTATCCAGCTGGTGTCGGCCCGTCGATTATGAGTTCGCCGGAATGGTTATCCCTGACTCGCAGATTGATGGGTGGACCTTGGCGGATGATGCTGCTGCGGGGGCGGGAGACCGGGGGCGGGGCTGTTTCGCTGCCTGTTCTCGCGGTGAGGGACCGCTGGGGGCGTTTTCGTCTCAAGGTGGGCAGCACGGCTACCTGTGTCGCACCCGTGGAAGGGTTGCCGACCCGTTGCGAGGAGGCCGTGCCGGCTCTCATCGACGCTCTTCGAACGCCGTTTATTACATCGTTCGAGTGCTGGTTTCCGCCATGGTGCCCGTGGCGGTCATCGTCGGCCTCATGCGGCGGTAGTGCGCCGTGTAAACGTGCCGGCATATCGCCTTGGTGTTCGCTGGTGCCCAAGGCCCATACGCAACGATATGAGATGGGGACACTGACCTGGTCGCACGTGGATGTTTTTCTCATTACGCTGCGGGGAACGCCCGAGTCGCATCTGGCAGAGTGTGTGCGACCGATTCAGCGTCAACATCTTCGGGCGAGCTACAGGGCGGGGCTGGAAGTGTGCTGGCAACCCGGTTCCGAACTGGTTGACGGGTACTATGCGTTCTATTCGCGTATCTTTGACGAACGACAATGGCTGCCGCCGAAGTTGCCCAGATCATTTTTCCATGATGTTGCCGGGAAGTGGGCAGACGCCGCGGAGATGGTGGTCATGAAGCACGAGGGACGCGTTGTGGGGGGAGGAATCTTCCTGTATGACATGTTCGCACTGAATTTGTATCACGCCGTCACCGATCGGAACGTCAAGGGCGTGTACCCGCATCCCGTACTGTATCAACTCGCCATCGAGCGAGCTGCATCCCGTGGGCTTCATTACGTGAACCTGGGGTTTAACCCGGGTTCTCCGGGCCTGATACGCTTTAAACAATCCTGGGGTGCGGAGCCAACACCCATGCCGATGCTCAAGTGGCGTGGGGGTTGGCGCGAAATGGCTAGGAACGTACGAACTCGGCTTGGTTCGTTGACGGGGGGCGTGGACGTCGGGCAAGCATTGGAAACGAATGTGCAGATACCTCAAGAAATTTCATGACATCCGAGGGATTCGCTAGGCGTGTGGAAGTTCGGCCTGTATGATATTCTTTCTGTGTTTGAGGTTTATTCCGTGCAATAGTTTGCTTTGATCGCAGTTGGCCATATGCTTGGAGTGAACGCAGAGGGCAGTCGATGGATCTAGTGCCGTCTTCGGCTAATCTGTTTCGTTCTCTTACGACCGGGCTCAGTGGTCGTCGGGGCACTGGCGGGGCCCGACGTGACGTCGGGACCAGTGGCACCCGCTAAAGCAGCGAAGATCACCAACCGAGGACGGCAATAGCGTTGCGCGGACCGACGGTATGCGAGGTGCTTTGTAGGGAAGTCAAGCGGATTGAAGCGGGGTCACACGATGCATCATTTTCAGATGTGCGGGCAGCAGTGAGCAACGAAATTCTACTACATCTACGGGCGTTTGGTGCAGATGTTCTGCATCTGCGCAAGGGCACGTGACCTGACATTAGGGGCCGCAGTATCGATGTCTTCAGGCGATGACTATATTATCTTTGGGAGCCCCTCCATCGGGGACGAGGAGCTGCAGGAAGTCCGCGCTACGCTGGAGAGCTGCTGGATTGGTACCGGTCCCAGGGTCAAACGGTTCGAGGAGGCTTTTGCTGAGTACGTGGGGGCGAAATACGCGGTCGCTCTGAACTCCTGCACCGCCTGTCTGCATCTCGCCATGGTTACCGCCGGGCTCGAGCCTGGTGACGAGGTTATCACCACGCCCATGACGTTCGCGGCGACCGCGAACGCCATTATCCACGCCGGCGGTGTGCCGGTGTTCGTGGATTGTGACAGGCGGTCCATGAACATCGACGTGAACCAGATCGAGGCCGCAATCACTCCGCGTACCCGCGCCATTCTGCCCGTGCATTTCGCGGGTCGGCCCTGCGATATGGAAGCGATCGGACGCATTGCGTCACGACACGGGTTGATGGTCATCGAAGATGCGGCACACTGCATCGAGGGCGCGTATCACGGACGCAAGATCGGGACGATCAGCCCGATCACCTGTTTTAGTTTCTACGTCACCAAGAACATGACCACCTCCGAGGGGGGCATGATCTGCACGGACGATGCCGAACTGGCCGAGCAGGTGAAGGTGTACGGCCTGCACGGCCTGTCCGGCGACGCCTGGCGGCGATTCAGCGACGGCGGATACCGCCACTACGAGGTGGTATTCCCTGGGTTCAAGAACAACATGACGGATCTGGCCGCTGCCATCGGGTTGTGTCAGCTTCCCCGGTTGGTCCCCTGGCTCACGCGGCGAGGCGAGATATGGTCCCAATATGATGAGGCATTCGCGGACTTGCCCTGCTGGAGGCCGGCGCCGCCTGAGCCGGGAACCGTTCACGCTCGGCACCTGTACACGTTGCTGTTGGACTGTGCAGCGGCCGGGTTGAGCCGTGACCAGTTTATGGCCGAGCTGCACCAGCGTGGGATTGGAACCGGGGTCCATTATCGAGCGCTTCACCTGCACAAGTATTACCGGGAGCGATTCGGCTATAAGCCGGAGGACTTTCCGAACGCGGCTTGGATCAGTGAGCGAACTGTGTCCCTGCCGCTGTCAGCGAAGCTGACGCCGGAGGACGTGGACCGGATCGTCACGACTGTGCAATCGGTACTCTCGAAATCTCGCCGCCATGCCCCCTCGGAGCCGCGCGGCCAAGGAGAAAGCATTTGATGTGGTTGCTTGACGCTCTTCGTCGGCGCGGCGGGTCGAACTTGCCCGCGCGGTATGTGTTTCTGATTCCGGACAAGGTGACATCGCCACGCGGCGGGATCATGAACATTGTGCGTCATTGCCAAATCGCCGCTGAACTTGGGGCGCCGGCGGTTCTTGCGACCGATACCGGCAAGGACCCACATGGGCAGGAGTGGTTTCTCCATCAGTTGCCTGTCATTAAATGGTCGCAACGGCGGCGGCAGGATACCTGCGTCGTTCCCGACTTGTGGTCGAAGCGAGCCAACAAAGTGCACGGCCCCTGCGTGGTATACATGCAAGTGCCGAATCGGCTCTACAATGACTTTGACCACACGCGGGAGGACTTGCAGATCTGGACGGATTCGTCGTTGATGCTGACCCTGTGCCGCGAGCGATACCCCGGCAAAGAGATTCCCATTGTTCCCAACGTGGTCGATAACAAGGCGTTTCCGTTCATTCCGCAGCAGGAACGACGCGAAGGCATGATCATCGTGTTTCCGAGAAAGGGCTCGGATTTCATCGATAGCGTCTTCGCCGAATACGCTCGCCGGGGCGGGCAGTACTGGAAGCCGAAGGTGCTTGACAAGATGCGTTTCGACCGAATGGCCAAGGTCTTCGAACAAGCACAGGCTTTCCTGGCGTCCGCGGATGTCGAAGGCTGTGCATTGCCGCCGCAGGAGTCCATGGCGGCGGGCGTTGTCGTCGTGGGAAAGGATGCCAATGGCGCGAACTTCTGTATGCAGCATGGTAAGACGGCGATGGTGGCAAGTACTCCCGAAGAGGTGGCTATCGCCCTGCGAGAGCTTGAAGCACCCTCTCTACGGGCTACGCTGGCGCACAATGCCTATGACTTCATCAAGCAGTTCTTCCCGGACGCCGCCCCTATGGCGTTCTGGCGACAGATCCTGAGTGCGCGTTCACGGTGTCCGCTGCCATCGGGGCAGGGCGCCTGAGTCCGGGCGGGAGCACAAGCTTGGCTGATGTACATGCACGATCGCTTAGCCGCAATGCCTTTTACGCGGGCGCACTTCAGTTCTGGACAATCGCCTCGCGGTTCATCATTACGCCGCTGGTGATCGCCAAGCTCGGATTGGCCGGCTACGGAACCTGGACGCTGTTGTTTGGTATCTGCGCGTACGTGAGTATGTTCGATACGAGTTTCGGATTCGCCTACAGCAAGTTCACCGCGGAATACGATCGCAGGGGAGATTACGAGAAGCTATCAGCCCTGATTGGCTCCGGGATCGTCTTAATCGGAAGCGTGGGAGTTCTGGGGGTCGGTTGTATCTGGATCTGGCGATACCCCATTCTCCATCTCCTGAGCGTCCCGGCGGACCTGATTGATGATGCGAGCTCGGCCCTGCTTATTGTGTCATCGTGCTTGCTGTTGCGGATGAGCGTCGGCAGCGTGTTTCAGATTCTGGCGGGACTTCAACGCATTGATCTGCAGTACAAGCTGAACATGCTGGCCTCCGCTATCGAGTTCGGCGTCGCGTTCCTGCTGCTTTCGAGGGGGTACGGCCTGCTGGGGCTCGCGGTGGGGCACTTGTGCGGTCAGGTGATCGGAACGCTTGGGGGTCGGGTCCTGTGTTGGCGACTCTGTCCCCGTCTGCATGTCTCCCCGTTGTGGGCCAGCCGCGCCGGGTGTCGTGAGATCGCTTCACTGGGGGGGCGTTTCCAGTTGCTCTCCATACTGAATCTGATGGTGTCTCAGGGAGTGCGTATGCTGATGGCGGCCCTGTTCGGCGTATCGGTCCTGGGCATCTATGAGCTGGCCAACAAGCTGCTGACCCTCGGCAAGACGGCAAGCGGCGCCATCATTGCGCCGTTGATGCCTGCCTTCGCCAATATCCACGCCGGCCAGGACACGGAGAGATGGCACAATCTCTACACGCTGAGTTCCAAGCTGGTCGCCGCATGTGCCATGGTGTGCATGGGGTTCCTGTTCGCCTTTGCGGATCGGGTTTTGCTGATGTGGACCGGGCAGGAGGTTCCCCTGGCAGCCTGGACAATTCGTGTCGCGGCCGGCGCGGCCGTGCTTGTTCTCATGACCGGTGTGGGGACGGCAAGCCTGCGAGGCAAGGGGATGCTCCGGCTGGAAATGCTGTATGCCATGGTGGGCGTTCCGGCAACACTGATACTGCTCGTCGTCGCCTTCCTGTGGGGCGGCTACCGGGCCATGGTACTGGCCGTCACCATTGGCCAGGTATTCTCGGCGGCGTGGTTTCTTGTGGCGTTCCACCGCTCGGAGGGGCTTTCTCTCCTGCACTACGTTCGTGTCACCCTGTTGAGGCCGGCGCTGATCGCTGGGAGCGTGACATTGGCTGCGATCGCGCTCAGGCCGCTGGCTGACACAATGACACCCCCCTGGTCTGGCCGGTGGGGCGTCCTGTTCGAGATTGCAGCGTGGGGATTCGTTTTCAGCCTGGTTGCGGGACTGGGGCTATGGTACGGCACCTTTGTGGACCACGAAAGGCGGCGGCTCATTGGCCTGGTCTTGCCCGGTCAACGCAGAGTGGTGGGTCCGGAGCGAGACCGGCCGACCATGGCTCAACTGTGAACTGGGGTGCGGCATTATTCTTGCACTCCTTGCCATGCGACCCCTACCCTCTTCTTCGTGGGGGCGACCGTCCGGCCTCGCGCGGCTTCAAATCCGCTATCAGGCGACGGGACGCCCAACGGAACGGGAGTTTAGCATGAACCGGCTCACTCTCCTCAGTCTGCTCAAACGTCTTGTTGGCCTGCGTTCAACTCTCGCAACCCCGTATACCTATCATCCCGGCGATGTGGTGGTGGAGGACTTCTCGGAGTTCTCTAGCATACCGCTGACTGATGTCTGCAGTCGGGTATCCGCGTGCCATCGTCTCATTGGAGACGAATGGAAAGAGGTAGGCGGCGAGACGTCCGCACGACAGTCCGCTCAGTTCTACGAGATATCCCAGAACTTTATTTTCGACACACTATCAGCCAATGCACGCCCAGAGATGGTCATCGACAAACTGAACCGCTTCGATCCAATGATCTTAGATGCGATCAACAGCCATTGCGGGCGTCACTTGCTCGACTTTGGAGGCGGGATTGGGGTTTTCTGCGAGATTGCGGCGCGTATGGGCAAGCAGGTGTATTACATGGAGTTGCCGGGGCTCGCCTTTGAGTTCGCAGCATGGCGGTACAAGAAGTATCGGTTGCCAGTGTCGATGATCGAGGCAAAGGTCGATCGTATCGACATACCAGGACAGTATGACATCGTCTACACCGATGCCGTTGTGGAGCACCTGCCACCGGTGGTGCAAGCTGAGGCAGTGGAAGCACTCGCAGGTGCCGTACGTGCCGGTGGCCTGCTCGTCCTCCTCATCGATTTATCAGGACCCAGCGATGACGCTCCGATGCACTATGATGTCGATATTTCGGGTCTCCATCGCCTACTGGATCGAGCAGGGCTCAACTGTGACCGAGGCGTCAGCAGCTTCTGCTCATTGTGGCGACGATCCGGAGAAAGTAAAAACCGCCAGCTCTGATTCCGTTGTATTTGTTTAGTATGACAAAGCCACCTCTTCTCAACTTCTTCTTCCTTTCTCGCAGGGGTTCTCCGAGCCAACGAGCGAACGGTTTTGTGGTGTCGGCCGTCACGGCTGCGTGCGGCCAATAAAGGATCGCTGCTCCCGAACCGGAGCGGACGGCGGCGACTGAACTTTGATGTGGGTACCATATGATTCCTGACAGGCTTGCCAAGTACTTGAGGTACCGGTTTTGGGCCGCTCAGCAGTATCCCGATCCAGATTATCTGTATTCCCGTGGCGGTATAGGTGATGTGGTGCGCCACCTCAAATCATGCGCTTCGGCGCAGCGCACGCGCGAGATTCTCGCGAAGTTCGGTGCGAACATCCATCCGGAGATCGCGTCGATCGGTCCGTGGATCACGCTTTACGTTGTCGGCAAGGATTTCAGCAATTTGACTATTGGCCGGAATGCCTACATCGGCCCCGAAGTGTTCCTGGATCTCACCGACAGGATCGCTATCGAAGAGAGCGCGGCGATCGCCATGCGCTCCGTGATTCTCACCCACGTGAACATCGGCGAAGGATATCCCAACAAGCCCATGACGCGTGTCATTCGTGCAAGACAAGCTCAAACCACATTCAAGAGAGGTTCCACGGTCGGGGCGGGGTCCATCGTTCTGCATGGTGTCACCATCGGCGAGGACGCAGCCGTAGGCGCTGGTGTTGTGGTCAAGAAAGACGTTCCGCCTCGCACGGTTGTCCGGTCATCCGCGCATGAACCGCCCTACACGGTAGCGGAACGCTTCCTCCGTGCCGGCCCGTAGCACCTGCCGCGGGTTTCACTCGGAATAGACCAGTGCCGGTGCTACCGCCATCCGTCTCTGGATGACCACGATTGATGGGGGCACGGAAACAGCAGCCCGCAAATTGCCGCGGTGGCGACTGAACAGGCTTGAATACGGCCCGGTAGCGGTTTCGGGCAGATTATTCGGGGTTTCGCTCTGTCGCATGCGCGGCTCGAAGCGGAAAGACGGAGACGCGCGAGGACGGCACATGAGTTGTGAAAATCAGATCCTGAGTTTTATCACAGAGGCATTCCTGCTGGGGGACGGCGCCGGGATACAGCCCACTCAATCCCTTCTGGGCTCGGGCGTGATCGATTCCACCGGCGTCCTTGAACTGGTCCTCTTCATCGAGAAGACCTTCGGCATCCAGGTTGCCGATGAGGAAATGATCCCATCCAACATGGACAGCATCCGTCACATTGCCGACTACGTGCGACGCAAGCAGGCCAGCGCGGATGTGAGCACGGATGAGCCATGCCAGCCGGAGTGCGGCGAACAGCAGGCGGTTCCTCGACCATAGGTTCAGCACACCGAGACAGAAGGAAATCCCGATGAAACTCGTTCACGACTTCTTGGTCGAGTCAGCCGGGCAGTTCCCGGACAAACCGGCGATCATCTCGGATGGGGCGACACTCTCCTTTCGCGCGATCCACCAAGCCAGTGACTGCTTGGCGACGGCGCTGCAGGGAGCAGGGATTTCCAGGGGAGACAGGGTGGCCGTCTTCGCGGAGAACGGTGCGGCGGCGGCCGTTGCCATCTTCGGAATCCTGAAAGCCGGCGGCGTGTTCGTCATGATCAATCCGACCACGAAGGCCCGCAAGCTTGCGTACATGCTCAATGACTGTGAAGTCCGGGCGGTCATCGCCCATCCCGTGCTTTCACGGGCGCTGGTGCCGGCCCTGGCCGAGACCCTCTCCCCTCCCGCGATCATCTGGACGCAGTGTCCGACAGACGAATGCGTTGCCGGCTTGGTTCTCTCGGAGATCATTGCCGGACCGCACACAACGCCATCGGATCCGGGCCTCATTGATATCGACCTGTGTACGATTATTTACACTTCCGGATCCACCGGCGACCCCAAGGGGGTTATGCTAACCCACCACAACATGGTCAATACCGCCTGGGCCATCTCCACGTATCTCGGAAACGTACCGGAAGATGTCGTCATTTGCATGCTGCCTCTTTCCTTCGGCTACGGCCTGTACCAGATCATCACCGGCGGCCAGGTGGGCTTCACGGTCCTGTTGGAGCAGGGCTTCGCGTACCCCTGGCAGATCCTGCAGGATATGGCTGACCATCGCGTCACCGGCCTGCCCGGGGTGCCGACGATATTCGCGACGCTATTGCAGTTCGCCCCGTTTGAGGGGCTCGACCTGAGTTCCCTGCGCTATATCAGCAACGCGGCCGCTGCGTTTCCGCCGGCGCATATCCGCCGATTGCAGTCGGTTCTTCCGGGCGTGTGTGTGTTTTCGATGTACGGCCTTACGGAATGCACACGTGTCAGCTATCTCGCCCCGGACCGGCTGCACGACAAAGTTACGTCAGTCGGCAAGGCCATGCCGAACTCCGAGGTCTACATCGTCGACGAGGCGGGACGCCGGGTGGGCCCGGGGACGATTGGTGAACTCGTGATCCGTGGCGCCAATGTCATGCGGGGGTACTGGGGAAAACCCAGGGAAACGGATGAACGTCTCCGCGACGGCGAAATCCCGGGCGAAAAGGTCCTCTATTCCGGCGACCTGTTCAGGATGGACGAAGAAGGATTTCTCTACTTCGTCGGCCGAAAGGATGATGTGTTCAAGTGCAAGGGCGAGAAGATCAGTCCGCGCGAAATCGAAAACGTGCTTCATGAAATGGAAGCGGTCGCGGTTGCGGCGGTGGTCGGTGTCGAGGATCCCATCGAGGGGCGGGCGATCAAGGCGTTTGTGGTCCCGCGCGAAGGCGCCGCATTGAACGAGTCGGACGTCCTCAAACACTGCCGGGCCCATCTCGAAAACTACATGGTGCCGAAGTACGTCGAGATCCGCGACAGTCTGCCGACAACGGAGTCGGGCAAGGTGAAGAAGAGCGCCCTGGCGTCAGCCGGCGCGCCACAGAGCCCCGCGACGTAAGGACGCGCCCGAAGGAGAGACGCCTTGTGCGGCATCGCCGGCATCCTGGTTGAACCCGCTTCGAAGCCTCCTGCGATCGAGAAGCTTCATCGAATGGTTGCGATGTTGAGACACCGCGGACCCGATGGCTACGGCCTCTACCAGGACCGAAGGGTCGGGTTGGCCCACGCCCGCCTGAGCATTATTGACCTGGTCAGCGGGGCTCAGCCCATTCATAACGAAGATGAGTCCGTGTGGGTCATCTTGAACGGAGAGGTCTTCAATTACCTGGAGCTGCGCCGGGAATTGGAGGCCCTCGGCCACCGCTTCTATACCCAGAGCGACACCGAGGTCATTGTTCACGCCTACGAGCAATACGGGCAGCAGGCCTGGGTGCGTTTCAACGGCCAGTTCGCTTTCGCATTGTGGGACAATCGCTCCCATTGCCTCTGGCTTGTGCGAGACCGCTTGGGCATAATCCCTCTTCATTACACGCGCGTTCGGGATCGTCTGCTTTTTGCATCCGAGGTCAAAGCGCTGTTCGCCAGCGGGGATCTGGAGCCGGAGGTGGATGCCGACGGCATCGCCCAGGTCTTCACCGGCTGGGCCGCCTGCGCGCCATGCACGGTATTCAAAAATGTTTTCAGCGTCCGAGCCGGCGCCGCCCTGTGTTTCCGGGGCGATCTGGAAGCCGTGCAGACAGTCTATTGGCGCCCCGATCTGGCGGAAGATGCGCGATTGGCATTGATGAAGCCGGACGACGCTGCCGATTTGCTCGAGGCCCGCTTGCGAGACGCCGTGAGCCTGAGGTTGCGGGCGGATGTGCCGGTCGGCGCGTATCTCAGCGGAGGCCTGGACTCCTCCGTAATCGGGCATTTCGTTCGGCAGGCGAACGAGAACTCCCTCCAGACGTTCGCGATCCGGTTTGATGATCCGGCATTCGACGAAACCCCCCACCAGCGACGGATGGCGGCGCTGCTGGGGACACGGCACCACGAGATAATCTGCCACGCGCGAGACATTTCCGAGGCGCTGCCGGAAGTTGTCTGGCATTGTGAGACACCGCTGCTGCGAACCGCCCCGGCGCCGTTGTTCCTGCTGTCTAAGCTGGTCAGGGACAACGGGATGAAGGTGGTCATGACCGGCGAGGGGGCGGACGAACTGTTCGCGGGGTACGATATTTTCAAAGAGGACAGAATTCGTCGATTCTGGGCAAGGCAACCCGATTCACAGTGGCGGCCGTTGCTCCTATCGCGGCTTTATCCGGACGTCGGCGGTGAGCGCCAGCGGCAGACGGGAATGTGGCGACAGTTCTTCGGGCAGGATCTCGCCCAGGTCCACGATCCATTCTACTCACACCGGATTCGCTGGCGGAATAGTGCCTGGACTATGGCTGTGCTCTCACCTGATATTCGCCGTGATGTAGCGCCGGACCGCTGGCGGGCGCAACTGGAGGACGCCTTGCCGGACGGATGGCGCGCCTGGCCGACGTTGTCGCGGGCTCAAGCGGTGGAAATTGCCAGTTTTATGACCCCCTACCTGCTGTGTTCACAGGGGGACCGCGTGGCCATGTCCCATGGCGTGGAGGTGCGCTATCCGTTCCTCGATCCCGACCTCGTGAAGCTGGCGTTTGGTTTGCCCTCGCGACTCAAGCTGCGGGGGATGCAAGACAAGGTTCTTCTTCGGCGCGTCGCGGGCAGGCATCTGCCGCCTGAGATTGGGCAGCGTCCGAAGAAGCCATACCGCGCCCCCATGACCGAGGCGTTTTTTGGGCCTGCCGCTCCCGACTATGTGGAGGAGCTGCTCTCGCCGTCGGCCTTGACGCGTCTGGGGTTGGCCGCCCCCACCGCCGCTCGGAAGCTGGTGGACAAGGCCCGGCGGCAGAACGGACGGATGTCGGCGGAACGCGAGGAGATGGCCCTGATCGGCCTGCTGTCCCTGCAATTGCTCGGACACTTCTTTCTGGAGGCGTTCGGCGCCGAAGCGACGGCGGCCTATCGACGGCTTGAGCAGGTGCGGCCCGACGTGTGTGTCGTCAGGGCGCCGGCACCGCAGCCTGCCGAGCCACGACCATCGGAACGAGGGAGCTGATTCATGGGCCCGACTCAACCGAACGGTTTTGGCGCGAATGCGTTGGCGATCGATTGCGCGTCGGTCACCCGTCAGGTTTCGCAATCCCTTCGCGAGGCTACGGCTCGCCGACTTCGACGGCGAGGTCTGCTGGTGGCCGTCAGTGGTGGCGTGGATTCGGCTGTGTGCGCCGCTTTGGCCGTCCGTGCCGTGGGCGCGGAGCGCGTGTTCGGACTGCTCTTGCCGGACCGTGACTCGACGGACAGTGCGACGCAGCTCGGCCGCCAGGTGTGCGAGACGCTCGGGATGGAGTACCGGATCGAGGATATCTCGCCGATGCTGGATGCAGCGGGCTGCTATCGCAGACGACACGAGGCCGTGAGGCGTATCTTTCCAGACTTCGCTGAGAATGGAAGGATGAAAATTGTCATGTCGAGCAGCCCCCTGCATTCGGAGCAGGTCAACTTCTTCGAGCTTGTCGCCGAGATGCCGGACGGAACTCAGAAACGTCGGCGGATGCCGCTGGACGTCTATCTGCAGGTGGTGGCGGCCACCAACATGAAGCAGCGGACGAGAAAACTGATGGAGTACTACCACGCCGAGCGACTGAATTACGCTGTCGTCGGAACCCCGAATCGGCTGGAGTATGAACTCGGTTTCTTTGTGCGGGGTGGCGACGGCTTGGCCGACGTGAAGCCCATCGCTCATCTGTACAAGACGCAGGTCTACGCGCTGGCGCGGTATCTCGGTGTCGCCGAGGAGATCTGCTGCCGGCCGCCCAGCACGGAAACGTACAGCCTGCCGCAGACGCAGGAAGAGTTCTATTTCGCGGTCCCGTATGCCCAGATGGATCTCTTGCTCTACGCCCTGTCGCACGGCGTGTCAGCGCGCGACGCCGCCGCGGCGACCCGGTTGAGCGAAGACCAGGCCGAGCGGGTATTCCGCGACATCCTCGCGAAGCGTCGAATCGCGGCCCAACTGCGTCAGCCCGCGATTCTGATGGACGAAGTGGATCTTGATTCGTCCGCACCGGTGCCCCCGGCCGCCGCCATGAGCTGCGTCGCCCCCGATGATCCCGGCACGCCCGATGGCACGCCGGCGGAGGGAGTATGACGCCTCGGCTCGCAAGACAGGACCAAGCCACAAGCGTCGCCTGTGCGACCAGAAAACACAGGAGCGTTCCCTGATCAGCCAGCGTTCCCAGTTTTCTTCGCCCAGCAACCACGAGAGGCTCAATACGCACGCTGCCGTCTCTCGGCGACGCAGCGCGCTCATCTGCTTTGAGAAGATGCTTCACATCGTGGGCGCGGACGATTTGTACGTCCGTGCAACACAGACGCGTGGGGCAGTGATCCTGATGTATCATAGTGTAGCAGGCAAGGATGCGGCCGCATGGATTGATCCAGCCAATCATCTTCCACCTGAAGTCTTTGAACGTCATCTGTCCTATCTCAATAGACACCGCAAAGTCGTACCATTGAGTAATGTTCTTCAGGCGCTTCAGCGAGGTGACTGCTTGTCCGCCGGAACAGTGAGTATAACGTTCGATGATGGGTATCTGGATACGCTTTCGACGGCAGCACCGCTTCTGGCTCGTTTCTCTTTTCCCGCAACGGTCTATCTGGCCACCGGGTACATTTCGCGTGGCCAGTCGCAATGGATCGATCAGCTTTACGGTGCTTTTGTAAGCCGCACGCAGGATGATCTGGATCTCGGCGGCGCCGGAGGCGCCGTGTGGAATCTGGGCGTAACTTTTGACAGGTCCGCGGCCTACGCATGGCTCAAGCAACGCCTCTTGACCGGAAACCTGGCCGACCGCAACGCCCTTCTGGCCGAGGTCGAGGGACAACTCCGTCCATACGGCATGCCGCCGCGTCTAACCATGACTTGGGATGATGTGCGAACGCTTCGAGCCAGGTACCCAGCCATTGAACTGGGTGTACACACGCGTGACCACCTCGACTTGACCGCTCATTCCAATGATGTCGTTGCTGCAGAATTGGCCGGTTGTATTGAGGACTTTCGGGTCAACCTGGGATTTCCGCCGCGACACTTCTCATTTCCCTACAGCCGTGCCAACAGAGACCTGAGCCGAATGCTGGCTGATGTGGGCTTGGAGTCAGCGGCAATCGCCTGCGAGGATCCTGTTGTCAAGGCCGCTGCAGACCGATACTGCCTGCCGCGGATTGCAGCACCCTGCTCCACTCGCCTGCTGGGCCTGGTCACCAGCGGCGCGTATCCGGACCTGCCCCGCAGATTGGTGGGACGCGCATGAGCACACCCAAAACCACGGCCATCTTCGTAACCTATCTGTCGCAGGACACGGTAGACAGTGCACTTGAAGCGGCGAAGCATTCACACCTGCGGGGTTTACTGAACGCAATCGTCGTGGACAACGCCAGCACCGACGGCACGGTCGAGTTCGTTGCACGCGAACATCCGTGGGTCAAGCTGATTGCAAACCGGGAGAACGTCGGCTATGGCCGGGGGTTGAATACCGGCCTGCCTCATGTGGATACGCCCTACGTCCTCCTCATGAATCCTGACGCGGTTCTCGATGCCGGGAATCTTGAAGTCCTAGTCCGTTTTCTCGACGAGCACCCTGAAGCGGGCATTGTCGCTCCGGCAATACGGAGAGCTGCTGGCAACTACCAGCATGCAGGTGAGCTGCCCACTCCGCGCAGCATGATTCTGGACGCAATGGGTATCAAGGGAGCATTGTCGTGGCGAGTACCGATCGTGCCTGGCAGTCCACCGTTTGCGGCGGAATGGCTGTGCGGGGCGTGCCTGCTGGCTCGAACCGATCTCCTCAGGAAGCTGAATGGCTTCGACCCTCGATTCTTCCTCTACTTCGAGGAGACCGATCTCTGCCTGCGCGCGCGGCTCGCCGGTGCTGAACTCTGGGCTGTGGGCGAGGCCGTGGCTCATCACGCCAGCAATTCGAGCGCCAGAAGAGTCTGCCCAGACCTGCCGGATGGGGGCTGTCTCGTTGAACATCTTTACCCAAGTCGATTCTATTACTTGGTCAAGCATCATGGCTGGATTGCCGCCAGCAGCGTGGAGCTGATAGATCTCGCCGCCAGGGCATTCCGGGATTTTGCGCGGTTGCTCACAGGCAGGAGGTCGCGCGGGGAATTGCGGCTGCGTTTGCAGTCTTCCCTCTTTCGGTGTCCGGCTAAACCCGCCTGAATGGTGAGCGGATTCGAAAGTACCACACAAAGCGATGGATTACGGCATGTTGTTACCGCGCTTTCCGGCGGGACGAAAGATCGCCATGGGTCTTGGAGATATGCGGTGGTGGCGTGCATGGCGCGATTAGAAGTGATACCGGGCCGCGAACTCTCCGAAGATCTGATGTCTCGGTGGCGTGTGCTGCAGAAGTCGGATCCTGTTCTGAGCAGCCCCTACTTCTGTCCCGAGTTCACGATGGCGGTGGCTACCGTTCGAAGTGACGTATTCGTCGGAGTATTGAGAGCAGGGAACACAGTCGAAGGGTTCTTTCCCTTTCAGCGAAACATCCTGGGCAACGGTCGGCCAGTCGGGGGGGCGCTCTCTGACTATCACGGAATTGTCGGGAGTTCTTCGTTGCCCGCCCGTGACCTGTTGAGACAGTGCGGGCTCAAATCGTGGTGTTTTGACCACTTGGTGCCGAATCAGCAGGTCTTCGCGGATCATGTGCAGTCGACATCGGAGTCACACGTTATCGATCTGAGCGGTGGTTTTGAGGAATACCGAAGGCTCAAGCAACAAGAAGGTTCGGATGTGCTTCGACGAGCCGAGAAGCGTAGGCGCCAACTCGAGCGGGAGCATGGACCGGTGGTGTTCCGCGAATCAGTAACAGACCCAAGCGTTCTCACGCAGCTCCTCGCGTGGAAGTCGGCCCAGTATGTGCGCTCCTCACTTCCGGATATCTTCTCTTTCAAATGGACAAGGAGTTTGCTGGAGCGGATTCTCTTCACCACGGGTCCCGAGTTTTCCGGTGTATTGTCAGCGCTGTATGTGAATGGGGAACTCGGAGCGGCTCACATGGGGATGCGATCCGCGAGTGTGTGGCACTGGTGGTTTCCTTCGCACCGGCCGAACTTGGCAAGGTATTCTCCCGGTGTTCAGTTGCGCATCGAAGCTGCGAAGACGGCTCCCCATCGTGGCATAACGATTCTTGATATGGGCAAGGGAGACCATCTGCACAAGACTCGCCTTCGCACGGGCGCGATTCCGGTCGCGGAGGGCGCGGTGGAACTCCCTTCGTTGGTCAATTGGGCAGGAATGATGTGCCGTCGGTCAGAGTCTTTCATTCGCCGGAGCCGCTTGTACGGCTTGGCACGGCTGCCTGGCCGAAGCATAATGCGGGTGGTGCGTCGCCGCCGATTCTCTTGACCACCGCGAGTGGGAGCACAGCCGTTGTTATCTGTTCGCTTAAGGGATCTCCATACGAAGTATGGGTACGTCGGCTTGCTCAGGCAAGCAGCAACAAAGCCGTTTCGCTACGGCCGCGATTTGTGGCTGCGAACCATGCATAACCGCAATTACATCTTTGTGCACGAGGAGAGCGAGGCAGACACGCTGAGCATGCCCGAGGAATTGCGGTTTGCCCGCTACGCCACGCCGGAATCCATTCCGCCCGAGCAACTGTATGCTCTGAAGGAGGCTCAGGGAGACGTGCATGTCCAGGAGCACTTGCGGTGGATGCGACAGGGGGCGGTGTTGTGGGTCGCCGTGCTTGATGGGAAGATTGCCGGATCGCAACTGTGCTGCCTGGGCCGGCATCTTCGGCGATGGTTTGTCCCGCTCCAGGATCATGATCTTATCATCTTCAGGGTCAACACAGTCTCCGAGTTTCGTGGAAGGGGTATCAGCCCACTAATGATGCGGCACATCATCACACACGAAGCCAAGGGAGGTGCACGCACATATGCAGACTGCAAGGTGTACAACAGACCCTCCATTCGCAGCATCGAGAAGGCGGGGTTCCGACGGATCGCCACAGCCAGGCCGTTGTCGCGCGAGGAGGTAGTCAAGTGAGTCCGTTGGGCGTAGTGGTCATCGGCCGAAACGAAGGCGAACGACTGCCCTTGGCTCTTCAGTCGGTGCTGGGGAAGGGCTATCCAGTCGTGTACGTGGATTCCGGATCGGCGGACGGTAGTGTTGCGGTCGCACACTCGCTGGGGGCGGACGTCGTTGAGTTGGACGCTGCTCGGCCCTTCACCGCCGCCCGTGCCCGCAACGCGGGCTTGGCACGATTGCTTGAACGTTCCCCGGGGCTGGAGTTCGTGCAGTTCGTGGATGGTGACTGCGAGATGGTCGAGGGCTGGTTCGAGGTTGGGTTGCAGGCGATGGCGGACCGGCCTGATGCCGCCGCCGTTTTCGGCCGCGTCCGAGAGCGGCATCCCGAAGCTTCGCTTTACAATCGACTCTGCGACCTCGATTGGGATCGCCCTCTGGGTGCGGCATCCACCTGCGGCGGAATCTCACTAATGCGCGTTGCGCCTCTGTTAGCCGTCGAATACTTCAACGAGTCTCTGATTGCAGGTGAGGAGCCGGAACTCTGCTACCGGATGAGGCAGAGTGGATGGGTGATTCTTCGCCTGCTGCCGGATATGGCCCATCACGACGCAGCCATGCTGAGGTTTAGTCAATGGTGGAAGCGTGAGGTACGTACGGGTCATGCTTATGCGGAGGGGGCTGCAATGCACGGGCATGAGGTTGAGCGGTACGCCATCCGATCGACCCGAAGCGCCCTCTTCTGGGGACTACTGCTGCCCCTCTTTGTTGCCGTGGGTGCCTGTATAATAGGACCAGGTGCCTTCATGGTGACTATAGCGTACTTTGTGCTCTGGCTTCGTACGTATTTTTGGGTACGCGGCCAAGGCCATTCTGTCCGCTTGGCTGCGCTCTCTGCCACTTTTGTGTTACTCGGAAAACTTCCTGAGGGTATAGGGGTGGTAGTCTACCACTTGAACCACCTACGCGGCCGCCGCACAGGCCTGATCGAGTATAAGGCATTGGGCTACGGATGAAACTCCGAATACCGGTTGCACCTCAAGCAGAGGACAGTTCGCTGAACATGAAGTTGCTCTTCTGGAAGTTGATGTCTTCCATTGCGGGAATAGCTTTACCTCTCTGGCGCCTCGGGCAGACTATGGCATGGCTGCCCCTGCGATTCGGGCGACTTGTTCGGTTACGCGCAGCTTGTTTGGGTACAATCCCGCCAACGACACAGCTCGATGGGCCGGTCCGCACCGCTGGCCGTGCTTCCTTGAGGCTTGGTGAACACTGCCGGTTGGGCCGGGACGTCTATTTCGAAACGGTGGACAGCGGGCGCATCGAAATCGGCAGCTATGTTCGCATTAACGCGGGCTGCATGTTGGTGGCGAGAACCCGCATTCTGATCGGGAATGACTCTTTGATTGGCGAATATTCCAGTATCCGCGACTCCGATCATGGTATTGAGCCGGGTGTGCCGATCCGGATCCAGCCCCATCGCTCAGCTTCGATCATCATCGGCGCTGATGTTTGGATCGGACGTGGCACAGTCATCCTCAAGGGGGTGTCCATTGGCGATGGTTCCGTCATCGGGGCCAACAGTGTTGTCAACAAAGATGTTCCCGCGGGCGTGATTGCGGCTGGCATCCCCGCCAGGGTGATTCGTTTCCGCGGTTCGTCACAACAGCCCGCGGAAACGGTGTAACAACGTGGAGAACGACTCACGTCCATGCCCAAGCGATCACATCCTGTACATAGCCCCCGTCGTGCCGGCGGTCAGCGAGACATTCGTCTATCGCGAGATCCTCGGACTGAGGAATCGTGGCCTGCGTGTGAGTGTGGTAACCGTTCGCCCGACTGACGCCGTTATCGGCGACCCGCAAGTGGAAGCCTTGGCCGACGAGGCGGTGCCGATCTATGGCGGTGGCTTGGCAAGGCTCCTTGTGAACGCGCTGGCCGAGTGCTGGTCGGCTCCCGCCAGATCGGTGCAAACCGCCTGGAGGGTCGTTCGTGATGCCCTTGCCGCCGATGAGCGTCCTATGGCTCGCCTGAAGCTTCTGATCCAGGGCGTCGGTTCGCTGGCGCTGGCCCGGCGGTTGCGTCCGCTGGGCATCACCCACATTCACGCCCACTTCGCCCATGTTCCGGCGACGTTCGCCATGTACACCGCCGGCCAACTGGGTGTCGGCTTCAGCTTCACGGGTCACGCCAACGATCTCTTCGTCCGTCGCTCGCTGCTGAAGGAGAAGCTTCAACGCGCCCGGTTTGTTGCCTGCATCAGCCACTGGCACCGGCGGTTCTACCGCGAGCTTCTGCCCGATTTGAGCGACGAGCGGCTCCCCGTCGTCCGCTGCGGTGTGGATGTGCCGTCCACCGTCAGGTCGAATGGGACCGCCATTCCCCTAATCCTCGGCGTGGGGCGGCTGGTAGCCAAGAAGGGTTTCGACACGTTGCTCGAATCACTGCACGTGCTTGCCTCGCAGGGCATGTCTTTCCGCTGCCGGCTGATCGGTGACGGCCCCCAGCAGAGCCGGCTGGCCGACTTGGCCGGTTCGACCCCGCTTGCCGGTCGGGTGGAGCTCTGCGGCGAAAAGAGCCACAGCCAGGTTCTGGACGAGCTTGCCCAAGCAGACCTCTTCGTCCTGCCCTGTCGGCCTGCAGCCGATGGTGATCGCGATGGCATCCCCGTGGTCCTCATGGAGGCAATGGCCGCAGGCGTACCGGTCATTGCCGGAGACCTGCCTGCCATTCGTGAGTTGGTTGCCAACGACAGCACGGGCCTGCTCGTCCCGCCCGCCGACCGTCAAAGTCTGACCGATGCCATCCGGGCGCTGTTGGAAGATCCAACTCATCGCGCGGCGCTCGGCCAGGCGGGCAGGGAGCGGGTCCGGCAGGAGTTTGCCACGGATATCAACCTGGATCGCTTGATGGAGGCGTTTACCTATGCCGCCTGAAGCACGTGCCCAGGAAGGCACGACCATACTCAGCCAGGCAAACCCCGTTGGCTATCGTCGCTCGCTGGTCATCTCCCCCGTGCGCAACGAGGCGGAGTACCTCCAGCGGACGATCGACAGCATGGTCGCCCAGACCGTGCGCCCGGCGGTCTGGCTGATCGTCGATGACGGCTCGACGGATGCCACACCCGGGATCGCCGCCCGGGCGGCCGAGCAGCACGAGTGGATCCGGCTCTACCGCCGGCCGGACCGCGGCGTTCGCAAGCTCGGCGGCGGCGTCATCGAGGCCTTCGACGAGGGCCTGGCCCTCTTTGACCTCACCGACTTCGACTACGTCTGCAAACTCGACGGCGATCTCGAGTTCCGCCCCACCTACTTCGAACGCCTGTTCGAGAAGTTCGAGGCCGACCCCCGGCTCGGCACCGCCAGCGGAAAATGCTGGCTGGTGACCGACAACGGTATGCAATTGGAACGAACGGGCGATGAGTTCTCGCTCGGGGCGGCTAAGCTCTATCGCGTGGAGTGCTTCCGCCAGATCGGCGGTTTCGTACGGAAAGTGATGTGGGACGGCATCGACTGCCACCGCTGCCGCATGCTCGGCTGGCGGGCCGCCAGTATTCATGATGCCGATCTGCGCATCCGCCATCTGCGACGAATGGGATCATCACACCATAGCGTTCTGCGAGGCCGGCTACGGTGGGGCTACGGCCAGTACTTCATGGGCACCCACCCGCTCTACGCCCTGGCGATTACGGTGTACCGCATGTTCGAGCGACCATGGATCATCGGCGGCCTGCTCATCGGCCTGGGTTACCTGGGTTCCTGGCTGCGAGGTGCTCCACGCTGTAACGATTTTGATTTCCGCAGGTTCCTCCGCCGCTGGCAGATGGCACGGCTGGGGCTCTTCCGACGGCCACTGGAACCAGAATAGGCATGTGTATGCTGCGAAGCCGGAGTCGGTCTTGATTGCACATTCGCCTACTGCACCTCTTTGGGCGTTCTCTTGGGCTACTGTGCAGCCACTCCTGAATCCCGCTTAGTTTTGACATCTTTCACCTGCCTGGCGCTAATGAGAAACCAGCCATGCTCAAGGCCTCCGTTGACGCGGAGGCGCAAGGCCATACCCCAGAAAACAGGCAACATGAAGGCCAACATCCATTTCCGCCGCCATCGACATGCATTAAATGGAACAACAGCCTATGCGTACGCCGAGATCAAACCTAATCGAGCCTGACACGTCGGAGCGACCATGCGATGCGCAGAACCGTCTAAGTCCTTGGTCGCCGCGGCGGGCGATTGGCCTTTCGGCAATTGTCCTCTCTCTTGTCCTCATTGGCCACACGGCATTTGCGCTCGTTGCACCGCCTGAACTGCTCGTTACGAAGCTTCCCGACGACGCATGGTACTTCATTAAAATCGCACAGAACTACTCGTCCGGTCTGGGCTGGACCTTTGACGGGCTGAACGAGACTAACGGTTTCCAGCCGTTATGGACTTGGCTGCTGGCTGGTCTGTACTCTATCGTCCCTCAATGCCCGACGCTTGCCTACAGGCTAGCACTGATAGTCCAGATTATCTTCATAGCCATCTCAGCGCTTCTTTTGCTGTATACCCAAAGCCGCATCCTCTCGCCCGGGCTGCTCGTTGTCAGTATGGCCGTTTTTGCCTTTTACGTTCCCACCTTTCACAACGGCATGGAGTCGGCCATCCTTGTGCTTACACTCTCACTATTGTACTTTTTCACGCATCAGGCCTACGATCGGAGCACACTGTCAATCGCACAAGCCGCAGTCCTGGGCTGCGTGCTCGGACTTGCAGTCCTCGCTCGCCTGGATATGGTGTTCCTGGTTATTCCACTCGCTGTGCTATTATACCTGAGGGTAGCTAGGCCTGGAAAGAACCATCACGACGTGTTACGTTTCGCGTTGCCTTTCTTTGGAGGACTATGCGGCTTTCTTCTTCCTTACTTGCTCTACAATGCCGCCTATTATGGAACTGTGATGCCGATTAGCGGCGCGCTGAAAACGTCGTTTCCGTACCCTGGGTTCTATACATGGATTCTCCGCGTTCGCGGTAATGCTGTTCTACTTGCTCTAGCGGCAATATGGCTCATGGTTGGCTGGTATTATAGAAGGCGTATACCTACCACTCAGGGATGTACCGCTGAAGTGATAGAACGCATGCGTTTTCAGTTCGATATAGTAAGTGTGCTGGCGATATACGTTGTTTTGCATGGTGCGCATACCATTCTATTCATGAGATGGGGCGTATTCTTCTGGCACTTCGCTTCATATCAATGGTTTGCATGCATCTTAGCACCAGTGTTGATGGTCCTGATTCTAGAGCGTATTCCCCGCAGAGTGCGAGGCAGTATTAGTACCATTATCATTGCATTGATTCTTGTCGGATGTGCGAGGCACGCGGCGGCACTGCCGACCAGGGGCCAGATATGGAAGGCGCAATCATATGCAGCCGCTCTCTGGGCACGCGGCGCACTTCCTGCGGACACTGTTCTGGCGATGAGCGATGCGGGTGTGTTTGGCTATTTCAGCCAAAGACGGGTCATCAATCTGGATGGTATTGTCAATAATATTGAGTATCAGGAGGCGCTACGGGACGGCAGGCTGCGGAGTTATCTTAATGATCGAGGTGTTCGCTATGTAGTACATCATGCTGTTTATGATCGACAGGTGGTCGAGGGAACATATGAGCGCATTAAGCTGCAGTACCAAAGCCACTTGTTTCCAGGCCGCAGTGGCTCGCTAACGCTAAGGGCCGAGGATGAAGTTTACCGTTCAGAATTCGAGTGTGATGCACTACGTACTCGTTCAGTATTCTTAATCTGGATGGTGTCGGGAGTTGCCGATCCTGCGTCTGCGGGCTGAGGTTTTGTGTCTTGTCAGCGCTTACAGTGAGTAACTCCGGAAGGCAGAGGAAGCGATCCTTGGGCCGGGGGGGGGCAGCTCCTCCACTATTTGAAGGCGCTGTTCTTCGGGGAAGCCGGCGATGGGGACCACGATCTGGCCCGCGCCCAGCCGCAGCCTGGGCTGGGTGGAACCCGGCAGGAACGGACGTCGCAACTCACGCCGCTGGGCTGGCTGATCGCCGATTCCGCCCGTGGATACCGCTATTGGATGGAAGACGACCGGACGCTATCGGTTGGGCACGCGCAGGACCACGTGGCTGGGAAGCAGATCACCCTTTCGGCCACCAGCGGCAGCCTGGCGGCCGGCGCCCGATGACCGTCACTGTAGCGATCAACAGCAAAGCCATGGACTGCCAATCGGCACTAACAGCGACACCATACCCGCGGCCAGATAGTTGGCAGTGCTGTTGATCGTTGGACAGCGATAGCCATGACTGCGTTAACATTGCCCGCTCAGGCATTGGGCGATTTGTGCCGGCCTATCGCCCACCTCGGCCTTTGTGCCCCGCTATGCGCAGGCGCGGCTACTGTTGCTGTCGAGGATCGGGACATGGTTCGGCAGATGTTGGAGCTACCGGTGCCGCTGGAAAACACTGAGCCGACTTGTTGTGCGCTCCTGGCAAGAGCATTGGCCATTTCAGGTACCCGCCCGTGCTTGCTCATCCTGTCGGGCTATCTGAAAGCCGCTTGCTTCACCGTCCCCGGTACGGAGACGGGAAGTTCCGGGCTTCTCTACGCCGCTGGCAGTTGGCCCACCTGAAGGTCGTGACAAGTTCGAGCATGGAGACATGCAACCCAATGGGAGCGAATTGCTGATGGTGTCCCCAAGACAGACTCAAGCGAACAAGGACCGGGCAACCGCCTGTACGTTTGCTGGCAACGCAGCAAGCAGCAGCGCCAGTTGGGCCATGCGCTTGGCCGTTGCGATTCCTCTGTTGGCCGCGCTGGGGGCTTTGATCATGCCCCGGGCGTGGATCATCGCTATGTGCAGCGACGATGCGTTCTACTACTTCACTATTGCCCGCAACATCGTGGAGGGACGGGGCTGTACGTTTGACGGGGTTGCCCCCACGAACGGCTTTCACCCTTTGTACATGCTGATATGCACGGGCATCTTCTACCTCGCCGGAAGCGATCCGGATTTGCCGATTCGGCTAATCTTATCGCTGAACTTCCTGTTCGCTCTGCTGAGCGTCTATATCACCATCCGCCTGGTCAATTCGTACCTCGCCCCCGGGTGGGGTTGGCTGGCTGGGCTGCTCTTTGCTTTCCCACCACTGTTTGGAGCCATGACCAATGGCATGGAAACGGGCTTGATGGTAGCGTGTACCTCCGTGCTGGTATACCTCTGTTGTGTCTACCGTATACACCGGCCTTCCTCGGGAATGCTGGGCGGACTGGTATTCGGCCTTGGGGTTTCCGTTGTCACACTGGCTCGACTGGACTCGGCGTTCCTGTTGCCGGCGGCGGCATGCCTTGTCATGCTGCGGATCCTGCGAGAGCCTGGCCAGGCAGGCTGTGTGCTTCGCCACGGCCTCGGCATGGCGGTCGGCTTCCTGCCGCTCTTCGGGGCTTTTGTGCTCTGGAACCTGTCGTATTTCGGGATGATTATGCCTATCAGCGGCCAGGTTAAATCCGCGGCCCCCTCGCTCGGGCGCATGCTGGAACTGACGGACAACAAGAGTCTCGGCCTGCTGCTTCTGATGACCATCGGCCTGTGTTTGCTGCTCACCGGCCTGCTTCGCCGGCATGCCCATGGCCGCGTCGCATTGCTGTCGGAGTCATCTCTTCCTGTGCTGGGACTCGCCTGCCTGTTTCATTATGCCTACATTGCGATGTGCGTAAGCTGGGGGGCTTATTGGTGGCACTTTTCGTTATATGGCCTGGTGCTGGTGTTGCTCATACCCCAGGTCGTGTTCCTGCTCACAAGCGCTCTTCCATCCGTTCGTCGCCCGTTTGCCGCGGCCTGCGTCATTGCCTTCGTTGGCTTCGGTTGCCTAAACGGGCTTCGCATCTTCTACGTCGGCCAGAAGCATGCATCCTGGCTGGCGGCCGCGCAATGGATCCGCGATGAACTGCCCGCAGATGCGGTCATCGGTATGAAGGATGCGGGCCTGGTCGGTTATTACTCATTCCGTCAGGTGGTCAACCTCGACGGGAAAGCAAACGAGCGCGCTTACTGGACAAGCGTTCTGGAGGGTAACCCGGACGAGTACTTGAAGACGCGCGGGGTTGACTATATCGCGGAAGTTTCCGCGTGCTACCATGGCGACATTGCCTATATGCGGATCCCCCGCCCACAGCAGCCGGCCTTGCTCTATCAGATGCAACGTAAGAATGAGGTATACCGCAGCAGGCCCTATCATGCCCCGCCGGCCGCCCTTAATATTGCCGTTCCGGGCTTGCTGACGATCTGGCAGTACGACGGCTCGCTGCAATTGAGTTCCTGATGGCACCGTTGTTTATCAGCCTGGGTTTCGGTCTTCTTGCCTTCGCAGTTGCCCTGCTCGCCGGTGTCCGTTGCGCGTTCCGCTGGACCTATCTGCCCATGTTGTTCTGTGTGCCCGAGTCCATTCATGCGGTCATCAACGGGATTCCGGATCTTTCGCCACAGAGGGCTGCACTGTATGGCTTGGTCGTGGGGGCAGCACTGCGTGGGGAGGCATGGCGCCTGGTTCCGAAGTGGCGAGGTTTCGATACGTTCGTATTGGTGATTATCCTGTCATTTTCGACCAGCTATGGCCTGGAGACTGATCCCAAGGGCTTCCTTCACCGCCTGATCCGGCTGACCTTGGACTGGGGGGGGCCTTACCTGTTGACGCGCGCGTGCCTCCCCGATTGGGAAGAGTTGCGTAAGGCGCTGGTTCCGCTAAGTATCGGCATGTCGCTTTGCGCGCTGGCCACTATCGCTGAGTGCCGCCTGGCAACCCGTGTGTCAACGACGTTCTGGAACAGTCTCGGCGCGGACCTTAGAGTCGTGCCGCACTACTGGGGCTTTCGCTGGGGGTATCTGAGGGCTGCCGGGATATACGACCACCCGATCATGGCGGGTTCCATCTTTGCCTCGCTGGCGCTTCTTCTTTTGTCGTTGGGCTGGCTGAACCCGGTCCACCGGCCAATGGCGATAGTCGCCTCTGGCTTATGCGCGTTGGCTTGCATTGCCAGCATCTCACGAGGGCCGATGCTGGCGCTTGCTTGCGTGCTGCTGGGCTTTGGTCTTCTTCGTATCAGAATGCGGGGGATCCTGGGGGTGCTGCTGGTCATGGGTGTATGTGTCTTCCCGTTTGCGATGGAAAGGCTGTCGCAAGAATGGCAGGCAACTCAGCAACTGGTCGATGAGACCGGCAACACCGCCGCTGAAAGTGGGCGTTACCGGCTGGCCATCCTGATGATTTATGGCGACAAGATTATGGAGGCGGGTTTTTTTGGCGGACTGGCTTCGCTGGAGCTCGATGAACATCTCCAGGATGCATGGTCAGTGGATAACTCGTACGTCTTTCTGCTTCTCATGGGCGGCTGGATCGGGGGAGGTTTGTTTATCATCTTCGTGATCGCCGTCTTTGCAAAGGGCGTGGCTACACTACGGGCGGCGAGGGGGGGGGCGTACCGAATACCCCGAGAACTGGTCTTCCTCTCGTTCTGCGCCATAATCTTCTCGCTCACCAACGTGTTTTTCGCCACAAATCTGGGGTATGTGTTCTGGGTCAGTGCCGCTTTGGTACTGAACTCTCCGGTTGCCGCAACCCCACGGATACGGAGTACGGTCAGAAACACAGGACGCGGCCCATTCCTGCCTATTCAAACACCGGGCAGGGGCCGGAGAACGCCGTAGAGGAAACGGCTTGTGTATCTCGTAGTCATCAATGTGCCGTTTCGCAGTTGCGGCCCCGGCGCCGCTGAGGTCGCGAGCGATTGGGGCCGCGCACTGGCACTCTTGCGCGATTCGTTCCATGGCCGCTTTGGGCCTCTCGTCGTGGCTGCACCGGAATTGCCTCCTGGAGACGGTCCGCTCGGTTCTCAAGAACCCTATCGCCTGGACGCCTCGGACGATGGTATTTCCTTCGTGCGCCTTGGCGATACCCGCTGGCGGGCACGTGATTTCTGGCGGCACCACCGTGCGATTCGTGCCCGCTGCCGCGACCTGGCCCGCCGTGCCGAGGTGGTGCACGCTGGCATGGGCAATCTCTGGCAACCCTACGCGTATGTCGGCTTCTGTGCCGGCCTTAAGGCCGGTATCACCACCGTCTTTGTCCAAGACGGTGATGCGGTGGGCCGGTTGCTGGACCTTGCCGCAGGCCGGGGCTTACTCCATCGCTTCCGCACGCGCCTCTACTGCACCGTCTACGAGCGCCGGGCTCGTCGCGCAGTGGCCAGGGCGGATCTCTCCCTGCTCAAGGGCCGTGCGGTGAATGCCCGGTACGGGCGCTTCGCCCGCAATGCCCGCGATTTCTACGATACATCCTACCCGTCCGACGATGTGATACCACCGACCGAGCTTTCCGCTAAGATCGATCGGATTCGTGCCGGGAAACCACTTCGGTGCCTGTCGCTCGGCCGGCTGGAGGACTTCAAGCGCGTTGACGATTCCGTTCGCGCCGTGGATGCCGCGGTCCGTCAGGCAGTTCCCGTGCAACTCGATATTATAGGCAACGGCCCGGATACCGGTCGTCTGCGGGCGCTGGTGGACGATCTGGGCGCGGGGGCGCATGTTCGGTTTCTCGGTGCTCGTCCCTACGGTCCTGCCCTGTTGCGCGAGCTGCGATCTTACCACGTGTACCTGTTCACCTCGACCGCGGATGAGACCCCTCGATCCGTGTTCGACGCCTTCGCGGCCGGTTGCCCGCTGCTCGCTTACGCGCTGCCGTACACCGAGCAGGTGGTTGACGAAACAGGGGCGGGTCGCTGCGTGCCTCGGGGCGATCGCGCAGCCCTGGCACGTGTACTAACAGACTGGTGCGAGGAGCGGAGCGCGCTGATCGACAAGATGCGTCTTGCCGCTGCGGCCGGCGCAGACAATTCCGCGGATGCGTGGTATGCCCGCCGGGCACAATGGACGATCGAGGCGCACGAGCGGGCTTGTCCCAGGCAGAACGTTCCACGGAGATCAGCTTCACCTCTATCCCTCAAGGATGACCCCACTCCTTAATTGCCAGCTGGGTATTCCAACGCTCCCATGTCCGTGCGTATGTTCTGCGGTCGCATCCCCGCCCCGTAGTCCGAACGCACCCACGGCAAATCCACACCGCCGTCCACACACGGGCTCAACGCTTGCAGTCGCAAATCATGTCCTGCTGCATTCACGAACAATGGATCGTTCGTGGTGCTGTTCTCATCGTTGCCTAACGCCTGCCACTGAGCGAGGGTGTAGTAGGAATCCGCAACACGGATCAGGGTCCCGCCCGACCGATTGGGAGCGTATATACAATTGTTGTCGCTGGTAACCTCGGCAGCCGAAGCAGACGTTCCTGTCAGGTTGACCAGGTAGGTATCATGTACATCCGTGGGAGTGTAGATAATATTGTTCTTGACAGACAGGTTAACAGCGCTTTCGCCAGATACAAGACGGCCGAAGGATAAAGGATTGCTAATGGTATTGTTATATACCTGCCAGTTCGTCCAGGTACTGAAACCCGGCACGCCGTCGCCAAAGGCGACAAGATAATCCGGCCCTCGAGCAAGGTTATTCCGCACGGTTACATGGTCGGCCCCGCGTGACTGAACGGCTATGCCGCCAGTCGCCACCCATATGTTGCGCTCGATGACAACCTGTTCATAGGGTACACCTGCAACAGGACGGTTATCTTGCGCGCCAACACTGACTATCCATTGACCGGTATTCGGCCAGAACCAGTTATCAGAAATAACGATGTATCGCGAGCCATCGCTAGCAGGGCATGCCTTAATCGCATGAACGGGCGTATCTTGAAACGCACAGTGACTTATCAACAACTTGGATACATGGGTACGAATAAGATGTTCGCCTGATGTGTCAAAATCTATTCCCAGAAATCCTGAACGACGAGAGCTTTCACTTCCGGTAAATGCGCAATAGTTCGTGTTGTCAACAAGTTCGTTTTCAACGGACAAGACCCCGCAGCCATAGCCGGTGTTATGAATTCCATTGCGAAAATTCGTAACATAACAACGCAGGGTCAGCCCATGATGGCCGTGGTTTTCGATGCCGCGACCGGGGGTCCCCGCGCCCCGAACATACAAGTCCATTATTCTCCAGTCAGGTTGCCCCGCTATGTTCACGAGAATAGCATCGGCTACGGTCAGTTGAATAACTGGACGATTGCCATCGCCGTAAGCTCCAATGATTCCGGGGCCGGGGATTCCGGCTAAACTGGCCCCGGTTTGGGTGCTCCAACTATCCCCCCGCTTGAACAGGATGCGGGTGTTGGTCGCCAGCTTGGTCATCGCGGCCGCGAACGTCCTGAGTGGGGCCTGTTCGCTGGTACCTGGGTTGGCATCATTGCCCTCGGAGGAGGACACGTAGTATGTCGTACCGCTGAACGCCGAGACGGTAATCACCTGAGCGTACCGATGCTTCACTCCGTCGGTGTCGGTTACCGTCAGCGTAACCGCGTACGTCCCCGGCGTTTCGTACACATGGGCAGCCAGATAGTTTGTCGCCGTGTTCTTGCTCGGATAGCTGCCATCCGGATTCTTCCGGCCGGTTGACCAATTTCCACTGTCTGGATTGCCGAAATCCCATTCGTAATGGTAACTGGCATAGTCACCGTCGCCAGGCTGCACCACGCCGCTGGTCCAGGCCGGGTTGGCTTCGTCGACCGCGTCGAAGAAGACGCCCAGCGGCGCGACGCCGCTGGTGCGGCTGGCGGTGGTCATCGCCGGGAAGAGGACTGTCAGGTCGACGGCCCGTGTGGTACCGCCGTCTGCGTTCGTCGTGAACGTAACGGTGTCGCTATAGCTGTCCGCCGCGAGGCCGTTGGCGGTGCTGTTGATCGAAACCTCGACCGTGTCCGAAGCGTCGACCGCCAGCGTCCCGCCGGTCTTGGACAGCGAAACCCACGGCTGGGTTCTGGCGGCGGTCCAGTTGAGGGACTCGCCGCCCGTGTTGGTCAGCGTGTAGGTGATGCTCGGCGGCGAAAACGGGCCGCCTTCGTGGCCCATGCTCGTCAGATCCCCCGCCGGAGATACCGTCAACACGCCCGACGTCGCGCCGCCACCCGGGGTGACGTCCGTGGTGGCCGGGGCGCAATTGAATGAGCCCAGGCCGCCGGCCAGCGTCAGCGTGAGCGCCGCGACGAACGTGCCCCCGCTGGTATACGTGTGGCTGACTTGTGCGCCGGTCGCCATGGTGCCATCTCCGAGATCCCAGTCGAACGTGGCATCCGCCGGGACTGTCGAGGCGGGCGAACCACCCTCCATCGCTGTGAATTGTACCACAAGCGGCGCGGTGCCGGAAGACGGGTCGGCCTGCGCTGTAATCACAGGCAGCACATAAACCGTCATCTCGTCATGCGAGGTCAGCGAACCGTCGGTGGCCGTCAGGCGGAGGACATACGTCCCCGCTTCGCTGAACGTCGCCGTCGGATTCACGCTGGTCGTGCTGCTGAACGCAACCGTCCCGGGCCCGGAGACCTTGGACCACGTCAAAGCCACGGCGCCGGGCGAATCGGGCAGGCCGTCGTCGGTGACCGCGCCAACGAGGTTGACGCTGATCGTCGGCAGCATGATCGCCTGATCAGGCCCCGCGTTCACTGCCGGCGCAGTGTTGGCGGAGGTGACGTTCAGGCTCACCGCACGGGTGGTGGTTCCGTCACCGTTGGTCGTGTTGGTGAAGGTTACCGTGTCGCTGTGGCTGCCGACCGCGAGGCTGTTGGCACCACCGTTGATCGAAACCTGCACCGTATCCGAAGCGCCCGCTTCGAGCACGCCACCGGCATTGGACAGCGAAACCCAGGACTGGGTCTTGGCCGCGGCCCAGTTGATGGGCTCACCGCCGGTGTTGGTCAGCGTGTAGGTGATGCTTTGCGGCTCGAATGGCCCGCCCTCGTTGCCGTAACTGCTCAGGCCACCGGCCGCTGATACGGAAAACGCGCCTGCGCCAGGCGCCAGCACAATCGTACCCCAGAGCGACTCGTTCGTCGCTGCCTCGGCCGTTGCGAAGTACCAGTAGCGCGTCTCGATGCTGCCCGCGGCAGGCTCGACGTCGCTGATCGCGATATCGAAGCCATATGTGCCGGTGGTCAAACCGTAGGCCGCCTTGGAGATCCGGAACTCGGTGCTGTAACCGTCGCTGGTCAATGCCGCAGCTCCGATCCAACTGTTTGCCGGGTTCGCACCTCCGGAGCCGGTTTGCCCACCCGCGTTGACGAGAAACTGCATGCGGTTGAAGCCCACGTTGGGCGTGGCACTGTTGTCGTGATCCAGGAACAATTCGACGACGTCTGCTTCCCAGATGTTCGCTGCGGTCGGGACAACAAAGTCGTCCGTCACCGCCACTGCAATGTAGAGGTAGTCGTCGTCGTGCTTGAGATAGACCGTCGCAGAGGTGTCCTCCAACGACGCCGTGCTGCCGATGGTCATAACGCCTGGCGGCACGGTGTTCAACGCATTCATTGTGAACACCTGGGCATCACTCCATTCGTCCGGAGCAATGAGGCCATTCGCGGTGACACCGTGAGTGGCAAAGGGAGCCTGCAGATCGCCCACCTCCGACTGTACCGTCAGCGCCACGGTCCGCGTGGTGTTGCCGCTGCCATTCGTTGTGTTGGTGAACGTGACGGTGTCGTTGTGGCTGCCGGCGGCCAGACTGTTGGCGCCGGAGTTGATCGACACGGTCACGGTGGTCGAGGCCCCCGCAGCCAGTGAGCCGCTCGTGGCCGACAGCGTGACCCACGACTGCGTCCTGGCAGCGGTCCAGTTGAGGGCCTGACTGCCGGTGTTGCTCAGCGTGTACGCCTGTGAGGTCGGGCTGAACGGCCCGCCGACCGAGCCGGAACTGCTCAGACCGCCGGCCGGCGTCACCTCCAACTCGCCGGTCGCGACGACGTCGATCGAAACTGTGGCCGGGATCGATTCAGCTACCCCGTCGTGACCCTTGAACGTGAATTCGAATGTGCCGATAGGGTCTGGTGTATAGAGCAATTGGTTGCCGCCATTCACCAGCACATAACCCGTCGAGCTTTGCACGTCGGCCAGGCTGATTACGTGTGCGTTGCCGACGTCGGTCAGCGTGCCCGACTCCGGCAGCGACATTACCACGAACGTCAGCGGCAGCGGCATTCCCTGGAGTGTCAAGAGCCTTGGGACCCCCTGCAGCGTCGAAGCCGATTGGCTGTCTACGACAGGCTGGAAGTTTGATGGCGGCGACGAAGGCCCACCACCACCGGGCCCAACGGCCGCCCTGATCGTGACAGGCTTCTCCGTACAGCTTACGTTCGCCGCGAAGCCGACGCCCATCGTAACGCAGAGCGATACCACGTATGTTCCGGATGCCGAGAAGGCGTGTGCAGCGGTCTTGCCCTCAGCCATCTGCCCGTCTCCGAAATTCCATCGGTACACACCTGCCGGAAGAGCGCCGCCGCCGATCGCCTTGGCTTCGAACGTGATCATCTCCAACGCATCGGCTTCAGCGGGTGTCGCGACGATTGTCATCGCCAGGTCGGCTGACGCAGCCTCCGCCGCGTTCAACACGACGACGGCGACCGTATCCATGGATGTCTTGATCCCGTCACTGGCCGTCAGAGAAAACGACAGTACCGTATCCGCATCCACGGAAGGCGCGACAAACGTGGCTGCCGCATTCGCGGCACCCGTAAGTTCAACAGGCGGACCCTCGAACTGAGCCCATCGGCACGACAACTCGCTACCGTTGTTCGAGCGCACATCCCCCACAAGGTGCACTGTATCGCCTTCATATGCAACCTGGTCAAGGCCGGCGGATGCGGTCACGCCGGGCTCCGCACCGTTGCCTTCGTCCTCGCCCACCGTGATTCGGACCACATCCTCACGAGTCCGACCAGACGAGTCGATTACGGTCAAAAGGAATTCGTAGACGCCTGCTTCCGTGGCCAGGAACGTCGGCCGGGGCGACTCGGCATCATTCAGCACAACCGGCGGTCCGGATAACTGCGTCCAGACGTAGTGAAGGAGTCCGCCAGCCGGATCATAACTGGCTAGGGCATCCAACGTCACGATGCCGCCGAGTTCAGCAATCTGATCTTCGTCCGCATCGGCTATCGGGCCATCAGGTGGCAGAACGGGCGCCCCCAGCGGCGAGCCCGGCTGATAGCAGGTCTGCCCAAGGCACATCGAGAACAGCACGCCGGCAATCATCACGCGCACGACGCATCGGCGCCTCAATCGGCTGACAGCCCCGGCTGGCCGGGGAACCGAGTTGTTGTGAATCTCCGTGAGCGGACCGTACGGTTTGCGATACAATCCGGCTTCGGTGTGACGAGCTGCGCGGGGAGTCCTTTCGCCCGGCGCGCAGGACGCGCGGTTGGCATGCAAAATCTTCATCATTCCCCGTTACCCCTGTTTGGTGACCAAGGGGGGATGTACAATCCGTTATTGTGGCAAGCAAGGCGGCCTGGGAATAATAGGTAATTTCTTGAACACATTCACGTTATCGGATGCGATGTCGTTTCGTCTTCATGTGGCGTTGACCCCAAAGTGCTGCGAAGAATGCCGCGGCATCGAAGGGAGACGCACGTTGTTCGTTGCCTGTACCACACACCCGCATCGAGCAAGTGGACGTCCCGAGGTTTGGAACGGCGGCTGGTTTGCGGTGAGACTCTTCTGCCGATGTTTTTATCGGGCCTTCCAGGTGCGAGGTCAATAGGTCTTTGGGAATAATGTGCCATGTGGAATACACGTTACCGGAGAAGACGACATTGGAAATCGATGACGCATCGCATCTGCGACGGCTTATGCCCTGATGCGCTGACTGGACGCACTGGCGAACCTGTAAGTGTGTATGCCCCGAAGGCACTTCAAGGGTGCATTCAGCGATGTCGATAGCGAGGCGGAAGCGTTGCCTGCCGGTGCCGGCACGGAACGGAAGGGGACGCATCGTCCGAAGTCGCATGAATTGGCCATTCAAACGTGTCGGCGGTGCCCAGCATGTGTAGACGCCGGGATTCAGAAAGGAGCCGCGTGGCTGTTAGAAGAGTACTACTGTGCTTGGCCTATATCGGGAGCGCCGTTGCTCTGGCAGGTGGCTGCGATGCCGGATTACCGCTACCCCTGGGGGCGGGGCCGACCAGTGGTCTCGAGGGCGATACGGTGGCGGACGAGCTGATTGTCGCGGCGCGTCCCGGCGCAAAACGAGACGAAATCATTCAGCTTTGCGAGGGCGTGGGGGCCACAGTCCTGGATGAGGTCGCCGAATTGTCCATGTATCGGCTGCGTGTCGCTCAGCGCGAGCGAGAGGCCGTTCGCGCCTCACTTATGGGAATGGCGCAAATTGAAGGCGTCCTCGACAATCGGGTCTATACCCGCCAGACGGCCCCGAATGACCCGGAATACTGGCAGCAATGGCACCTCGACGCGATTCGTGTCGCAGAAGCATGGGCAATTGCGACGGGCAGCGAAGCAATACCCGTGGCAGTACTGGACACGGGCATCGATCGGACGCACGTCGATCTCGTCGCCAAGGTCGGCGACGGCTGGAATGTCCAAAACAGCACGGGCGACATATCGGACCTGCTCGGGCATGGTACCGCGGTTGCCGGCCTGATCGGGGCAACAACGGACAACGGAATCGGGATCGCCTCGGTAGCCAGAAACAACCCGATTCTGGCGATTCGCGTAACCGATGAGGCGGGCCGCGCGACGAGCTGGGTGCTCGCGGCGGGCATCCGGGCCGCCATGGGCTTTGGCGCAAGGGTGATCAACATCTCGTTCGCGCCGCTGTACGACGACAGGATTGTACTGGGGCAGGCGGAACTGGCCATGCTTCGAGGAGCACTCGTTTTGGCTTCTGCGGGCAACAGCGGGATGCGGGTGGATGCCGGGGAAACCGATGCCGTCGTGTTTGTCGGTGCGGTGGATCGGCAGGATCAGCTTGCAGCCTTCTCGACCCACGGCGATTTCCTTGACCTGGTTGCGCCGGGCGTGAACGTGTTGACGACGGCGTCGGGGGGCGGCTATACGAGCTTGTCCGGCACGTCGTTTTCGGCACCGCTGGTATCCGGGGTGGCTGCGCTGGCGTGGTCCGCCAATCCGGACCTGCGCCCACTAACCATACGAAGGATATTGACGAGCACGGCCCGGAACCTCGGCACTCCCGGCTGGAACGCCTCGTTCGGCCAGGGCTGCGTCGATGCGGCGGCAGCCGTCAGGTCCGCCCAGCTCCTGGTGGAGGCCACCGACAGTACAAAACCGACAGTAATGATTCAATCCCCGCTGAATGAGGCGTCGATATCGAAGGCCACGCCGGTCGAGGTCTGGGCCAGCGACAACGATGCCGTGGCCGAGGTCGTCCTGCTTCTGAACGGTGTGGCGGTGGCGGCCGACGCGGTCCGTCCCTGCTCGTTCGCGCTGGATCCGGTCAGATTCTCGACCGGAACACATCCGCTGACCGCCCGGGCGTTTGACATGGCGGGCAGTTGGGCCGACGCGTCGATTTCCGTTACCTTTGGCGGGGCCACCGATTCCACACGGCCGACCGTCAACATCATCAGCCCCAGGGATGGTGCGACAGTTCGGGGAATTGTCAGTATAATTGCGGAAGCAAAGGGCGACCGCAGCCTCCGATGGGCAGAGATCCTTGTGGACGACAGGTTGATCACCGTGTTTCCCTGTTGTCCGACACTGAGGCGCGGGTTGCCTTCAATTGGAATCCGGCGGCGACCGGTCATGTGGGCGGCTGGCACTGGATCGCTGTCTGGATCACCGATGCCTCAGGCGACCAGGCCGCAGCTTCGGTCCGGGTTTGGACGGAGTGATGGCGTCTGCGACATGGTCGGCTTGGGGTAGCTCCCGGCTGGCGCATGGACCCGCTCCGAGCCGCCACAAGGTATCGCTGATGATGAATGAGCGTCGCACGAGTCGCACCCTACGCCTCTCAATCGTCCTCCTGGTCATTGCCGGCTGCGTCAGCGGTGGCTACGTCGCCCACAAGTACCGCAAGCGGGCGGCGGTGGAAGCCTCGCTGGGCCGCGGGCTCAAAGCCTACGAATCCAAGCAATACAGGCTGGCCGCATTCGAGTTGGGTCGATACCTGACCGTGCATCGCGATGATGTCGACGTGCTGCTGCAGTACGCCGATGCCCAATATCAGCGTCGCCCACGAACTCAGGGTTCAATCGATCAGGCGATCGCGGCGTTGGAGGCGGTGCTGCGCCGGGATCCGGCCCACCCGAAGGCAGCCGAACAACTGACGAGGCTGTACCTGTACGAAGTGAATTTGCCGATCGAGGCTGAACGCGTCGCGAGAGCGTGGATGGCTGCCGCGCCGACGAATCCGGCAGCTCGCCGACAACTGGCCGTCGCGCTGGCAATGAGAGACCAACGGGCCGAAGCGCTGGCGCTGATCGAGGATGTCCTGACCGAGCACCCGGAGGATATTGACGCGCCCCGGGTATTCGTGCGGATCATGTTTGCAGAAGGTTACCAGGCAGCCAACCAGGCAATCGATGCAGGGGATCCCGCGCCCACGGAACCTACGGGCGAGCCGGAAGATCGGCACGACTCGCCCGGGGTCGCATGCCTGCATCGGCTGGAAGAACTGGCTACGCAACACCCGGACCTTCCTGGGATCCGAGTCGCCTTGGCCGGGCTTCTTCGGGTATTCGTTGACAACCATAACCGCAGCCTGAGCCAGCAGCGGGCGCTGGCCATCGAGCACCTCGACAGCGCGGAAAAGGGCCAGGATCTCGATCTGGGTCTGCTCGTCGACATTGCCCAGATCTGGGTCAACATGGGCCTGTTCAATCGGGCCGCGGCTACATTCGATCGGGCCGAGCAACTCGATCCGGACAGGATTGAGGTCTACGTCGCACGGGCATCAGTGGCGATGCTGTTGGAGGACTACACAGAGGGGGCGGCGGTATCGGATCGCGGGTTACAGACCAACGTCGGTGAACGACGCATGGATCTGCTGCCGTTGGCGGCTGAATGCTATGCACGCGTCAATCGAGAGGAAGATGCCGAACGCTGTATTGAGGAACTCAGGGCGGGTAACGCCGGATCGGACGTACTGGTCTACTTACAGGCAGTAAATGACCTGGCTCAGCATCGGCTCGAACGGGCGATCGCGGGCCTTGAAGAGGCCGTCCACCGCAACGCAAGGTCGTCGAGAGCCCAACGGGCGTTCGCACGGGCCCTGCTGGCTGGAGGGCAAGCGGAACGCGCGCTGGCGCCGATGCGCGAATACGTCCGACTCGAACGCGAGCGAGGCTTAAAGGTGGTGCCTGGTGAAATCGAGTTAGCCGAGTTGTATGCCCAGTTGGGAAGGTGGACCGAAGCCATCCATCTCGCCCAGGCGACGGAGGAACATGCCTTTGTCTTTGCCAACTGGATGTACGTTCGCGCGGCAATGACCAGTATTGAGATTCAGGCAAGAGCTGCCCGACCGGGCGGGCCTAAGCCTAACCCGGCGATGTTGGACACGTTACAGGCGCGCCTGGCAGGCTTCATGAGCCATCCGGCCGCCGCCGAACTTGATAGACTACAGGTACTCTCGGCCCGCCTGCACGCCTGGCAGGGCCAAGTCGATCAAGCGATCGATACTCTGCGGGCACTGCGCCAGACCGCGCCGGAGCCGCTGGAACTGACCCGGGAAATCGTCGAGTTGCTGTCCCAGGCTCAACGGTATGACGACGCGATTGCCGAATGCCAGGCGGCGTCGGCCACAGCCGGGCCGCAAGTCCGGATCCTGTTGGGTCAGACGGTGGCCGAACTGCAATTGGCTCAAGGACAAGCGGAGGCGGCGCTGGCGAATCTGGAGACCGTGGCCGGGCAACTGGAGGGCTCAGACCGGGCGCCCGTGGAATTGAGGCGGGCCGAGATCCTGCTCGGTCAGCAACGGCATGCAGAAGCTGGCGCGCTGCTCCGGCGGGTGGCGGACGACGACCGTCAGAACGTGCGGGCCAGACTACTGCTTCTGGGGATACCGTCCACGGTGGATCCGCGTCTGGATCGGCAGGAGATCATTGATGAGATCAAGACGATCGAGGGTGAGAACGGCCTATACTGGCGCTATGCGCAAGCGGCGCTCTGGCTGCGGGAGGAAGACTGGGCATCACGCGCGACGGGCATCGAGCGGCTGCTAAGAGAGTGCATCGAACGCCACCCGTCGTGGTTTGACCCCATGGACGCGCTGGTTCGCCTGCACGAGCGGGTCGGCGGCTGGGATAAGGCCTTGGCGACAATCGAGGAACTAATCTCACAAGACGCCACGGATGAGCCCACTCGCCTGCGATTGCAGGTGCAAATGATCGAACTGGCCAGCCGGGCGGAACGCTGGGCGGAGGCCGATGCGGCCTTGGCCGACCTGCCGGTCAGTCTGGACGATGCCGAACTGCAACGAGCCATTGATGGGTGCCGGCTGGCCCAGGCGGTTCGCCGGGGCGATACCGCGCGGGCTCAGCGCCTTCTTGAAGAACGGATCAGTGATCCGACCGACTTCCGGTCCCGGTTGCATTTGGCTGATCTGATGCAATCCGAGCCAGCCGGACCGATGACCGGCGACACTGCGGCCCGGGTGAAAGCGTTGATTGATGAGGCCGAGCGGCTGGCTCCCGATCATCCAGATGTCCTTTTGGCCCAGATCAGGTGGCTGATCAACCAGTCGCGGTTCGACGACGCTGTCGACTTGTGCACTGCGGCTGTTGAATCCGGACAGCATCCGGACGCGCTCCTGCTTCGGGCGCGGGCGCGCGAGGCGCAGGGCGAGTTGGATCTTGCCGCCGAGGACTTCCGCCGGTATACCGCGCTGGACGGCCGGGCGGAAGCGGGATGCCTGGCTCTGGGCCGGTTTCACCTTCGTTACGGGCGGGCGGAAGAGGCGGTGCGGACTTGGCGCCGGGGGCTTGAGCACGCGCCGAAATCGATCGAGCTGCGCGGCGCGATGGTGGAGGTTCTGCTGGCGTCCAGTGAACCGGAGCCCCGGGCCGAAGCGCTGAAGTATATCGAGCAGCGGCTGGCCGAGGATCCCAACGACAATGCGTTTCTCATGCTGCGGGCGGACTATCTCGTGCGTACGAACCCCGCCGAGGCTGAACGAATCTACACACAGGTGAGCGACCGATCCCCAGGCGCAGCCAAGGCGTTTGCCAGGCTGGCGGAGATGCACCTGGCACGTAACCAGATCGAGCGAGCGGTGGACCTGGTGGATCGCGGACTGGCCGGAAGCCCGCGTAGTGTGCCGCTCCTGTTGATGAAGGCGCGTCTGCTCCTTGATAGCCGACCAACCGAGGCAACGTCGTTGGCTCGCCAAGCCGCAAGCCTGCAGCCAGACGATGAAGAAACGGTCCTGACCCTGGCTGAGGCTCTGGTGCGCAGCGGCGACGTGCCCGGCGCGATACAGGCGCTCCGCGCGTTCCTGGCGCGCCAAGACAAAGGGCAGGCGTTCGACGTACGGGTCAACCTGGCCCGGTTGTTTGTCCTGGCCGGGGAACCTGACGCGGCCGACCCACTGGTGGAGCAGGCCGACCAGATTCTGCCAGGGAACCCTGCAACCGCGCCGATTCGAATCCTGCTGCATGCCACCCGAAAGGAGTGGCCCCAGTTGACCGAATTGGCTGCGGATTGCCTCAAGCGAAATCCGGATGACCTGGCGGTTGCCGAGTTGGCAGGCAGGCAGTTGCTGTTGGCGACCGATGCCCAGGTGCGAGAGAAGGCCATCGGTCTGTTCGAACACATCGTTTCCCGGCAGCCGGGGTCCGCCGAAGCACATGAGGCCCTTGGCATGGCACACTACCAGTTGGGTCGGATCGATCAGGCCCGTACTCTGGTTGAGGAGGCCCACACAATGGCCCCGAACGATCTCAGCCCGCTGAACAACCTGACGTGGATCATCTGTGAAGATCAGCACGACCCCGCCGGTGCCGAACAGATCGCCGCGCCGGCGATCCAGGCGGGAGTCGACTCCCCACACCTGTGGGACACCTGGGGGGTGGTCCAATACCGGCTCGGGCGGACTGAGCAGGCTGTCCAGGCCTTCGAGCGAGCCTTGGCGCATCCCCAACTGGCGGTGAACACGAGGCACTCGTCAATGTTTCACTTGGCCCGGGCTCTGGCCCAGACGGATCCGCAGCGGAGTCTGGACCTGCTCGATCGGTTGCTGCCAATCGATGGTGGTGACCTGTATTTGTCGGCGTCCGACAGGGTGGAGGCCGAGGAACTACGGCTTACATTGCGGAACGCGCCGCCAACGGTGGGTCGATAGTGTGGGCTCCGGTTGAATTCTGGGTTGATTCCCAGGGGGCCGCGAGGATACGATGGGAACGGCTCGCCGCCGGCCCGGATAGCCGGAAGGGATGGGTTTCATGGGCACCATGGCTAATCACGAAATCGAGGTCTCGCGCGAAGCGGTCCTTGATACGGTCTCTTACGAGCCCCCTGGCCAGGCCGTTGGCCGACAACATCCTCTGCTGGCTTTGCGCTACCACTGGTTGACGGCGCTGGTGGTTTGGCTGCTGCTGACGGCGGTTGCCATTCCGGGAATCTGGCTGCTGATGAAGCCAGAATACACCGCAACCGCCCAACTGAAAGTCGATCCGGTGATGTCCACGCTGCTGGACAGCGAGATGCGGACAATGCCGCTATTCGACAGTTACCTGGCCAGCCAGGCCCATCTGATGAGCAGTGGCCGCGTGTTGACCCGGGCCCTGGCCGACCCCAAGGTCAAGGATCTTCCGCTGCTTCAGGAACCCGAGCCGGTCGGGGTGCTGCGTGCAAAGCTCACGGTAGACCCCATCCCGCGGACGTACATCGTCCGGGTAAGCGTCACACACCCGACCCAACAGTCGGCAATCCTGCTGGCCGACGCGGTACTCAACGCATACCTGCAGCTTTATGGCGGCTCGACGGAAATCAACGAGAAGCTTCAGTTTCTCGTCCGCAAGGAAGCGGAATTCAGGCGGACGCTGGATGACCTGGATCGGCGCAAGCGCACCTTGGCCAACGAATACAAGGCTTCGACCGACAGCATGTTCGAAAAGCTGCGGGAGCTGGAGGCCAATCGGCTTGAGCAGGTGCAGGAGATGATCGGATCGCTGGACCTGCGCATCATGGAAACCGAACAGGAGATCGAGCGGCTGAAATCCGGCGCGGAAGTCCTGCTGGACGACAGTACGCCGGTTCAGCAGCGGCAGGCCGTCGAGAACAACCCCCTGGTGCGTTCGCTGCAAGACCGGTTGTCGGAAGAATCCGATCGGCTAGTACGGCTCAGGAGTGGTCTGACCGACGAGGCGCCGGCGGTCATCGATGCCAAGGCGCAGATCGAGACCCTCAAGCAAGCCATTGAGGAGGAGAAGCTCAACGCGGCCGAAGAGTTTGTCAGGGAGCAGCAACTGTTCCGCGGCCAACTGATGGAAAACCGTTTGGCGGTCCTGGCTGCCAGACTCGAGTCCGACAGGCGAATCAAGGCCGCACTGGACGCGCGCGCCCAGGAGCAGCAGGCGATTGACCGGCGAATGGGTGAGACCAACCTGGACATCCAGACCGCCCAGGAACTGATTCAGCGGACCCAGAGCGATCTGCGGGAAGTCGAGGAAGCGCGTAAGAAGCTGGAACTGGAGCTCTCCCAACCCGGCCCGGGGCGCGTCGCGACGGCGTCCACGGCGGAGATTCTTCCAGACGGTTTCAACGACAAGCGTGTCAAGTTGAGCATGGCGGCCGTCGTTGGTTGTCTTGGGGCCGCATTCGGGGCAGCCCTCCTGCGCAACAAACTCGACTCAAGGTTGCATGTGCCGCACCAGGTGGAGAATGAGACCGGTCTGCGGATCCTCGGTGTGGTTCCGGCGATTAGCGAACTCAGACGCGGCCGCGTGGCCGAGGAGGATTTCGCCGAAGCCTATCGCCTGGTCCGGGTGAATGTGCTGAGCGAGACCATGGGTGAGCCGCCTAAATCCATCCTGGTAACCAGCGCCTGGGCGGGCGAAGGCAAGACCAGTCTGGCGGTTAGTCTGGCGGTCAGTCTAGCAGAGTTGGGCGGCCGTGTATTGCTGATCGACGGCGACGTCCAGGCCCCGCAGATCGGCAAGCTACTTCAGGTAAACGGCCCTTTCCGGCTGCGAGACGTGCTTTCGGGCGAGAGGGGCGTCGTTCAAGCTGCAGTCCAGTCCAGGCTGGCACATCTGGAAGTGTTGCTCGGGAGCCACAATGGCGATGTGCCCCGAGGATTGATCGACCCACACACCGTTCGCCGGTTGATCCAGGACGCATCGAGCGAATATGAATTCGTCGTGGTGGATTCCCCGCCCGCACTGGGAACAGCCGACGCGGTCATTTGGTCACAGGCGGTGGACCGCGTGGTACTGTCCACCCAGGTCGGTTGTTCGGACCTGGGTGCCACACGGCGTCTGTGCGAACGCCTATCGATGGTGCGAGCTCACATTTGCGGCGCAGTGGTCTGCAACGTCACCGTGCGCCACGGCCTGAGCGACTACTCATCGTACAGCTCAAGTGTCAGCCGCAATCAGTCTCGCGGGGATGACCGAGCTACGCCGGCCTGTCTGCTGCCAAGACTGGACGACGATACGTCCAAGCCGCCGGTATCGTGAGCCAATGCGTGCGGCCGGTCAAGGTGCCGGCGGCGTAATCATCTGCGTAACAAACGGCTGGACCAAGCCGGTCTGCAGGCTGTTGTACAACGTGCCGTAAAAGCCCGCGTCACCCCGACCCATTTCGCTCGTCTTGCGCAAGTAGTAGAGCGTCCACGGATTGTACGTGGTTTCGATGCCCGCACCCAGGCGAATCTGGAGCGCTCGGGCGATGTATTCTTCGATGCGAGTCGCGGCATTATGCGGCAGGATCAGTATGTCACCCGCGGCCAGGGCGATATCCGGATCGGTGCCGGCCTTGACCCGATCCAGATCGATCCTAACGCTCGTCAGTTGACCATCACTCTCGTGGCGCATGAGCGTTGCCTCGCGCGGCTCGAACGCCAACATGGTTCCACCGGCAGCGCCGATGGCCTGAAGCACGGTCAGTCGCGTGTTGCGCGCCACATAAATCGGCCCAGGCGAGTTGACCAGGCCTTGGACGTACACCGCGTCGTTGGGCCGGGCATCCACGAACACGAGGTCTGCCTCTTCCACGCTGCCGATGCGGGCGGCCCGGACCAAATCGGCGCGGTCCGTCAGGTCGTACACCGTGGAGTTCAAAGGATCCCTGGCGGGGATCACAGTCACTTTTCCGCCGTAGTCCTGCGCGCCGCCGCTGGAGAGCAGCGCCTGTAGCACGCTGGCCTTATCGCGCCGGAGTTCCACCATTTGGGCACCGCCGGAAAGCCGCAGCACATCCCCCAATACCATGACGCTGATCGGCTCATAGCGCACGATCTGAACCATGACGTCCGTCTCCCTGAGGAACTTGGGGACGAACTCGGCCCTGACCTTTTCTTCAACCTGATCCAGCGACATGTCGCCGACCTGGACCCGGCCGACCATGGGCAGGTAGATCTCGCCCCGATCGGTCACCCGCAACTGCTGGCTGGGTGCCATGCCGAGCGCCTCCAGGCCGGAAATCGTAACGCCGACGATATCGCCCGACCCGAGTTTGTAGGGGCCGGGACGCCAGGGCTCCGGGGCGGGTGGCTCCACGGGTTGCCCCACCTCGTCCAGTGCGGCACCCACCATGGCTTGGTCGGCCAGGTACTCAGAGAGAGGCACCCGGGTATCCGCACAGCCCGCAAGCAGTGCGGCAGCGCCCAGGAATAGAGCTGCCGCCGTGGACTGCGGCCGTGTCGTTGCCCACGATGCCAAACAGCGCAGCGAGAATCCCGGTTCTGGTAAACACACGTCCGGTTGGCGACAAAGCATTTTATACGAGAGACTTGCGCATTGGATGCGATCTTGTCTGTACGTCATCCCTGCAGCTCCTGCATCAAGCACATTTCACAAGCCGTGTTATCGGGTTTATTATCGGCATCGACCGCCAAAGCAAGAAAGAATTATCGTGAACGAGACAACGGCCGTGTCGGGCTTGAAGTCACGTCGTTCACGCCGAATCGAAGGCGTATCCCCATCAGTGCTAACCTACTTTCTCAAAATAATTTACGGCGTTTCTCGGCCTTGGTTGGCGCCGGAAGGCAGTGGAGAAGAACGCAACGTAAACACCTGCGATTATTAGAGTTAAAGAATCTCCGTACGGAAATCCATTCTGAGCGGCGCTCCTAACGATTAGCCGGAAAACCTCGTATCAGCATTGACAGGGTTTCTCCGCGCGGATACACTACGGAGGCGTGTAATTGGCGTGCAGCGTGCGCTTGTGGCAAGGGTGTTTGACGTGGCTGGATGCCGCACCATTCTTTGGGTTTCATGCGTGGTCGGGTTGGTGGCAGCCCGCAACGGTCTCGCCGACTTGGTCACCACGCCAAACCAACCTGCCGCGATGATCTCCGCGGTTGGCGCATTCTACGTTCAGCCGGCCGCTGAAGCGGAAATCGGTTGGCTGGAGGCCGTGGCCCCAGCCAACCTCGACGCGGCCAGGCAAGCCCAAGCCACATGGGTGGATACGTGCCCGAGCAACCCTCGTGGCTGCCTTGCGGCGGTACCCGGCACAGTTACGACCGAGTCGGCGGCGGCGGAGTCGGTTGTCGAGCTGCCGCCACCGCCGGGCAGCCGGGTGCTCACGCTCGCCGGCGTGCTTATGCTCGGCGCTCGGCATTTGGCACGATCGGCCCGCCAAGCGCAGTTCATCGCACTGCCTGAGTGGTATCACGCCAATTGCCCCACACGAATCGGCCACGCGGTGGCGTTCGACTTGGACATCGCTGCCTCGATTATAGCGGTCTGCTGTTTCGTGCAGCCGGCCGAGCGTCGCCCCGTCATACACCGCGGCAGGCAGGATGCGTTTATCGCGCCACTGGTGCCGCAGTACCTACCCGCGCCCGCCGCTCCTCGCGGGCCTCCGGCTTGCTGAATCGCTTTGACGGTTTTCCTCTTCCGAATCGTGCGGATGAGGCGCTGTATGTACAGCAAGTCGGAGAAGAAACGCGCCTGCCGGTCGTGAATCCGTTACTCAAGAGCGGCCAGGCAGACGAACGCGAAGGAGCAATTAATGAAACGGAAACTTGTTTTGGCTTTCGCTTCCGTACTCGCCATCGGTGCTGTTGCACACGCTGATGTCATCGGCACTCTCAATGCGACCGCCGCACTGTCATCGATGCGACAAGAGGTTCGTATTTGGGGCGATGGGCGTCAAAACACCCACACGTATGCGGGGATGACCAGGTTTACAGGGCACAGTGCGACGGGTGCGGGGCTCGAACTCGATAACTCGTTTAGTGCCTTCTGCGTCGATCTCGAACAGGGAATCAGTAGTCCCTATACCCACACGTGGGATGTTCGTGATCCCTCGGAAGCACCGATCGGGCCGGGCGGAAGCACAACCTACGTAATGGGAACGGAAAAGGCCGGCCGACTGGGTCTTCTCTTCGGCCAGCACTTCAGTGGAGTGACAACCGCCCAGTCCGCGGCGGCTTTCCAGTTGGCAGTGTGGGAGATTGTCTACGAGAGCGATACCATTGCGCTTTCGGACTACGACGTCACTGCCGGCTATACCGGCTCAGGAGCCAACGGCGGATTCCAGGCCACTGGCAACGCGGCGACCCTGGCTCTCGCCAACTCGTGGCTTCAGGGTTTAGACGCAAGTGGGACACAGGCAAACCTGCTTGGCCTCACCAGCATCTACACCCAGGATTTCGCCACGATTCGGAACATCCCTGATCCCGTTCCAATCATCCCGGCCCCGAGCGCAGCCCTTCTGGCTGTCATCGGTCTGGGATTGGTGGGCTGGATCAGACGACGGATCGTTTGAGCAGGTTCTTGACTGGTAAGAATCTCGGGAAAAACCCGCGGCCCGGTGAAGCGGAAACGCCTTTGCCGGGCCGCGTTTTTTGTGAATTGTTCTCTTCGGCGAACGAAGGCGTGATACGCGGCCCCGGCCACTGCAGGGCCCTGAATATCGGGCATGGAACCGCGCGGAGTTGCGGAACCACCGAAGCCCGGCTGGCGTGAACTCGACTCGCTACCCCCTTGCGTGTATCATGTGCTGATGGCTGTTCCTTTGTAGGAATCGTAATAATATGCGACAATCAACTTGGCCCGTCGGTGTCTTCGCGGTCGTGCTCCTTTTCGGTGCCGCGGTGACGGGGCCGGGGACAGGCGCTCACATAGCCCAAGCGGCGTTATGGTCGTCCGACTTCGACGACGACGACGACGTTGATTTGGCAGACTTCGCTGCCTTTGCGGCATGCTTCAACGGCCCGAATCGGCCGCCGGCCGCTGCCTGCGAAGGTGATGCCGATCTCGACGGCGACGGCGACGTGGACTTGGCGGACTTCGCTATCTTCGCGGCATGCTTCAACGGCCCGAACCGGCCGCCGGTGTGCGCGCCGGACATCCCGCCGGGCATGGTCCGGATTCCCGCCGGCGAGTTCGAGATGGGCGATTCATTCAACGAAGGCCACAACGACGGGCGGGAACTGCCCGTGCATGCGGTCTGGGTAGACGCATTCTACATGGACGAGTTTCCCGTGGCCCAAGAACGCTGGGATGCGGTGAGGGCATGGGCGACGTCGAACGGATACGACCTCGATGATGTGGGTGCCGGCAAGGCTATCGATCATCCCATACAGACGGTGAATTGGCACGACTGCGCGAAGTGGTGCAACGCCCGCTCGCAGAAGGAAGGCCGAACGGCGTGCTACTACACGGATGCTGAGTTGACGACGGTTTACACGACGGACGAGCTAGTGCCGTTTGTGAAATGGGATGCCGATGGCTACCGGCTGCCGACAGAGGCCGAGTGGGAAAAAGCGGCGCGAGGCGGCGCGACCGGGCGCCGGTTTCCCTGGCCGGACAGCGATGACATCCAGCATGCCCGGGCGAACTATTTCAGTTCCACGAATTACTCGTACGACACGAGCCCGACGCGCGGGTTTCACCCCATATTTGCCGTGGACGCTCATCCCTACACCAGCCCGGTGGGCTATTCCGCGCCGAACGGCTACGGCCTGTATGACATGGCCGGCAACGTGTGGGAATGGTGCAACGACTGGTTCGGTAGTGACTATTACGGCAGCAGCCCCTCCAGCAACCCGCGCGGACCAGCGGATGGTGAGTACCGTGTTATTCGCGGTGGCTGCTGGGGCGACCTGGCCTATTTCTGCCGGGTCGCGTATCGTCACAGCTTCTGGCCTGGCAACCGCGACTTCATCCTCGGGTTCCGTTGTGTCGTCAAAAAGTGACTCGTCGCCCCGGGCATCCCGGCGCGGCAGGTCGCCGTGCGGAGCGATGCCCGCCAACGGGAGTCGACGGTATTCGCAGCCGGCGGCTGCCTCTCGTCCGTGATCATCGCTTGTCGGGAGCCCCCTGACGGATCGCCTCGCGCAACGAGGGCTACCCTCGGGCTTCGGGCGTCGGGGCGGCCGCGAGCACCGGCGCCCGTCCGACGGAGTAGTAGGTAAACCCTTCGCGTTTCATCTGGTCGATCTGGTAAAGGTTGCGTCCGTCGAAGACAACGGGCGAGCGAAGCAGGGCCCTGACTTTGGCGAAGTCGGGCGTCTTGAACTCATCCCAGTCCGTGCTGATAATCAGCGCATCGGCGTTCCGGAGCGTCTCGTACATGCCGTCGGAGATCTCGAACTCACCAGGATGCTCGCGTTCGACATTCTCCGAAGCAACCGGATCGAACCCACGAGCTTTCGCCCCGGACTCACGGGCCCACGTCATCAGCGAAAGGGCCGGCGCCTCACGGATGTCGTCGGTGTGCGGCTTGAACGCCATGCCCCAGAAGGCAAGGGTCTTTCCGTTGAGGCCGCCCGCCACAGCAAAATGGCGCTCGATCTTCTCGTAAAAGGCCCGGCGTTGGCGCTGGTTGACATCGTGCACCGCCTGGGAAAGCGGCACGGCCACGCCCGATTGTTGGCCCATCATGATGCACGCCAGCGTGTCCTTAGGAAAGCACGACCCGCCGAAGCCCAGCCCCGGGTAGAGAAACTGGTTGCCGATCCGCTTGTCAGCGCACATGCCTTCCCGGACCCGGTTGATGTTGGCGCCGTAAGCCTCGCACAGATTGGCCATCTCGTTGATGAATGAGATCTTGGTCGCCAGGAAGTTGTTGCTGGCGTACTTGACCATTTCCGCCGAGGGAATGTCCATGATGAAGATCGGGTGCCCCTGGCGCACAAAAGGCTCGTAGAGCTCGCGCATCAACTGGGCGGTGCGCTCGTCCTCGACGCCGACGACCACGCGGTCGGGCCTCATGAAGTCATTGACCGCCGCGCCTTCCTTCAGGAACTCCGGGTTGTCGGCGACGGCGAAGGGAATGCTCCCGACGATGGCCTGGATCCGCTCCTTGACTTTCAGCGTTGTGCCGACGGGGACGGTCGATTTCACGACGACGATCCTCGGCTCCTGCCCCGGGCCGAGGGCCTTGATCATGTGCCCGATATCCTCTGCGGCGGACCAGACATATTTCATGTCCGTCTCGCCGCCGGCGCCCGTCGGCGTGCCGACGCAGATGAAGATCATCTGCGCCTGGCGGTATGCCTCCTGGGGATTGGCCGTGAACGAGAGGCGGCCCGCCTCGACATTCTTCTCCAGCAACTCGGCCAGACCGGGCTCGTAGATCGGGCAACCGCCCTTCTTAAGCATGCCGATCTTGCGCTGATCGACATCCAGGCACACCACGTCATTTCCGGTTGCCGAAAGACAAACGCCCGTCACGAGTCCGACATATCCCGTTCCCACTGTGGTCAGCTGCATCACCTTTCTCCAGCCAGTCCGCCTGTCTTTGGCCACGGCGGAGCGTTGGCTCCTCAATAGTTGGGCGTCGGCGCCCGGTAGTGGCCCATGTTGATCGACCGAAACCAGTCGATCGTTTCCTTCAGGCCTTCGCGGAGGGACACCTTCGGTTCCCAATCGAGGTGCTTCCGCGCCAGCGCGATGTCCGGTCGCCGCTGCCTGGGGTCATCCTGCGGCAACGGGCGGCTGATGATCCTCGACTTCGAGCCGGTGAGTTCGATAACCAGCTCGGCCAGCTCTCGAATCGTGAACTCCCCAGGGTTGCCGATGTTGATCGGGCCGATCAAGGTGTCCGGCGCGTTCATCGTCCGGATGATCGCCTCGACGAGGTCGTCGCGGTAGCAGAAGGATCGCGTCTGCGACCCGTCGCCGAAGACGGTAATGTCCTCCGCGCGAAGCGCCTGGCGGATGAAGTTGGAGACGGCCCGCCCGTCGAACGGATGCATCCGGGGCCCGTAGGTGTTGAAGATCCGCACAATCCGGACGTTGACCCGGTTGGCGCGGTGGTAGTCCATGAACAGCGTCTCGGCCGCCCGCTTGCCCTCGTCGTAGCAGGCTCGGGGGCCGAGTGTGTTCACGCTGCCCCTGTAGGACTCAGCCTGAGGGTGGACCTCGGGATCGCCGTACACCTCGCTGGTGGACGCCTGGAGGACCTTGGCACGGCAGCGCTTGGCCATGCCCAGCACATTGATTGCCCCCATGACGGAGGTCTTCATCGTCTTGATGGGGTTGTACTGGTAGTGCCCGGGCGCGGCGGGGCAGGCAAGGTTGTAGATCTCGTCCACCTCCAGCCAGCAGGGAAGCGTGATGTCGTGTCGGATCAGCTCGAAGTTCGACCGGGGCAGGAGGTGGGCCACATTGGACTTCTGGCTAGTGAAGAAGTTGTCGAGGCAGATCACATCGTGACCGTCGCTCACGAGCCGCTCGCACAGGTGCGAGCCGAGGAAGCCCGCGCCGCCGGTGACCAGGATTCGTTTGAGCTGAGACAAGTCGAACCTCGCTGGGGTCCGCCTCTGGTGCGGGCGGGGTGCTGTATTCGCGGACGCCTGGAGCACGGCCCCGCAAGCCATCGTAATGCGATCCGGACGGGGTGCGATCGGCGGTTCCGCCGCATCACGAAACGCAACTTACCCCCACTGACATGACGTAACCAGTTGAGCCAGCGAGGCTTGAGGGCGGTTTTGACTTTCAAATGTAGCCACGTACA
>JAFGKA010000397.1 GCA_016928855.1 Phycisphaerae bacterium
CACGGATGGCAGGTTCGGCCCCCTCCGGGCGCCGAGACTGATAATCAACAACCATCTTACAAAACCAGTCGGCCGCCTGCCAGAGCATCTGAGGGGCCCGAAAAGGGAATGCAGAGACCTATGACGTAAACAAGGTATCCGAGGCTGGCAGCTCCCTGTTTCCCCGCTCATGCACCAGGAGGCCAGGGGACGGACCGCCACACGTGACACAGTGGCTTGTCCTCGCGCGTGAAGTCGGGCGGCGCCGCATCGCCATCCGTTCCATACATGCGGTCTCGGCCGTTGCGGTGGACGAACACATACAACGGCATGGCCGTCGCGGGCAAATCCGTAGCCTCGGCCGGCAGCGCGTGGAACACCGGCCGCGCCGACGGGTCGGCGCCGGCTGGCGGCGTGCCGACGTGCAGCGTCGCCCGGCCATCGGGCGTGGTCGTCTCGAACACGGGCACGGTCCCGTCGCGAGGCCGATCCAAGGCGAAGAACGCAATCGGAGCTGACTCGGCCTTCGCGCCGCCGGCGGTGCGTGTGGTGAAACGACCGGCGTCCGGCCCGATGCGGTAGACAGGCACTGGCAGCACGAGGCGCGGATCGGCCAGATCGAGCTTGTACATGATCTGGTTGTAGTCGTACCGCGGCGTCGGATGCGTGTTTCCGGAAAAACCGGCGGTGTAGGTTCCTTCGAAGTACAGGATGCGCCCGCCGTCCTTCTGGAAGAAGGGATGTTCTTTCGGGTTGTAGAAGCTGTAGGTGTCGTGGGTCATGATCTTACGGGCGTAGACCCAAGGGCCCAGTGGCGTATCGGCCTCGGCGTACCAGACCTCGCCCAGCATGGACGTGCCGAAGATCTCGACGGTGATCATCACCCACCGGCTCCGCCAGGCGTTCCAGTAGACCGAAGCTCCGTGCGCCAGGACCGCCTTGCCGGTATCGACATCCTGCAGGTGGAAGAGCGCCTCCTCGGGTTTGAGTTGGCCGTCCTTGATCAGGTTGGCCTGTTCCTGGGGGCCGACCGACGACGTGTTCCGCTTCCATCCATACTGCACCCGACCGGCTGCATCCCGATCGATCTGCTTGGCATCGAGCCCGGTTCCGGCCTTGAGACACGTGAAGGCCTCGAAGCTCGCCTGATCCATGAGGTGTTTGCGATCGGCGCGAATACGGACAACGGGGTAGGGCTGAGCGTAATAGAAGTATCTCACGCCGTCTTCCGTGATTTCGAGCGGATGGCCGTTCGGAAACAGCGGCCCGTCGAAATCGAACGTCACCAGCCGTTCGAACCGCTCCTTCTCATCGTTGTACTCCATCAGTCCCCGCTCGAAACCCGTCATCGGCGGGCGGATGCGGACGTAGTAGGCGAGCATTGCCTGCTTGCCGCCGGGTTCGTCCAGCGTGACCAGGCCGCCGAGCCAGACAGCACCCTCGCCCGAGATCGGCGCCACGCCACGAGCGAAGCCGTTCTCGCCGACGAAATACGTCAGATCGACACCGGCGTCGGAGTCCAGGCCCCCGTCGGCCGGCAACCGCGAGGTCGCGCCCGAAGCGTGGAAGTTCCCGAGCGGATAGCCGGGTCGGCTGGTGTCGCCCCAGAACCAGTAGACCTTGCCCTGATAGACAACGGTCAGCACGCTGTCGGAGCCGAGCACGAGGCCGTTGATCACGGGGTTCTGAATGGGGACAGCCTGGCCGGTCAGTACACTGTCGCGATAAATGCCGGCGCCGGTGATCCGGTACAGGCGTTCGGCGATGTTGATGCGTTTGATCTTCAGGGTTGCACTGCCGCCGGGCGTCACGTCGAGCGCCTTGCCGCGATAGCCGAAGCCGTCCTTGGGATACTCGTAGCCGTGACTGGCCACCTCGAAGAACACCCTCTGGTCCATCAGGCCGGGTTCGTGAAACGCCACGATGCCGTTGCTGTCGGTGTAGTACCGGACGCCGTGGACCGTCTTGAGTTCAACCAGCGGCACGCCACGGCCGGTCTGCTCATCGACGACGACGATCTTGAAGCCATCGGCGGGATTGGCACCGGCCGCCGCCGGCATGAACAGCGCGCACAACAACACCAGCTTTGTCACGACAACATACCTCCGCAGGATTTCGCGCGAAGAACCGCGTCACGAGCTTGGCGGCTGTTCGCACTCGAGAAGGGGCAGGATATCGAGAACGTAATGCCAGAGCAAGGTGAACGTGTTCCGGTACGGAAAAACGAAGTCGAACGAACCGGCCAAGGGCGAGTCTGTCACGAGGACATCGCCATCGTAGCAGCACTGATAGGATGAGAGCCCGAGTTCGACGGAGATACCGCGAAAGCACTGCAACGGCCAATGAAAGGGATTGGGCAACAACCCGAGAAACAGATCGGGCAACCAAGTCACGCCGTTCTCGTCGAGCCCCAGCGTGGGCGGCTGTTCGGGACAGACGTTGTACTCGTCGCGGGTCCAGTGCGCGTCGCAAATCGATGGGCCATCGATCGGGCCGCTGCCGTCTGAGCACACCGGCGGTGCGCACGCGGGCAGCATCACGAAAAGAAGCATCAAGGCCAGTCGAGCACCGACTGTTCGCCACCGATCCATTTCACTGTCCTCGTCCACTCGCCAACGCACTCCGGTGTCGCCGGTCAATAGCGGGGATTCACCACGACGCCCTCGTCGCTCAGTAACTCATGCAGAACCGGATCTCCAAGCACGTCGGCCACGAGCGCCGGCGCGCCGTCAACCGTCATATAGGCGCTGACCAGACGGATGCCGTGGCTGTAATCCACGTAGTAGTTCACGTGCCCGGTATACAACGGCTGGATCGGCACGCCGTTGAGCTGGTGCCAGCCGTAGATCGCCACCTTGTTGCCGACCGTCAGCAGAAGCGGCGTCACGACGACGTCCTTCTTGATGCCGCCGACCAGCAGTCCGAGCGGATTCCCGGCCCGCTGACCTTCGATCGTCAGATGATGCTGATAGAACGTCGAGACGGCAGTAATGTCCGTCGTCGTCGGACTGATGGGCGACGGCGCGAGCTTCACGGCGGCCTGCGCGTAGATCGCATCGACCATCCTCCGCGTCGGCAGCACGCACTCGAACCGGTCGGCAATCGCCTGTGCGGTCGCGGGGATCATCGGCATGCGCACAAAATCGGCATCGGAGCCGATGCACAGGTAGTCGGGCATGACGTAATAGGTCGCCGTGTGTGGGGCACCATTGATCCACGCCATGACCTGGATCGGTACGAAGCCGCGCAGGAACTCCGGGATATTGCCCGCGAAGCATTCGTCCAGGATACAGCTTTCCCGGGTATACAGCGGCATGCTGAGCACGGTGCTGATGAACGCACTGCCGGTCATCGCGCCCGCAGGTCGATCCGGAATTGGAACGCTTGGTCCTGCCGGCCCCTCGCATCGCGGGTGGCGATTCGGCCCGTTGAAACAGGCCTGGAGCACCTGAAAATCGGTCAGGTCAACGTCGCCGTCCTCATCCAGATCCGCCACCGCACAGCCGAGGCCGCGCGGAGGCCGATTGGGGCCGTTGAAACAATACTGGAACGTGCCGAAGTCCATCAGATCCACGTCGCCGTCCACGTCGAAATCCGATGCCACAGGGAGCGGCTCGGTCGTGAATTGCCAGACCGCTCCGATCGTCGTGCCGTCGGCGTTGACCTCGTCGATGCGCCAGTAGTACGTCTGGCCGGGAACGAGTGGAGCCGGATTGAATGTCGTCGGAATCTGCTTGCCCCGATAGTTGCCCGGGCTCGTTGTGCCGAAGTAGACCCGATGTGAATCGGCCCCGCTGCCGGCGGTCCACTGCAACTGAGCGCTCGTACTGACGCCGATCGCGCCGTCGGACGGATTCGGGTTGCTCGCTGACTCCGGCGGCGGCGACGCCTCGACGAACTCGATCGAGTTCACGTTCCAGTTGCCCATGTCCATCGTGAGTCGGAGCACTTTGGCCTCGCCGGCGGGCAGACTCACGCCGGGCACGGTCACACTGGCCCAGGTCTGCCACCCGCCGGTCGCCGGCACGCTCTGGAGGCCGGTGATGTCCTGGCCGTCGAGTTCCAGGTGGAACGTACCACCCGCCGCGCTCGCCGCCACGCGAAGACGCACATCGCAGATGACCGGCTCGGGGACTGTAACCGTATACTCCAGCCATTCGCCGGCGATCACATAGGCAACGTTGTAGCCACCGCCGGTATCTGCACAGCCCTCGATATCGACGTCGTCACCGCGCAGCTCGCCGGCGGCGTTGCCTGCGTTGCCGAGCGTCGTGTCGTGATACGCGACGGCTTCGCCGCCGAAGTCATAGTGCTCAGCCTCGATCATGCCGGGTAGTTGGATCGGAGCGCCACCAAAGGGACTCTGTGCAAGCGGTTCGATCGACGTGGCCCGGAAGTTGTCGACCCGTGCGCCGCGGATGTTGGTGTTGTTGCTGAATTGTTCATGGTAGCCGATGCCGAAGCAGCCACGGGCAAACGTCGCATCGGCTACGCTGGCCAGTTCGACGTCGTCGACGAAATACTGGATTGTGGTTCCTTCGCAGCGGATGCCGAACCGCCGCCAGGCCGTCGAAGCCATCAGCACCGGGTCGGCCGCGAGGAAGTCGGTCAATGCGCCGTTGACGAATTTGCCGGCGCGAACACGGCCGGTATCGGAGTCATAGGTGAGGGCGTAACAGTTGCCCTTGCCGTATGTGCTGCTGGTCAGGCCGAAGCCGCCGACGCCGTCATCGCGGGCGAAGAGGCCGTATCGCTCGAAGCCGTTGCTGGCCACGTCGGGCCGGTAGTCGCAGTAGATGTCCGCTTCGACGCGGTAATCCGTATCGGCGAGGTCGCCCCGGCGCATCGTCTCGACGCCGCCGGTCGGATCCGCCACCGTGACCACGTAACCATCGCCACCGGGCGCCGTCGGCGTGAGGTAGCTCACGGTGTTGTACGTGAACTTGTCATCCCAACCGAAGACGCGCGTCCAGGGCCGGAACGCATCGGAGACCGGGAAGGGGGTGGCGGTGTCTTCGCGGACCAGTAGCACGGCGTTGGCCACCAACCGCTCGGCCCCGTCCGAGGGATTGTTGCGCACCGTGCCGTCGACCCACATCGTGGACGAGCCGCCGCCGTCGAGGTTGAC
>JAFGKA010000398.1 GCA_016928855.1 Phycisphaerae bacterium
GTGACGGGGAGCGGGAGGCCCGCATCCAGGGCCACCGCCGACGCGTGCTGGACGAGATGTTCGGTGGGACGGTGTGACAGTGGGAATGTGGTAACGTGTGAATGGGTGGCTGTGAAAACACGGACGTGGCACGGGTGTTACGATGATTCGTGGAAGGGGCTGATTGCCGATGAGGCGTTCGCCCATCCCGCCAAATTTGCGAGGGGACTGATCGAGCGGATCATCGCGCACGGATTGGGGCAAGGCTACTGGCGGGCGGGGCAGGTCATCGGCGATCCGTTCGGCGGCGTGGCGCTGGGCGGCGTGGTCGCCGGGTATTACGGCCTGCACTGGCTGGGGGTGGAGCTGGAGGAGAAGTTCGTCGGTCTCGGTGAGCAGAATCTGGCCCTGCACCGGCCGAAATTCGCGGCGTTGGGCTACGCTGTAGACGTGCGGCTGGTCCAGGGCGATTCGCGTCGTTTCGCCGAGATCGTCGCCGCCGACGCGATCGTGACGAGTCCGCCGTATGACCCGAATACCAAGCACGACCACACACATGAGCAACGTGACGGACGGCGCGGATACAGACAGGGACAAGGTTGTCATCGCGGTTCGGAAAATTACGGGGACACGCCGGGTCAGATCGGTCGTCTGTCGGCCGGGAGCGTGGACGGGGTGATTACGTCACCGCCGTATGCCGAGAGCGTACACGACGGCAACGGAATTGACCAAGCAAAATTGAAGGGCAATCCGGCAGGGAAGAACACGCAAGCCAAGGCCGAGGGCTACGGTCAGACGCCGGGCAATATCGGCAATCTCAAGGCCGGCGGCCTCGACGGCGTCGTCACCAGCCCACCGTGGATGCGCAGTGACACGCGCGGGAGTCAGGAAAGCAAGGTTGCACTTTTGAACGCATGCAAGCGGGACGGAAAGGGCCACGGGGACGCGGACCCGACGCGATACGTAGGAAATGACTACGGCCAAACAGCCGGGCAGATCGGCAATCTCCCGGCGACAAATCATCAATCATCAATAGAAAATAATCAATCGAAAGAGTCCTACTGGCAGGCGATGGATGCGGTGTATCGCCAGTGCTTCGAAGCCTTGAAGCCGGGCGGCGTGATGGCGGTGGTGGTCAAGGACTACGTCAAGGACAAGGCCCGCGTGCCGCTGGTGGACGATACGCTGCGGCTGTTAGCGGCGGTGGGCTTCGAGCCGGTCGAGCGGGTGCGGGCGATGCTGGTCAAGGAGACGCGAAAGCCGGACCTGTTCGGCGGCGAGATTCACACGCGCAAGAAGCGTGGCAGTTTCTTTCGCCGTCTGGCCGAGGAAAAGGCGGCGGCGCGGCAATACTGGCTGTCGGTGTCGGCGTTGAGGCAGGCGGCCCTGCGGGAGCGGGCGGCGGCGGAACTGCCGGGCGGGTCCGAGAAGAAGATTCTGACCAAGGCCCAACTGCTCGCCTACCGCGCCGACGGCAAGCCGTACGTGGCGACGGCGACAGAGATCAATTACGAGGAAGTGCTGTTTGTGCGGAAACGTGACACAACAGGAAAGGGATGACGATGGCGATTGAGGTATCCGAGGCGGTGGCTCGAGCGTTGTACGAGTTGTATGGGGCGGCGCCGCGAGATCAGTTGGTACCCAGGCTGGCCGCCGTGCTGGCGGAGATTGAGCCGCAAGTGGCGGTCGCGCGGCGGGTCGGCGATCTGGTGGAATTGGCGGATGGCCGCCGGTACGTGCGGATCGGTAGTGGTGAGATGCCGTGGTGGTGTGCGGGGCGGAGGTTGGACGAAGAGGGTGCGTTCGTCAGCGAGGACTACGCAGCGGGCGCGCGGCCGGCCTTCAATCTCGGCGATGCCGGTCTGCTTGTGTTGCTGCCGCGAGAGGACGTGCCGGAGTTTCTGGCCACGTCGCTGACGAACCCGCGGGCCGTCCACATTCAGTGGAAGGTGCGTCAGGCGTGGGAGAGGAGCGGTCATGGAGCGTGAGGGGCGGACCTGCGGGCAATGCGGCCAGTGGATTCCGCATCCGGATGTGGCCGGGCAGGGATGGTGTTTGGAGCGGCTGTGCCCTCCGCGGCGGCGGGCGGTGGGCGCGGACGAACTGATCCGGGCCGGGGCCCGGGCGTGCCGGGATTTTGTGCCCATCGACCAGCGGCGAAAGGAGTTGTCATGTTGATTTGGATGAAGAGATGAACCGCTACGAACGTGTCAAAGCCCATCACGACAAACTGCTGGTGGCGTTCGGGGCGGCCAAAGAGCGGTATGTCTGTCCTGAATGTGAAATCCTCGTCGACTATTCCGAGTATATAGCAGGCGAGGTCATCCCCTGCCTGTTGTGTGATGCGACGATGCAACGGGTCTATGTCGTTGACGCCGATTCTGTTGACGCCGCCGCCGCCGAGTGCAAGGAGACGAAGGACGAGGAAGGAGACTGACGATGGGCCGAGGCGTTCGAGTTGGACGAGCAGTGCAGGTGGCCGGGCGGCGGGCGCCGGGGTATTTCGCATGGGTGCGGTGTCTCACGCGGGGGCGGCACTGGAATTGCCCGCGGCTGCGGAAATGACGGGACATGGCGATGCAGTGGTTGTCGGGAGGTTTTGGGATGTGTATAGGGGCGGCCGGCGGTGTGCAGATGGCAGCGAGGGGTGATGTAAGTGGTTGTGCTGTCAGGGGTTGTGCGTCGCGGGTCCTACCGCGGGACCCGGCACAGCGGTTCAAAGCCGTGCCGGTTTCGCGGGGTTGTGATTTTTTTTTGGGGGTGTTTCGTGTGTAACGCGTTTGAGGATAAGGGGTTATGAGCAGGCGGAAAGGAGAAGTTATGTTGATTTGGCTTGCGTGCATTTGGGTGGGGATCGGCCTGGCGGCCGGACTCGGGACGATCAGCGTCCCTTTGGGGCGGGGCCGTCCGGTGCGTGTCGATGATTTGCTGGCGGCGGTCGTGATGGCGTGCTGGGGGCCGCTGATCTTCGCAGTATGGTACGCCTCGCGGCGATGGGGCGGCCATATCGCAATCCGGGGGCGGGAGGCGAAGCGATGAACCGGCTGATCCTCCTGCTCGTGCTGCTGTGCGGCGGCTGCGTGTCAACCGAACCGAAACTGACGGTCCGCCAGCGGCAGAAACAGATCCAGCAGGACATCAAGGCCGGGAAACGACAGGCCGGGATTGGGGGTTGGTACATCGTGGAATCGGGAAAGGAGACGAAATGATGAAGACGGACATTGACAGATTACACGCGGTGATCGTGGGGCAGTCGCAGGGACGTAGATGCGGCAAGACGGTTGCGGTATGTCATCAGATCGCCGGGCTGCTGGAGACGGTTGGGCCCACGCGTATCGGGGTGGTCCTTTCGTGCCTTTCGGATCGCGAGTACTTCGCGAGCTACCTTCTGGCGGTGTTGCGCGAACATGAGATGTGCTGTGCCTCGAGCGAAACCGGTATTTCTGTGTGGCGGCCGATGGAGAGCGATATCGACTTTATCTCCGCAGGATTCACCCGCTGGGCCGGTTACGAGTATCTGTTCGACGGCCGCCGCCATGCGCATCCGGCGTTTCCTCGCATGGATGCCGAGATCGACGCGTTGCTGGTTCCGGGACCTCTGTGGTGAATCGTAAATCGTAAATGGGAAATTCAGGCGTGCCAGGGAAGGCGAAGAAAACCAGGGGTAGGAGTAAGGGTCGGTTGCCGACGTTGGCGGCGGTGCGCGAGGCGGGGTATGAGTGCGAGACGCAGGCCGAGGCGACAGCGCGGTTGGGCGTGGCGGATTTGGAGTTGGGGCGTTCCAAGAAGCGGGCGGCGGCGTGGGCGCGGGGTCAGTTCTTGCGGAAGGTGGCCGAGATCGCGCGGGAGACACACTGGGTCGCCGAGGCGGTGGATAAGCATTTCGGCCTGGGCAAGGGCGAGTTCGTGCAGGTCCTGGCGCGGGATCGCGAGGTGCGGGAGTTGTGGGAGAGCAATCGGTTTGCGCTTCGCGTGTCGCTGGGCAAGGCGATCGTCGCGCGGGCCGAGGAGGGGGACGCCAAGGCGTTGGCCGCGGTCGAGCATTTGTTCGGGGAGCGGCCTGCGGCGGCGGCTGTAGACTTCGAGCGGCTGACGATTACGCAGATCGAGCAGGCGACGGGGATTTCGCGCACGCAGTTTTTGCGGTGGAGTAAGGGCCATCATCTGCCGCGCAATATCGACGGGACGTTTGCGCTGGCGAAATGGGTCGAATGGTACGGCAAGTGGCAGCGGGACAAATCGGGCGGCGGGTCCGAGAGTGCGGGACTCAATCCGATGCAGGCCGAGAAGGCGCGGCTGTATAGGCTGCAGGCCGACGAGGCTGAGGACCGGCTGATCGCGCGGACGGCGGTGGTCGAGATGGTGTGCGCCCGGGCGGCGCGGCTGGTGCAACTGCTCGGCGACAACACGGCCGAGGAATGGGCCCACGCGCACGAGGGCCTCACGGCCGCCCAGCTCAAGGACGCGTACACCGATGCGTTCCGGTCGCTGCGGGGGTGCTGGGGCCAGTTTCCTGAGGAGATTCCCGTGCCGGATGAGGTGCGGGCCAGGCTGGATGAGGCGCTTTCGCTGCTCGCCGCGGGCGGGCTGGACGGTGAGAAGGGTGGGAAGGGCGAGAAGGGTGTGAAGGGTGTGAACGAAACCGAAACTTCGAAGGACACGAATCATCCATAATCCATCATCCATAATCAATCCGGCGGCCCCTCTGGCCGAGGAGCTGGCGATCGTCGAGCCGCGGGAGGCGCCGTCGCTGGTGGAGTGGGCACCGGGTCATTTGCGGCTGCCGGCGAAGGAGTCGCGGTTGGCCGGCCCGTTCTCATTCGAGTACAGCCCGTATCTACGGGAGCCGTGCGCGTGGTTCTGCGATCCGTACGTGCGCGAGATCACGCTGATGGCGTGCCTGCAGGGCGGCAAGACGTTGTACTCGCTGCTGTGTACGGCCTGGGTGATCGAATTTGTCCCGGCGCACATGATGGTGGTGATGACGGACGAGAACACGATGCAGCGGCGGATGCGGCGGCTGCGGCCGACGTTCGCGGCCAATCCGTTCTTGTTGCGGAAGCTGGGCGGGAACATAGACAACCTGCATTTAGGCGTGGCGACGGACCTGCCGGGCATGCAGCTCTACCTGGCGTGGAGCAATTCGGCGGCGGCGATGGCCGATGTCCCCGTGTGCTACATCTTCGCCGACGAGGTGGCGCTGTGGGCCGGGGCGGTGGGCGTGACGCAGGTCGATGCGCTGAGTCACCTGCGCGGGCGGCAGACGACGTTCGAGCGGATGAGCAAGCTGGTCAAGATCAGCAGCCCGGAAAACGCCGGCGACCTGATGGACACCGAGTTCCACGACGGCGACCGGTGCGAGTACTGGGTGACGTGCCCGCACTGCGGGTACAGCCACGTGATGAAATGGTACGACAGCGCCGAGCCGAAGGCGTATGTGGAGCTGGACAAAATCAAAGGCGAGTTCCTGCAGCCCCGCGAATACGAGATGGGTCATCACGCGCGGTATCGCTGCCCGAGCTGCGGGAAGGTCTGGAGCGATTACGCCCGGGCCGCCGCTGTGCGCGAGGGCCGGTTCCTGCCGGCGGGCGTGACGATGGGCCGGGCCGGGGTCATCGAGGGCGAGATACTGCCGACCGCGTACAAGAGCGCCCGGATCACCGGGTTGATGGTGCACCCGCGCCTGCGATCGCTGGGCAAGATGGCGGCCGAATGGGCCCGCAGCCAGGCGGCCGTCAAGGCCGGCAGCGTCGGGCGGCTCAAGCGCTTCCTGAACGCGCAGATGGGGCAGAGCTGGAAAGAGACCCGGGCCGAGACGGACGAAGTCAAGGCGCTGCAGCATCGGGGTCATTACCCAAGCGGGACGGCGCCGGTGGGCGTGCAGGCGATTACGGTGAGCATCGACGTGCAGGTCGATCACCTGCGCTATGCGGTATGGGGCTGGGGGTATTTGTATGAGTGCTGGCTGATCGAGGCGGGACGATTGGAGACGGGCGACACCAAGGAGATCGAGAACTACGAGTTGGCCCGGCAGTTAATCGTGCGGCCCTGGCCGCTGGCCGGGACCGAGCTGGTCCTGCCGCCGGCTAAGGCGGTTATGGACAGCGCGTACAATACCGATGTGGTGCTGAATTTCTGCCGGGCCAACGCCGCGGCCAACGTCAGCCCGGTATTAGGTTCGCCGCGTGTGATGTCCCGGACCTATGCCCGGGTGCCGGTGGACCATATCGTGACGCGCTACGATTTGAACCTGTTGACCATCAAGGACATGGTGCATCGCCTGTTGTTTTTGACCGACGTCGAGGGCGGCGGCTACATGCACCTGCCGCAAGACGTCACGCCGGAGGTCGTGGGCGAGTTGTGCAGCGAATACAAGACGATGGTCAAGGGCCGCCCGCAATGGGTCCCGAAATCGGAGCACCGGGCGAACCATACCTGGGACCTGGCCGTGTACGGCACGTTCGCGGCCATGCTGGCCGGCGTCGGGACCCTGGCCCCGTACCAGCCGCCGAAGCCACCGACCAAACGCAAACGGCCGGACCGCGAGGAATCCGACGATTTCCTCGGCGGCCTGCCGATTTTGGGATAGTCACATGGCCTTTCTCGACGACTTGCCGGATCTGGGTTTACCGCAGCCGCAGCGGCGGGAGCGGCCGCAGCGGGACCCAGACTGCGTGCTGTGGACGCGGATTCGCTGCCCGAAATGCGGCAGCGACGAGTGTCCGGTGTACGACAGCTCTCACGTGCCGATCCGGTATCACAAGTGCAAGAGTTGCGGGAAAAACTTCAAATCCGTCGAGCAAAACTACACTCCGCCCGCCTGAGAATTTTTTCATGTCCTTACCAATCTGTAGTAAGCGCGTTTCCCCGACCTACCAGCGGTAGTGGTACGCTGGTGTCATGGCAAAGACCTTGGCACAACAGCTTGAGGACGTCGAGGACGCGATTACGCGGGCCGAGGCGGCCCAGAGCGCGACCTCCGGCGACGGTCGGCAGCGGGTCAATCCGAATCTCGCCGTGCTCTACGACCGGCGCGATGCGCTGGAGCGGCGGATCCGTCGCGAGAGTGACGGCAGCGTGTTTATCGGGCAGGTATAGGCGATGGCGGCAGCGGCGGGACAATTCGCGTACAACCCCGGGCCGGTGGGCCGCTGGCTGGACCGGCGGTTTCCGGTGCGTGCGTCCCGCAATCGCGAAGCGGCGCTGCGGAATTTCCTGTTCGACCGGGCGGTGACGACGCGGGGCTTTCGCGCGGCGGTCTCCAGTTTCGCCAAATCCTACGACATCCTCGGTGGCGACCGCACGCGCAAGGGTCTGGTCAAGACGTTGACGGGCACCGGCGACAGCCATCTTGACGAGCAGGCTTTGAGCGACCTGCGCGAGACGGCCCGCGACGCGGCGCGCAACGACAGTATCGTCTGCGGGCTGCTCGAGAGTTACGCTGAGGGTATCGTCGGGACCGAGCTCAAGATCGAATGCCGCAGCAGCGACAGCAAGTGGAACGAGGCCCGCGAGCAGCTCTGGCGGGAGCGCATGGTTGAACGGCCGTGCGATATCACCGGGCGATTCAATTTCCCGCAGGCAGTGTTTTTAGCGGTACTGAGTTTCGCCCGCGACGGTGATTTCTTCATCGTGTTCAAGCCCGAGGGCGTCTGGCTGGTCGAGGGCGAGCAGGTGGGTACGCCGCACGGCGTGACCGAGGGCAAGCGATTCAACGTGACCAACGGGGTCGCGACGGCCAAGAGCAGCGGCCGCGTCATCGGCTACTACATCGGCAAGCCGGACAAGTGGGGCTTTATCCAATCCACGGCCTATACGAAATACACCGCCGACCGCGTGCACCACGTGTGGGACCCGGCACGCGTGAGCTATTCGCGGGGCGAGCCGCTGCTGACGGCCTCGATCCAGTGGTTCGACAAGTTCGCCCGCTACGGCGACGCCGAGCTGGTGACCGCGTGCGTGCAGGCGTGCCAGGGCGTGTTTGTCGAGCGGGCGGCCCCGGAATCCATGCTCCCGTCGCCGGCGTCGCTGACGGCCAACAGCGACAGTAGCGTCAACACCGACGACGACCTCAAACGCTTCAAGATGTCACCGGGGATGGTCTGGGAGGGCGACCCGGGTGAGAAGGTCACGAATATCGGGGCGACGCGGCCCACCAGCGTGTTCGGCGAGTTTATGGGCAAGTGCCTGACCATCGCCGGGCGGGCCGCCGGCATGCCGCTGATGCTGATTACGCAGGACCTGTCCGGCGCGACGTTTATGAACGCGCGGATCGCGATGCAGATGGCCCAGGAGCGGTGGTTGAAGGAGCAGAGCTACGTGGTGCGTCCGCTGGCGTCGCGCTGGTGGCTCTGGCAGACGCAGCGGGACATCGACAGCGGCGAGTTGGCTCCGGCGCCGCAGGATTGGCAGCGCTGCGAGGTGATCTGTCGCCGCTGGCCCTACGTCAATCCGCAGCAGGAGGCCACGGCCGACGAGAAGAACCTGGCCAACGGCACGACGACGCGGACGCGAATCTGTGCGCGGGGCGGCGTGGACTTCCGTGACCTGGTCCGGGAAAAGGTCCGCGAGGCCGAGATCGAGGCCGAGGAAGGCGTAGCACCCGAGATACCGGACGAACCGGACACTGATAAGGACGAATCCGATGGCGACGAAGAGTGAGACCACAAAGCGGTTCGCCGGCGGCACGCGGGTGCCGGCGACGGCGTGCGTGTTTACCTGCCGGGGCGAGGCAGTGACATTCGCCGACAGCGACGACGAGCAAAAGAAGTTCGCCATCGAGGCCTACGACGGCGGGATCATCGCGAATCACTGGTACTGGGGGAACCTGGCCTTCGATCTGGGCGGTCTGAAATTCGCCGGCCGGCGGACTCCCGTACTCGACACGCACGATACAAGCCTGCGCGTCGGTTTTTCGACCAAGCAGACGATCGACGATGAGGGCGTGCATTTCGAGGGGAAATATCTCAGCAATCCCAAGGCGCAGGAATTGCGTAGTGACATGAAAGAAGGCTATCCGATGCAGGCCTCGCTGTCGCTGGAGCCGACGACCAAGCCGGAGTTCGTGGAGGACGGACAGAGCGCCGAGGTCAACGGGCGCACGCTCAAAGGCCCGGGCGCGATCTTCCGGAACGCCCGGATTCGTGAGGTCAGTATGTGCTCGTTCGGCGCTGCGCCCAATACGCGATCGACGGCGCTGGCCGGCGGTGACGAGACATTCGAATTTTCCATCGACGAAAGAAAGGATGATATCATGGCAAACGAGAAGAAATCCGAGGCCGTGACGCTGGAGAGCTTCAAGGCCGACTATCCCGAGATCTACGGACAGGCCGTCGCGGCCGGCACCACCGCCGAGCGGCAGCGGTTCGCCGAGCTGCGCGAGGCCTGCGGCGACGACGGCGAGCTGCTGGCGACCGCGTTTGCCGACGGCCACGACGTGACGTGGGCGTTGAAGCAGCGGAACCAGCGACTGGCGACCGAGTTGGCCGAGGCGAAAAAGACGCCCCCGCTGCCGCCCAACGGCGACGACGCGGCACGGCAGGAGTTCGTAGAGCAGCCGGCGCCGAAGGGGCAGGACGACGCAGCCGCCAACCGACCGACGACCTTTATGGCCGCCGTGGAGGCCTACCAGACCGAACACACCTGCACGACCAGCGAGGCCGTGGACAAGTGCGTCGATCTTTATCCGGACCTCCACGAGGCGATGAAAGGGGGGGCTTGATGCGGTACGAATGCGCGAAGTGTAGCCGCGTCAAGGTGCGGCTGGACGACCAGAAGGCACCCCGCTGCCCGAAATGCGATGGGGTGATGACGCCTCGCAAGGCCCCGCGTGCGACCACGATTGCGAGTCGGGCCAAACGGCCCGCCGCAGAGACAACGAAGGTCCCCGAGGCGTAAACCAGTCTAAATGACAGCGCCGAGCAGCGGCGCCCTGATGAAGGAGCGAACCATGATTGAAGGCGGATTCAAAACATTCGTCGCGGGCGAGGATCTGGAAGCCCATCGCCGCGTGAAACTGTCGGGCACGGAGGTCATCTACGCCGACGCCGGCCAACCCGGGATCGGGGTGACGGAATACGCCGTCAGCGACGGCGACGACGTGACCGTGCGCTTGTTCACCGCCGAAGGTACGTTCGAGGTGGAAGCGGCCGGGACCTTTTCCGCTGCCGCGACCCTGTACGGGGCCGACGACGGGAAGGTGGACGATACGGCCAGCGGTCCGCCGCTGTTCTACGCCTATGAGGCCGCCACGGCCAGCGGCGACCTGATCGAAGCGATCGTGGTGCACAACCTGGACACCAGCGACATCGCGGTCTTGATTTCCGATTTGGGAACGGCGGTCGGGACCAGCGATTTTGCCGCGTACGTCTCGGACTGTGCGACCAACAAGAGCGATATCGTGGTCATCAAAAGCGACCGCACCGTCTCGGCGTCCGACATCACCGCCCTGCGCAGCGACGTGACGATTTTACAGAGCGACCGCACGACGGCCGAGTCGGA
>JAFGKA010000055.1 GCA_016928855.1 Phycisphaerae bacterium
CCACTTCGACGGGATCAGCGTCCGCCTCCTGATAGGTCACCGAGACTGTTGTGTCACCTGAAGCACCGGCGTTGCCCCAGAAACCGAGCGTCTCGAAGTCGACCACGACGCCGTCCTCCGGTGTTACCGTGAACCGTAGTTCCATCGCCTCTCCATCCCCATCAAACGTAAGCGCACGGCCTGGGCATCGTTGACGAGGGCGGGGGGCAAGGCGGGCGTGGGGGCGGTAAGAGGAGCGGCTACTGGTCGGCGTTCCGTTTGGCAGCACGGGCATGCAGGCGGGCTTGGGCGCGCCGGTAGCGTTTTGCGTCGGCGACCTCTTCCCTTTCCTCGATACGTTCGCCTCGCACCGACTTCGGATGAGCTGCCGCCCAGCGATCCGGCAACAGGTCGAGCAGATACGGCGATCCCGGTTCGAGGTCCGCGGGATGGTTCTGCTGTGCGTCGGCCAACTTTTTCAGTACGTCTTCCAGGTAGTCGTCGAGCACCAGATGATGGCGGTGCGCGCTGCTGACGACGCTGTACATCCTCAAGCGGCCCGCAGCCGCTCGAGGATGGCCCAGGAACAACCAGTTGCCTCGGCCGACTGTCAGGGGGCGAATCATCTGTTCCGACTGATCATTGTCAATCGGAATCCGTCCGTCGCTTAAGTAGACCTGCAACGCGTCCCACTGGTTTCGCAGGTAGCCAAGGGCGCCGCCGATCGCGCTTTTGGGCAGTACCCGCTTGGTGGCATCGCTTGCCAGCCACTGCCCCATGCGGCGCCAGATCGGTACGGCCTCGCGCTGCCGCAGTTCGTAACGTGCCGCGGCATCCAGGGTCTTTCCGCGTTCCTCGACATCGTACAGTTGACGATAGAAAGAAATCGCCTGCGAGGCCAGGATCGGATCGTTCGATTCGGCTTTCACGAATTCGCGGCGGGCATGGGTATTGCAACTCGCGTGGATGATCCGTCCGTCCGATCGCTGCTGCAACCGCGCGTTGGCGCCAGCCGCGTCGCCCACGAAGATGCCGCGGAAGCTGGCCAAGTGACCATCGATGACCGCATTTTGATGCGTCAGCGACCAGTGAAACACATTGTAAGGCGCCATTCCGTCCAGCCCCGTGTACAACCAGGCGTAACTGGCGGCCGAACCGGGCGGGCCCGTATTCGGCGGCAAGCCCGCCTCGGCGGCCTGGCGAAACCGGTTTCGCGTGCTCAGGGTCGCCAACTCCTCCTCGCTTAAGCCACCTCGCAACAGCACGGTGAGCGTGGTGTCGTCGCCCAACATGATCGGATCCGCCAACAGCAGACGCCACATCTGCTCGTGCAAAGGGACGATCGTGTCCACGCCGTAGTTGATGAGGTCGTTGATCGTCGAGCGACTGGGAAACCAACCGCACTGGGCGTACCAATCCTGCTGGCGGTACGTCGGCATGTGGAAGGCGAACTTCATCGCCACTATGGCCGCAATCACGCTGAAGTCGTAGGTGCAGCCCTCGACGATCGACAGCGGCGGGGGCACCGACTGCACACCCTCCTCCGGCCGGCCTGGCACAACGTACTGCGGCCGCTTGATGACTTCCACGTACGCGTAGGGCTTCTCGAACCGCAGCCGCTCGGTCACCTTGACCCCGATGCACTTAAGGCCCGCCTTCTCTTCGTCGGAAAGGTCCAACATCCGTTCCCGCCGCTCCAGGTGCTCCGGGAATCGCTCCTGGGAAGCTTTCTTTTCCCGGCGGGCATTCTGGCGTGCTCGCAGTCGCCTGAGCAATTCCTCATCGCTCGCTTCGTCAGCCTTGGCCTGAGCCATGACGATCTGCTGCTCGGCGGCGCTGGGCGGCTCGGGATCCTCGCCAAAGTCCAGGTGCTGCTGGTCGGGTGACTCACTGCGGCGCTCCGTCCGCCGACCCCACAGCATGTCGACCAGCCGGTTGTTGGCGGCCTCCAATTCTGCCACCCGCTTGCGAAGCGAATCGCGCTCGTTGACGATCGACCGCGTGGCGTCGACCAAGGCATCGTGATCGCGGCGAAGGGCCTGCTGCTCTTGAAGAACCTGCTGCATCGACCGCTGCAACTCTTCGTTTCGTTGCTCGCTCGCCCGCAATTGTCGTTGAAGTTCTTCGATGTCCATGATACCGCAATCTTTCTGGACGCCTTACGAAAGTCAATAAGGAAAGGATCATCGCACGACAACAATTCATGAAAATGGGATGAAGACATCAGCGATCAAGACGCAGCTGCTCAGCCCGGCCGGTAAACTCGCTTGCCAGGCGGGTGCGCTGAGGATAAATCGCCCAAGGCAAACGCTCGACCAGGGGCAGGTGATCGGCCAACATCTCGACCACGTCTTACATACCAAGTGTCCCGTCAACGCGGCGGCTGGTAGCGCTTGCGGCGTTTGACGGAATCGAGATCCACGCCGCCGATCATCATCGCCAGCGTGACGCCGTCGACTTCGATCACCAGCGAAGCGGCATCCCCGACCGGAGGCATCTGGAAGCTCCCGCGTTCCAATCGCTTCGCCCAGATCACCAAACCGCCGTGATCCCAGAACAAAATCTTGCATCGATTGCGCGGCCGATTGAGGAAGACGAAGTAGTCGCCCGCCAAAATATCCTTCCCGAACGCTTGCGCGACAATCGCACACAAGCCGTTGTACCCTTTTCGCATGTCTGTCGGTAGCGCGTGGACGAAGATGCGGATCGAAGGCGCGATGCTAAGCATGATGCGCCTCGCTCCTCCACACCGCCGGATCGTCACCGCGCAACACCCGCAAAAGGGCGATCAACGCCGCGACGTTCTCTTGGGGAACGCGGATCAATGTGCCGTCGACCAGGGTCATCTCGATCCAGGGACTTGTCCGCATCCCCCAGACCGGCAACTGAAGGAAGTCGGCAGGATGTGTCGGCGGTGACGGGGCCGTCGCCGGGTTCTCCGTCCGTTGGCGCCGGACCACGCTCCGCTTCTTTCCTCCCGTTCTCGCCGTTCTCACCTGCTCCGCCTGGGGAGCGGGCGTGCTACCGCGAAACCTTCGCTTCCAAGTGAAAAACGTGGCCTGCGAAACGCCCTCCCTACGACAGAACTCGGCGATCGATAGCCCGCTGACGCGTTGCCGTTCGATCCGCTGATGCCACTGGTCCCAAAGAACCGGATTCCTCTTGTGTGCCATGATCGGGTAGCCTCCAAACAGGATGGTGGAAGAACATCGACTCCCACCAAGCTACCCCGGCCGTCAAGAATGCTTATCCCGTGCGCTTAC
>JAFGKA010000399.1 GCA_016928855.1 Phycisphaerae bacterium
AGATCGAGATCCACGACGTTCTCGCCGCAGGCGACGGTGACGCTCTGGCTTTGCGAGGCGACGGCATTGCCCGTACTGTCGAATCCCTGGGCCGTGAAATGGATCACTTCGTCAACCGTCAAACCGTAGATGGCAAGTGAGCCGCCCGGCTGCAGAACAAACGGCCCCGGTGCATGGGCACTGTCGGAAACGACCTGAATGCTCTGGGTACTTGCCGTCACTTTGGATGCATGCAGCGTGATCCATCCGAAGCAAAGCTTGATCGGGCTGATGTCGCATTCGATTTCCGCCTCCCGCGTGCATTCGCCGACGATCCGGCCCGCGGCGTTGCGCGCGGTGGCATTGACCATGATTTTTCCCGCCGAAATGAGTTGGCTCCACTCGGCCACCTCTGTCAAGCTCAGTTCGACAGGTTCCGGCGCGTCGTCAAAATCAAACGGATAGACGAACTCCACGCGGATGCTGGCGACCGCGTCACTGCCTTCGTCAGGATGCGCGGCCAGGTGAATCTTGGCAGTCCCTTCGCAGGTCGCCAACGGAACATCGGTACGGCCGCCATTGAACGGTACCTTACTCAGACCGGAACCGATGATGTCCCCGGCGGCATTCAAGGCTTGCAGAGTCACCGTGGCCTCGCCGGCCGAGAGGTACTCCACATCCACCGATTCGTCCGTGCCAACAGTGAAGTCAATGGAGGCATCCGAACATGTCGTATGACGGAGGTTGACAACCGCCTGAACGGCTTCCTCCGGGAAACTCTCAGAGTCGATCGAGAACCGGCCCCAGGCCGGCAGATAGAAGTCACCATCGATCCCGGCGAGCTTGGCCGTGGTCGTCTGGTCATCCGGGGCTCGGCTGGTACCGAGGCCTGAGGCCAGCAGACCCTCGAACGCTTGCGTATCGGTCGTCCAGGTATTTTTCATGGTCATCCGCCGGAGCATACCCAGGACCGCCCTCTGTCCGTCGTTGCCAGTGAATGCCCCCTCCCAGCCAAGACTGCTGCCGGCACCTTGTTCGCCAAGCCTGTCAGCTACCGTCCAGGAATGTGGGGCAATGAAGTAGACCAGCGCGCCGGCGTCGAGAACCATCTGGTCGACCAGATAGTCGTCCCGCGCGTACACTTCGTTCACAAACCCGCCGTTTTCCGCAGCAGTCTGGCAACGAATCAGACGCTCCCTGTTGCGCTCGTCCAGCAACGTGGCCCACTGCTCGGGCTGCAGCACATCGGTGACCCCGCCGGCCTGGCAGCATTGGAGATACGAATGTTGAACCCCGTCCCCAGGGTCCACCTGACAACCATGCGCAATGATGAACACCAAACCATACCCCGCGGCATTGGTCATCGAGTCCGGCATGAAAGCACGGTCGTCGGAGCCCTTTCGACTGCGCACATCGATGTCGGTGGCCGACCACCCTTCTGCAATCAACGCGTCCTGAGTCTCCTGCACATATCCATCCGTGCTGGGATGGCTGATGATAGCGGTGTTGATGATCAACGTTTTCCGTGCCGCCGGAACAACACGGTTGGCACATGCCGGCATGGCAGCAATCGTGCGGGCCGCGGCCTGCGCGGCGGCCTTCGGCACGGCATGAACCACGGGCCGGGCGAACCCGGTCCGCGCCGTCTTCTGGGCGTCGGGCCCGGGAACGAAGGCCGCACGATGAGTGTTGAGCAACGCGGCGTGGCCGTCGGACATCCTCAACAAGATCGTGGCGCCGTCGCTGCCAAGCGTCGCGGAAGACACGCCGGAATAGCCGGCCCGCAGTTCGGCGCTGAGAGCCGCAACGGCTTGCGGCGTGGAAAGACCCGTAGCCACCAGAGCGCCAAAGCGTTCACCCAGTTGAGTGAGGATCTGGTTGTCGGCCGTGGAAACGTCCAGTGAATCACCCGGTGACTCTGGATCGGTCGGCGCGCAGCTTGAACTGTTCAAGACGAACATGGCAAGAGCGATCACAATGGTAGAACAGCAGCAAGACGTCCGGTAACGAATAGACACAGGAAAGCCCCCCACACTGGCTCAGCCTGAACTGAAAGAGTAAGGTCACGCGCCTTACGCAACTCCGGCATCAGATCGTAACGTTCGACAAAGGCGTGGATGGGTGTTCCGATTGGCAGGGATGCGGAACACCGTAGCGGTCCTGCCCGAAACCATTCGTCACCCCCCTGCCCGCGGCAGGCAGGCCGCAGACTTTCCCTGGCGGCCTGGACGCCTTCAGCGCCCGCTTCCGTTTCGCCGGCTGGCCGCCATTATCCCGTTCCAGCATTCTTGCCGCAAGTACATTCCCGGCCTTCCGCCGTGCCTGCCGGCGACCCTGGCAAGCCGCGTCACGCTTCCAGACCCGCTCGGCGAGAATCGCCGGGGCCCGGCCCGACCAGCGTCTCCGCCGGTTGCCCGGCGCGGGCCGAGCGCGAGCCTATCCGCTTGTCGCGTCATCGAGAGCGTACGCCGCATCGGCGTCGGCGTACTCGTCATTCCGGCGCACCGCCTCTGGGAGTGAAGGACAACCACGTAGAATGGCGGGGAACTCGCGATCAGAACGGCCACGTGCCGCGCGTTGGCGGACAGGCCAGGTCACGCGCGAAGGCCGTGTATTCATTCATGAATGCATCGTAGTCTTCCGTGATGTAGTAGCGGAAGATGAGTTCGCCGAAGCTCATATCCGCCGCATCCGGTGTCGCTACGCGATAGGCTTTGACCGCCGCCGACATCGCTTCGGTCCCGGCGTCGGCCAGCATCCGCCGGAACCCCTCGCACCAGGCCTTGTTCGGTCCCTGTCGCAGGAAGAGCACGAGCGACCAGGCCTGCGCATAGTACGTGGCCGTCGGTTTCGTCGGCGAGACGACCGCGTGGCCCGCGTGCATGGTCAGGAACTCGGGCAGCTCAAACAGTTTGACGTGTTCGTCGACGAATGAGGCCATCAGGTCGTTCTTGCGAAACAGGTTGCGGCGCGGCACGAAGACGGGCACACCATCATGCAGTTCGAAGGTTTCCATCTGGGTGGCCAGGCCTTCGTTGAGCCACGCGGGAATCGGAGACTCAAAATGACGCGCGATGTACTGATGCAGACCTTCGTGGGCCGCGACGGCGAGCGTCCGATCGCGACCGATCCAGTAGAACACGCCGGTCGCTGTTGCCTGATCGGCGAAGCCACCGCTGGTGATATGCTGGTAGACGGGCGCCTGGTTGGGGGCGAACCGCTGCGTAAATGCCCACCACTGGGACCGCGTATCGAACACATACACGGCCATGGGGTCGGTCCCGCGCGCGCGGGGCCCGAGCAGGGACTCGTATTCCTGGTGGCACGCTTCGAGGAACACCGGCAGGACGGTTACCATCGGCTCGTCGGTCACCGTGGTGCGAATGTCGAAATGATCCGACAGCAATCGCGTCCCGACCACGCCGTCGAACGTCCACTCCTCGGTCGCCAGTTCGAACGCCGGCGCGCGCGGCGATGAGTCGCATCCCGCCAGAGACAACACGACGGCCGCGAGAGCACCGGCGACCTCCTGGGCCCGCCTGTTTCCGCACTGCGGATTGAGGTTGAACATTCGATTCCTTTCATACGGCATCGTCTGCCACCGCGCGGCGCCTATTCCAGGCCAACGTATCGATGGAGAAAGTACCCGTGCTCCGGGACTTCTTCCGCCTCATCAAACAGCGCGGCGACAGTGCGCAGCACCTCGACCGGCAACCGGCTTCCATCAAACAGCATCGGCGGCTCCACGCGGTTCCAGTAGGCCCCGTGCGCTACCAGATGATCCACCGCCCGGCTGGCATTCGAAAACGCGTTGCCCGTCGAGCAGGCGGCAACCGCCTTAAACAGCCGTTCCGCCAAGCGGGTAAGCTGCTCGGAGCGTCGCTGCGTGACTTCCTTTTCAGTCCCGGAGGCCAGATCCACCAGGTTCCACAGCGAATACGCCAGCACGTTGGCCGTGCTCAGCAGGAGGCCGTCGTAAAGCCCGCCGTTGGTCTTAAGCGCCTCGGCGTAGTGGCCCTCGGCACCGCGAAGCAGAACCATGCCATCGAGCCCCTGGCCGGTGCGGGCAACGGTATCCGTGCCGCTACTGTCCTTGAACAGGCAGATGTTGGGAAACTCTTCAACCAGTGCCGCCAGCGTCGCCGGCTCGATCTCGCAACCGGTGACCTGCGGAAGCTGATAGACCGCCAGCGGCACGGAGCCGGCCTGCTGGGCCACGCGGGCATAATGATCGTGGATGCCCTGCTGCGAGGCCGACGGATCCACAGGTGGGCACACGGTGAGGCCCGCGAAATTCGGCGCCCGCCCATCCCCGAGTCGCGACAGGATGATCTGTACCCGCCGGACCACTTCGGCCGTCGATGGACACAGGGCGCCAACCAGAAAACGCGTATCCCACGTCCAATACGGCTCGTGCTCGGCGAAGGCCAGCAGATCGTTGAACTGCTGCGGATTGAGATCCCAGCCGTCACCCGTCGAGCCCCCGAGCAGGAACCGCCGGACGTAGGGCGTCAGCGTCCGGAGTTGGGCCGCCATCCGGCGCCGATCCACGGTGACATGGCTGTAGCGGACAATGTAATGCGTCAGCAGCGGACACCACAGCGCATCCACACCGTCCGGAAACGTCTGTTCTATGAGTTCCTTGCGGTTCATGGCCACGGGGCATGCTAGCGGGCTACCCCCCCGGTTCGCAAGCGGGCCCGGTTCTGCGGCGTCGCAACATCGCGCCTTGTTTGCGGTCGCTCCGTCGGGTACTGTGGCGCGATTGTCAAACACCCCGGGTGTCACAGAGAAGCAGGAGTCTATTGATGGCAACACCGATCAAGATCGCCGTACTGGGTGGAGATGGAACCGGGCCCGAAGTCGTCCGGGAGGGCGTCAAGGTCCTCAAGGTCGTCGCGGAGCAGGAAAAGTTCCAATATACGACAAAAGACTTCGACTACGGCGGCAACCGGTATCTGGCCGCCGGCGGCGACCCGAAGAAGCCGACCCTCGAGCCGATCACCGACGCCGAGATCGAGGAGCTGCGCCAGTACGACGCGATCTACCTCGGCGCCGTCGGGCACCCGGACGTGGCTCCGGGAATCCTCGAGAAGGGCCTGCTGCTCAAGATGCGATTCCAGCTCGATCAGTACATCAACCTGCGGCCGGTCGTGCTCTATCCTGGTGTCGAGACGCCGCTCAAGGACAAGGGCCCGGAGCACATCAACTTCGTCGTGGTTCGTGAAAACACCGAGGACCTGTATTTCGGCGGCGGCGGCTTTCTCCGCAAGGGTACGCCCAACGAGGTCGCCACGCAGGAGATGATCGCCACACGCTTCGGCGTCGAGCGCTGCCTGCGCTGGGCGTTCGAGTACTGCCGGAAACGCAACAAGAAGAAAATGCTCACGCTCGTCGCGAAAACGAACGTGCTGACGTATGCCCACGACCTGTGGTGGCGTGCGTTTAACGAAATCGGCGACGCGGACTACCCGGACATCAAGCGCGACTACAACCACGTGGACGCGTGCTGCATGTGGTTCGTTAAGAACCCCGAGTTCTACGACACGCTCGTCGTGCCGAACATGTTCGGCGACATCATCACCGACCTCGGTGCGATGATTCAGGGCGGCATGGGTGTCGCGGCCGGCGGCAACATCAACCCGACCGGCACGAGCATGTTCGAGCCGATCGGCGGCAGCGCGCCGAAGTACACCGGCAAGAACGTGATCAATCCGCTCGCGGCCATCGGCGCCCTGGCGATGCTGCTGCAGGTGCTTGGCGACCAGAAGGCCGATGCCGCGATCAAGCGCGCGGGCGACCGCGTCGAGGCAGCCATCGCCAAGGCCTGCCCGAAACTCGACAGCATGTCCGCCGGCCGGATGGGCCGCGGCACACGCGAGGTCGGCGACCTGATCTGCGAGTTGCTGTAGGGGAATTGGCTCCTGCTCGATGGCCATCTGTGGTGGCCTGTGTGTGGCCAGGTAGAAATGATAATGCAGGCGCGTAGGCGCTCGAACTGATGATCTGGTGGCGCTGCGAATCGGCGTCGGACATGGGCCGGGCGTTACGACGCTTGCGGTGAATGAAGATGGATGAGTCTGTCGGCAACGGCTCCGATGATCTTCAATAGTGTTCGACCGCCGCGTTCGTGGAGAAAATCAAATCGGAAGTTGTGCTCTGCGGGCACAATAACGGCACCTTCCGGTCCGGTCCACGGGTATTCACAGTTGGACGGAACAGATCCGCCACCGGTTACCGCCGGTGCGAGGCGTTCAATCTGGCGTGCGTATTGCTTGGACGCCCGGTAAACCCACCCTCGATTCGTCAGTGCTTGCCCCGTCTGTCGTGCGAGGTGCTCGCGTACAATGACGGGCAGGACGCTCTCCACGAAGGCATGACTCCGGCGCAGCACCTCGGCATCGACACCTGATCCGCAAAGATGAGCCTTGCATAGCTTTTCACAGGCCATCTGGAGAAAATGCAACTGATGGCACTGAGGCAGATCCGCCCGTTCGAGAAGACGATTCCTTGCGATCAGGTCGGCGCGTGCCTGTTTCGCATAGGCGAGCGGCCAACTCACGACTTGATTCCTTGCGCCATCGCCGGACGGTGAAACTGGCGGCCCAACTGCCATCCCTCGGGCAACGCCAGCTCCTCGGATTTCACCCGGGCGAATTCAGCAGGGGTCACTTCGACAATGATTGACGGGAAGGGAATGTCATGTGCTGCATCGGCACCGAAATGAATTGGCCGAATCCCATCCGTCGTGGTCGAGCGATTGACTTCAAGAAGTTTGATGGATTCGTCACGGCCGTGCTCATCGGCGCCGACGAGTTCAACGATCAGGTCGATATCCGGTTCTATGTCAAAATGAGCATTGATCAGACGCTTCATGACAGCATCTTTGGATCGGTCCATGGTCTCGAGCTCCTCGTCTGCCAGTCCGCTACTCCTTGATTCTATCCCGTTCGGGATCAAGCGGCAAGCCAGCACCGCCAAGCGGCTTCGGGCGTTGACGGGCCAACTATCCGGCACGGCGTTCGGGCACTGGCACCCTACGCCAGCGGATGCAGCACGAGGCCGGTGGCGAGTTTCGGGTAGAAGTATGTGCTCTTCTGCGGCATGAAGTCCTGCGCCTGCGCGACGGCGCGGAGTTCGGCCATCGTGCTTGGCTTGACGACGATGGCCAAACCGCCGGTTTCGCGGGCCTGGGACTGCGCTGTCTTGAGCACGGGCGTGTAACCCACCGACGGCGCGGCGCCGCCGAGTGCCTTGGTGATCAACAGTTCCTCGATCATGTAGCGGTGCAGGTAGGCCAGATCCAACGCCCGCCACGGCTTGCTGCGGTCCGGGGCCAGTTCGGCCAACCGGGCCCGATCCGTGAAGCGGCCCGAGAACGCCTCGCCCGTATCGCCGCAAAAGACCGTGATATCCGCGTCTCCCGCCGGCGGCACGCAGTGATCGATCGGGGTGAACGTGCAGGCCGGCTTCCAGGCCGCGAGCACATCCGCGGGTGTCAGCGAGCCCAACCCACTCAATACGCGGTGCGTCGGAAGAATGATGCAGCCCGGATCCTCCATCGCGCACAGACCGACGAGCACGAAGTTCGCCGGATGATCCGGCGTCAGTGCACCCGCCCTGGCCAATTCGTCGCGGTAGTTCAACGCCGTCTGGTAGCGATGATGGCCGTCGGCGATAAAGACCTTGGAACCATCGAGCAGGATCTTGATGTGGGCGATGGTGTCCGCGTCTCGCTCGACCCACATGTGATGCGTCACGTCGCCACACTGGGCCGTTGCTTCCGGTGGTGCCGAAATGCAATTCAACGCCGAAGCGATGGAGTTCGAAGGGTCACTAAACAGCGCGAAGACCGGCGAGAGCTGGCAGCGCGTAGCACGCATCAGCGCCAGCCGATCCTCCTTCGGGCCGCCGTGCGTCAGTTCGTGCGGGAAGACCGTGCCCTCCGAGAAGGCTTCGAGCCGCATGGCCGCGAACAGGACGCGGCGGGTGTATCCGTGCCCGTTGTGCTCGTATTGCTGGTGATAGGCGTACAGCGAGGGTGCCTCTTCCTGGATGAGCACGTTTTCGTCGCGCATCCGCTTCAGCGTCGTCGCGGCCTGCTGATACACTTCGGCCGGGCCGGCTTGTGTCGGCGGAACGAACGGCAGGTCGATCGCCACCACGTTGTGCGAGGATTGCGCCAGCAGCGCGGCCTTATCGTCCGCGGTCAGCACATCATACGGCGGCGCGATCAGAGACGACCAATCGTGACCACATTGCCCGGTGTTGTATCGAATGGCTCGAAACGGTTGAAACTCGGCCACCATCAGCTCCTGGTGTCATCGGGTGCAGTTTGTCCCATACAAAGCGACCGGCAGACCGCCATCTTGCCCCTCCAACGTGTAGCTGTCAAATGGATGTTGCTTGACAGCCGCGGTCCGGCCTCACACGATACCGTGCTGCTCCGGCAAACGCCAAGCCAACGGATCCGCATTGTGACCGAGACCGCCATCGACCCCGTCTTCGCTCGTTCGCTTCAGGCCGCGTGCCAGCGATGGGATGTTGTCCTTGCTCCGTCGCGGATTGAAATCCTCTGGCAGCACTTCAGTCGTGTGCGCGAGGCAAACAAACAGTTCAACCTGACGCGAATCATCGACGCTCGGCGCGCCGCCATCGAGCATTACGCGGATTCGTTGACGCTGCTGCCCTGGCTGGCCAGGCACAACGTCTCCCTGCCCGCCGGAAGCCAGGCGCTGGATGTCGGCACGGGCGGCGGCTGGCCGGGTTTGCCGTTGGCTGTCTGCCTCCCTGATGTGCAATGGACCGCGATTGATTCAACCGGCAAGAAGGCCCGATTCGTCGCCGAGACGGCAACGGTACTGGAGATCAGAAACCTCTGCGTCCTCCATGCGCGGGCCCGCGAGTTGGTGGGCCGGGCCGGGCCGTTCGATCTGGTGGTCTGTCGGGCCGTCGCAAAGCTGGCCAAACTGGTCCGGGAGACGGCCGATCTACTGGCGCCGGGGGGGATGCTGGTCTGCTACAAGACCGCTCGGATGACTGACGAAGAGTGGGCAGACGGGCAACGCGCCGCGACCCAAACCCGCCTGATCCCGCAGTCTGAAACGACCATTTCACTCGGTGACGAGTTCGGCGACTACAGCCGCGTGCTCGTATCGTATCGTCGCGAGCCGGCCGCCCCGCAATAGACTCGGCCCCGAACGAGGTTTCTCATCCGGGGCCGAGCGTTGTTTTCCTGCGATTCGTGAAGGCGGGCTTGCACCCTCGTGCCGTGGCCTTACGGCCGACTGGAATCCTGTTGCGACTCCGTCTCCATCGGCATCATCTTCTCGGCCATGATGGTGGTCACGAAGTCCTTGACGCCCGTGATCACCTGCATCGGGACGAAGATTGTGAGCCGCTGCGTATCTTTGCCAACCACACCGATGACGGCGGCCGGCACCCCGATCGTGGGTACCTCGGCCGTGATCGTAGCGTCCTCACCGCCCAGAGTCGGTGCCACGTCCTTGACGAGCGCCAGCAGCGTATCGACCGCGATGTACGCCTCCACGAAGCGATTACCCTTCGGCAGGTGCGGGGCAATCGCCTGGATGCCGGCGTTCGCCGCCAGTGGCGCCTCACCCGCCTTGCACAGAGCAGCCACCTGCGCGACCCGTTCCGGGCCACCGCCGAACAGAAGCGCTACGTGATCCGGATCCAGCGCGGCCAGCCGGAACAGCAGACCTTCCTCGCCGAAGAGTGTCTTCAGCTTCGCCATATCCTCTTCGTCGAGCTCTTCGATACCGCTCAGATCCACGACGACCTGGTCCACGACCGCATCGCCGATCTTCTCGGCCTCCGCGTTGTATTTGAACTTCTCGAGGATTGGCTTGATGTCCTCGTCCGTGACCATCGCCAAGCCGGTCTGGATGAGGTCGCGCATGACGCGGAGCCACTTCTCGGCGCCGTGCGGAATCGAACCGACTGCCGTCAGACCGATCTTGCCCGCTTCGCCACTGAGCGCCGAGAGGCTGACCGCGCTCCATTCGCCGTGCGCGCCGATGTCCACGAGTTGGTCGATGAGCTTCTTGGCGTCTTCAAGCTTGGTGGGATCCACGGCCTGCTTGACCATCGGCTTGTCGAGAAGCCCGCGCAGGGCCACCTTCGCCTGCTCAGTCTTCTCCGGAGAACTCTGGGTCGGGAAGCCCGCGGCGAGGATATACGCATCGGCGGGCAGCCCCCGCAGGAGCGATTTCTCACTGGCCTTGCATGCGGCCAGTTCCTTCGCCAGCGGCGTATCCGGCTTGACCTGGACGAAGAAGTCCAGGCTGACGCCCGCCTTATCCAGGGCCAGGGCGATCTGCAGGTTGGACGCTTCGTTCAGGAACTGATCGACTTTCGTGATGAGCTGTTCGGCCTGACTGGCCATGGACGGATCGGCCATCGTCGCCATCATCATGAAGGTCATCATGGCGTTCTTGACCGTGTCCTTCAGCGCGGGGCCGGCGGCGGCGACGTTTGCCATGATTACGACGTCAAACTGCTTCTCCATCAGCGCCAACCGGTCTGGCGAAATCGACTCGCGGATCGACGTGTCCGCCTTGAGCATCGTGACGATCGCATCCGGCTCCGGCGCCACGAGCGCGTAGCCACCCTTTACCGCGGCGAAGCTCGGCTTGCCCATCAGTTCGATGGCCGTAATGCCCTCGGGCGGCGCGGCGGGCTTCGATGCCTGGGTGTCGGCAGCGGTGGCGGGTGCTGTCGTGGCGAACTGCTCGATGAACGCCGGCGCGTCTGTGCACGGCACCAACAGGACCACACTCTTGCCGAACGCATCCGCGGTCAGTTGGTCGGTCTTGAGCAACACCAGGGCGACCGAACCGTTGTCGTTGAGCCCCTCCATGATCCCGAGCATGCCCTTGGCCATCATCAGCGGATCGCCGGCCATCGTACCCGGGCCGATCGGCAGCCCGAGCTGCTGGCCCACCTCGATAACCTTGTCATTGAGACCCTTCAGGTCGCGAACAATGACCGCAGCCCAGGCGTCGGACGGGATCGCGTCCAGCACGCTTCTCGGCTCGGCGGGAGCGGCCCATGCCACAGACAGGCAGGAACCCAGAACGATCAGTGCGAGGATCAACCGGTTGTGACGCATCGTGTTCTCCTGGAATGGATGTTTTCGAGGAACACGCGGGCTATACCACCGCGCGCAAGCCACGTCAAGCTCCACACTTGGCGTTCTCAGCCTTCCGTGAACCCAACAACGGCCTGAAGCTGCCATCCGACGCTCCGCACATAATACACCCGATTCATGGCCGAAGTTCCGGTCGGCCGCGGGTCATTCCAGCCGCTGGAGAGTCACCGGCGACGTTGGGACGTTCCCGGCCGGCTGGAGCACCTGCAGGGCGACCGCAAAATCGGTACCGGTTCGTACCTCGCCTTCGGCCAGTTCCACTACCGTCGGCTCGATGACGGAGGGGAGCGCCCCGCAGAGATCCCCAGGCTCACAGATGATCCCGTCGCCATCCCGGTCGGTTCCGGCGTATAGGACGTAGCGCCCGGGCAGCAGCTCGCCGATCCCATACGCGAACCCGCCTGATGCATCGGCGACATCCTGGCCAATCGTGAAGAATGCTTCTGGATCCACCGCCAGCACGAAGAGAACTTCGGTTGCCGCCGCGTCGGTCCCGACCAGCATCCGCACGTCCAGGGTCTGATCCGAAAGCGAATCCGTCTCGATGATCACACGGCCGCGATATCCGCCTGGCGGAAGGCCGTCACGAACCACGGCCACGAGGATCTCCGACACGTTCGTGCCCGGCCCCGGCCCACCGGCTGTGGCGGAAAGCCACGGCCCACTGTCGAACGTCTCCGCGCGGATGCCCGTGACGTTGATCGTGCCGCCGCCGGTGTTGCTCACCGTGACCCGGAGTTCCTCGAGCCGATGGCCGAAGTCGAGCGACGAGGTTCCGAGTTTGAGCCGCGGTGTGTTCGAGGGCGCGATGCCCGCCCGGCGCATCGCCTCCTCGACCGCCGCGGAAGCGTCGATCAGGCCGAAGCCAAAGACGTCATCGCGGCCAGGAGTGCCGAGATCCCGCGCGGTCGTTTCAATGATCTCGCGCACCTCGACGGCCGACAGCGCCGGGTTTGCCGCGAACAGCAGCGCCGCCAGACCCGAAACGTGCGGCGTGGCCATGCTCGTGCCGTTCTCGAAACGATACTGGAAGACGATGGTCCCACCGGCATCCGAAGCGCCGGGACTCAGGACACCGTCCGTCCAGCCGTCACCGTTGAGGTCAGCGCCGATATCGCCCCCCGGCGCGACGACGGTCAGCCAGGAACCGAAGTTGCTGTAGTTCGTGATGCGCTGCAGCAGGTCCACGGCGCCGACGGCAATCACGTCATCGAACGCCGCCGGATACGCTGGCAGCGTCGAGGCCTGGTTGCCGGCGGCAGCGACCACGACGATATCCGCGGCCGCGGCGGCTTCGACGGCAGCCCGGATGGCCTCGGAGGGGGCTTCGCCCGCGCCGCCGCTGATGCTGAGATTGATCACGCGCGCCGGCTGCGCCGGTATCAGGCCGGAGATGTTTGGCAGGCCCGCCGCGTAGCGAATCGCTTCGGCAATGTCGAAATCCGAACCGCCGCCGACGCCGAGGGCGCGCAGCGGCATCACCCGAGTGGCCCATGTCGCGCCGGCCACGCCGTTGCCGTTGTCGGTCAGGGCGCCGAGCGTGCCTGTGACATGTGTCCCGTGAAAGCTGCTCTGTCCGGGGCCACCGAAGAGATCGCCGGGGTCTTCCGGGTCGGCGTCGCGTCCGTCGCCATCGCGGGCGGTCTCGGGATCGTCGATAAAGTCATAGCCGTTGATCAGGCGGCCCTGAATGTCCGGGTGGCCGTGCAGGATGCCGGTATCGACGACCGCCATCACGACGTCATCGCTGCCGGTGACCAGGTCCCATGCCTCGGGCAGATGGATCAGCGGATAATGCCACTGCAGGTTGTAGTAGGCGTCGTTGGGTGTGCGCGCGATCGTGTGCTTACGGTGCGACGAGGCCTGCCGAACACCGGGCTGCTCCGCGAGTTGCTCGGCGGCTGAACGCGTCAGCGCCCGCTGCCGGGAGGCGGTCATCGCCTTGCCGACAACGCGCCGCGCGCGACACCAGCCGGACGGTGACGCCTCGATCAATGAAAGCCCGCACGCGGTCAGCGCGGCGGTCCGCGTCGCTGCTGTAGCGCCCGCTTCGAACTCGACCAGCACCTCGTCGGGGACCACGCCGTCGTCAGCTTCGGCGGTCAATACCGGCGCGCGCGGAGCCGGAGAGCCGGTCACCAGCGGGAGCGCGGCCGGCGCGGTGGGGGCGCTGAACGAAAGTTGAAGCTGATACTCGTCCGCGCCGGAGAACGGTACAACCGCGATCACGAATGCGCCCTCGGCATCGAACGAACCGGCCTCAGGGTTGTCGGCGGAGTCGAAGCATTGCGTGAACATCGGCGCGGTCGCGGCGCCGAGCGCGCAGTTGGCCGTCACGCCGTCGAATACGCCGACTTCGAAGTCGGTCGGCAGGACGGGGTTGTCGTTACGGAAGCTCAGGCTGAAGGTTACCTGCACCGGCGCATCGGTGATGAACTCGAACGCGTCGAGTTCGTCGTTGAAGGCCGAGATGGTTCCGAAGACGGAATAGACTTCACCGGCCACGACGGCGCCGACGAACTGCGGCTGATCGACCGAGCTATTGGGCTCCTGCTCGAACAGGATCGTCTCGGCGCGGGTGGTCGGGACGGTCAGGGTCCCGCGGATCGACGCGGTGCGGGCGGGTTGCGGCTCCGTCGGCGGTATCGGCGGGTCGGTCGGCGGGTCGGTCGGCGGTACGTCGACTGGAGGCTGCGGCTCTTCGGGCGGGCTCTCGGATGGCGGCGCCACGGGCAGTGCAAACGGACAGCCTCCCGCTGCGACAATGCTGGCGAGTGCCAGAATGACGAGTCCGATGAACCGACGAGAACCCCGCATGCCCGCTCCACCTGCCGCACACGAGCCCGGCGTGCAACGGCGCGTTCATTGTACCCTGGCGCCGGCGATTTTCCCTCCCCGCCTCCGTCGGCCCGCGCTAAACGAAGCCTGCGGCGACCCGCAATGCGTCGGAGCCCTCCGTTTCCGCGAACAGAGGGCTCCGGTCAATCGTCCATCGCAATGGCGCCGCCGCAACGCCCCACTGGGCGTCTCAGCGACGCGCGGGGCTCATTCCGTGGTGGCGGGCTTCGCGCAGCACGGCGTCTTCGCAGCCGCTTTCACGGGGCATGACTTCGCGTCGCCGTCACCGTTGCCCTTAGGGCAATCTTTTGCAGCGGCAGCCTTCGGACACTCCTTCGCGTCGCCGTTGCCTTTGGAGCATTCCTTCGCGGCAGCCGCTTTCAAGGGACATTCTTTCGCGTCGCCGTTACCGTTACCCTTGGCGCAATCTTTCGCGGCGGCAGCCTTCGGACACTCCTTCGCGTCGCCGTTGCCATTGCCCTTCGGGCATTGCTTGGTGCACGTGCTGGCCGCCGGGCACTTCGACCGGTCGCAGCCCTTCTTGCAGGAGCCGCAATCACCGGCCTTCTTCATTTTCATCGTGACCTTGTCGCCGTTGCTCTTGTCCGCGACAACCAACTCCTTGCCGAACCAGACGGCCGCATCGTAGCAGCGCTGCGTGCCACACGACGCCGTCAGTTGGAGCTGTCGGCCATCGTACTTCCACGTCCCGTCGGCCTTGCTCTGCTTGCCCTCGCAGGTGGCCACCGAGCTATAGGTTCCGTCTTCGTTGAACGTGACGCTTGCGAGTTGGTACTGC
>JAFGKA010000400.1 GCA_016928855.1 Phycisphaerae bacterium
AGATCGAGAATGTCGTTCAGGATTCTCAGCAGGTGCTGCGCGTTGCGCCGCACCGTCTGGATGGCGTTGACGTTCTCCGCCTCGGACATGTCGGCGCTGAGCAGATTCTCCGCGAAGCCGAGGATGGCCGTCATCGGCGTGCGGATCTCGTGCGACATGTTGGCGAGGAACTCCGTCTTGTGCTCCATCCGGCGCTCGTGTTCCTCGATCGCCGCTGCCATCGTCTCGGAGTAGGTGGCTTCGAGCGTATCGTGTGAGGCCTGCAGATGCCGGATGCGCACCTGCAGTTCGCAGACGGTCTGGTCGCGCTCGATGGTCTGCGCCGCGAGTACCCCGCAGCATGACAACAACGGCAGCGCCGCCTGCAATCGACGCTCGGTGCGCGCAGCCGGCTCCGCCAGGCCTCCGAGGATCAACCGTTCCCCGACCGCGCCCGGCATGAGCAGCGCGAAACCGAGAGCCTTCTCGCTCTCACAGGCATACGTGGCCAGCGTGCGGCTGCCGAGTCGCACCGCAAACTCGCGCGCCAGGGCTCGGATGCGGTCAGCCGGCACGGGCGACGCGCGCGGATACGTGGCCACCAGGTGACCGGTCCGGTCGCTGATGTACAGCAGGCACGGAGCGAAATCGCTCATCGCGTCGAAGATGGCCTGGAGGCTGCCCGTCGCGTCGACGGGAATCTCCGTGTCACCAAACAACGCATCGAGTTCTCGTTCGATGTCCTGCATGATCCACGGTTTACAGTTCAAACAGTTGCCGGTTCGCCGCGATTTCGCGGTCCAGGTCTGCCGTCAGCACTTTGACATCGTCTTTGACCAGGCCGAGTGCCTGCATCGCTTCCGTAGGCGGCTTGGGCATCTTCCGCCCGACGGACATGATCCCCTTGAATGTGCAGATCCAATTGGCCATGACGGTGCAATGGACGATCGAGGCGTGGTCGCCGCGATAGCTTTCCGGGGCGTGATGAAAGCGAATGCTCGCACAGATCGATTCGGGGAACCGCCAGGCCTCGGCGATGCGATTGCCAATCATCGTATGGTCGAATCCGAAATGCTTCTGCTCCGCGGTAACCAGCGCCTGGCCCTCGACCCATTGGGTCATCATGGTGCAGAACGGCTCGTGGCAGTGCTGATCTTCCAGGACGATGCCGAGATCGTGCAACAAACCGGCGAGAAACGCCTCTTCAAAATTCGGAAGCTTCAGCCGCGACGCTGTCATTCTCGCGCAGATCCCGACTGACACCATGTGTCGCCACAGCTCGGAACGGCGATACGTGCCGATGGTTTCCTTGGCCTTGAAAACGTCGCTGACCGAGGCCGTGATAGCGAGGTTGCGTACCTGGTTGAACCCCAGGTACGTAACTGCCTGCTGCAGGCTCGTTACGTTCGTTCGCAGCGCATAGGCCGCGGAGTTGATGCAGCGAAGCACGCGAGCGCTCAGTGCCGGATCACCCTCAATGATTACCCGCAGATCCTTCGCCCCCGATCGCGAGTCGCGAGCTACCTCGAGCACGCGCAACGCAATATGCGGGAGGGTCGACACGTCCTTGATGCGCTCCATGACGGCATCAATGGACGTCCCTGACCCGGCTGCCGGGCTGCCGACGGAACACTCGGCCTTCGCTTCTTCCACCCTGGTTCCAATCATAATTTCTCCTCTCAGTGGAATTTCGTCCAGCGTGGCGGACGAGTTAATGTGATTATCTAAATACTGAAAGACACACGCCACGCGCATGGCACGCACCCCGTTGCAGGACAGGTCCAACGTCCGATAGAGCGTGGCCGGCCGATACGGCTACAGGGGCACTCGCGGAAAGACGTTCGACGGATCTGTTATGGGACCATGGAGGCCCGGATCCGGACGTCGCCGCGGCGGGACGATAGCCGCCTGTGCTTGTTCGTGACCCGCCTTGAGGCACGCGGCCTCACGTCCATTTCGGACCGTTATCGGGAAGCGAACAGATGGACACGGGGGAACGGGCCGAGAGGTCCTGTCGCTACATCCCCTTTCGGAGCGTTGTCAGCGGGGGGTCTGCCTCGGCCGATCGTTGGCAGCGGGCTCAGGGGTACGTGCGTCGTCGGGAGGCTGACGATCCGCGTCGGATTTCTGCTCGTTATGCGGCAGCCGCGCGGTCGGGGTCGTCGTGGCGGGTTCGCCGTCGCAGAAGTGGAGCCCACAGGCTACGAGTCCACGGCACCGGTCACACATGCGATAGGCCTCCCGGGAGCCGGCCGCATTATCAGTGTCACGAATACTCAGTATAAGCACGTTTTGCGGGGCATATGCGGCCATTCGCCCGCAAAAGCAAGTTTACACTCCTCATCGGCATCAGTCAAGCTGATGTGAAGCACTATTGGGGTGCGGTTACCGGTCTGAGCGACCTCAGTTCTCGTTCAGTATCTGTTTGCGGATGGCGTGATAGATCGTCAGCGCGGGATTGTTCTTGACCGCGAGGCTTTCGATGACGCGGTACATGGGGCTGAATCGCACGTTGTCTGGGTCGAGTGTGCCGTCATCGGTGAGCCGACCGGTCTTGATGAACAGCGGGATGCGGCCTTGGCGAGTCTCGGCCCAGTATCGGCTGTCGAGCCCGGCGAGTGGATCAACGCCGACCTCGTATTGGACATTCTGTTCGGCGTCGGTGTGGCCGTCCATGTAGAGGTGGTAATAGCGCCCCTGGAAGATCATGCGGTGCTCGATCCGTCCATCGGCGAACTTGGTGAACCAGTCGTGCATCAGGTCGAATTCGTACTGCGTCAGGTTCAGCCCCGGGAAGATGCGAACCATCCAGTCGGGTGCGGCCTTGCCGCGCACGGTGCCACCTTCGATGATGAGTTCGCCGCTGCCGACGGGGTAATTCGGCTGGTCAGCCGGCGGGTCCAGCCGTTGCAGGCTACGGTCGATCAGCGTGAGCGGTCCTGTCGCGATGAACCCGGGGAACGAGCGGCGCAGGTAGTCCTGCACGAGCGCCTCGGGCGCGAGCCGGTGGGCCTCATACTCGAGATCGAAGTACGGCTCAGCCTCTTGCAGGTAGTAGGTGAGGTTGCCTTCGACGAAGCCGCCATCGACGCTCGCGCGCCAGGGCAGTTCGATCGTGCCCTCGTCGGCCATGACCTCGAGACCCGTCACGAGCGAGTCGGCCTTGAGTTGCAGCGCGGGCATGACGACCCGGAAGCGGTCGACTTTGACTTGGGCCTCCAGCTTCAGCCGGCACAGGGCGTCCATGAAAGCCGAGTGGAAGGAGCCGGGCTCGGCCTCGGGACCGGAGGGGAGCCGTGCCTGGATGATGTGGTACAGGCGGTCGAGTTCCTCCAGATCAAGACGGGGCGCGTACACGCCGATCTGGCCGGCGGGTTCTTCCCGCGAGACACGGACGCTGCCTGAGAGAGTCAGCTCACTCGTGCCGGCACGAACGTCGAGTGTATCGAGCAGCACGGCATTGTCCGTCAGCTCGACGCGACCGTTCATGTGAATTGGCATGTCATCCGCCTGCAGGGCGACGTTGCGAAGCGTGACGTTGGATGCGGGCACACTCCACCCGTTGTCGCCAAGAACCAGCTCTATGCTCGCGCTCAGGGCACCGCGAGCTGCCGGCCAGTTGTGGCCGTCCAGCAATGTCTGAAGCTGGTCGAGCCGGTCCAGCTCGGCGCGGGCATTGACCCAGCCCTCACGCGGCGCGATCTGGCCGGCGAGTTCCAGCGTATTCTCGCGGCTGGCCAGTGTTGCCTGGCGAACGACCAACGTGCCACCCGCCGCGTCGGCTCCGCGTGTGTGTTCAGCGTCAAAGGCGATCGTCGCATCCGTTCCGATCGGCTTGGTGAATCGCGTGGCGTCGGGCAGCATCACGCTGACGCGGGCCGCCGTGGCGTTCAGTGTGCCGGCGACGTGCTGTGATTGCGGCGACGCGTGCAGGTCGAACTGGCCGGCGAGTTGGCCGACGAGGCCCAGCCGGGTGATCCAACCCTCGATCATCGGCGAGAGACTGCGCAGAGCGGGGTCGATCTCGGCCTGTATTGACGCAGTCAGTTCCAGACGCTCGATCGGCGGGCCGGCCGGACGCGTGCTCGCGTATCCCTCTGGAAGGCCGGGGGAGGGGCTCAGGCCCCGACGGGACCACCAGGCGGCCCAGTCTGGCGAAACGTCACACTGTCCGTCCTCCCATCGCAGCGTGCACGCGGCCAGTCGGGCCGAACCCGGCTCAATGTGCCACACGTCATCGACCGCGGCGCGGCGGGCGTCGAGTTCCAGCCGGCATGGCACGCCAGCGGCCTTGAACAGTGACGCCTCACCCGGAATCGCGCCCTGCAGTCCGCCCGTGTCGCACCGCAGGCGGATCGCCTCGCCTTCCGGCGTACGGGTCACATCCACCGTTGCCGTGGCGCTGCCGTCCAACTGTGTGCTCGTCAGTTGCCTGGACAAGGCCGGCAGGACATCGAGCGTCTCGCGCACGTGTGGAATTCTCGCCTCGACGTGCAGCGTTTCGTGGGTTGTTTCCGCGACGCGTACGCCGGCACCGGCAGCGCCCGCGATGCAATACTGTGCTGTAAACACGGCACCAGGTGGCGCGACGTCGAGTTCCAGCCCATGCTCGATATCGGTGGCGGTGCGGGCCAGCCGATGCGTGACCGTAATGGACGTCGGCGTGCCAACCGGGCTGTGAAATGCGTCGCCGACCCGGACCTCCGACGAGAGCAGATCGGCCCGGCCACGCAGCGACCAGGTCAGATCGGAGGCTCGATGCTGGATCTCACCGTCAAGCTGCAGGCGAAGCGTGCCGGCGACATCGATCGGCCCATCAGGGCCGTCGCGCATCTGCCGGTCGAGCGATGGCAGGAACCGCCGCAGATGCTCGACGTTGGACAGGACGAGCGGCAGGCGCGCCTTCGCCCGCACGTCCGGCTCACCAGGCGTCGTGTTGATGACGTAGGCGGTTTCCGCGCCGGCGAGTGCGAGCCGTGCCTGGCCGATGCTGCATTCGGCTTGCAGGTCTCGCAACTGGCCCGGTGCGGCGGCCTCCCATCGCCAGGCGCCGTGAGCCAGCAGGGCCACATCGGCCGGCTTGTGGAACATCTCGCCGAGCTCGGCCGTCGCGCCGACCGGGGAAGTGACCCGCCACTGCAGCGTCGCGCCGTCGGGTGTCGGGGCCAGTAAGATTGCGCATTCGAACGGTCCCTCTCGCCGGCCGGGGCCCAGAGCGCGATCCAGAGCCGGGAAGTATACGGCGAACTGCTCGGTATGCGGAGTATGGAGCCGGCCTTCGGCCGTCGTGTCGCAAAGGGCCCGTTCCAGCCGCGGCCAGTCCAGCGTTTCGCCCGCCGCCGGCAGCGGGAACAAACCGGACGCTGACACAAAACTGTCATCTATCATCAGCCGGGCTTCGTGCACATCCACGCGGTCGCGGGTCGCCGACAGCGAGGCGTCCAGCACGAGTTGCTTGGGCATGCCGGCGTCGAGCCGGGCGCGGTCGGCCCAGGCCAACGCCGCATCGTGCGCGTCGACGGTGATCTGTGCCCGGTCCCGCGCGACCGAACGAGACAATTGCAGCGTGAAACCGCAAGCGCCCTCGGCCTCGGCGTCGAAGCGCCCGAGCAGGTCATCGAGCGTCGGGAACTCACGACACAGAAGCACGAGGTCGCTGACTTCGCCGGCCACATCCAACCGCAAACGTTCAGGGTCGCGTTGTTCGTATACGAGGGCAGGACGTTCGCTGGTGCCCGTATCGTGGATACGGAGCGCGGGAATCGAGTAGTCGAGCTTGTCGATCACGAGCCGGTCGACGTGAGGGTTGAGGTGGCCGGTCGCGCGGAACTGACCGTCACGAATGTGGTCGGGGCCGAGCGCGTCGCGGCGGTGGAGTGTGACGCCGTCGAGCCGTGTGTCGATGGCGAAATCGATGCCGAGATCCGGAAACGTCTCGATCGCGATCCGTCCGCTTGTGCGACCTTCGAGCCGCTGAATGCCCCAGGCCGGCAGCCGGTGGAACGGGACATCGGCCAGCTCGACGTTCTCCCACGTCAGTCTGCCGCCGCCAATGAGATTCACGCCGCGCTTAAGCCGCGGGACGCGCACCTGACCGTCGATGTGGAACTGGCCGGCCAGCTCGCCCGCCTTACGGTGAACGTCCGCATCCCCGTTTACGAGCAGCAGGCCGGTCTCGTCGTCGAACCGGCATTCGAGCCGGTCCATCCGACACTGCGCCGGCAGATCCGGCACGTCCAGATGGAGCACCGCATTCCGAAAGACCAGGTTCAATGTCGGCAGGTTTCGCCGTTCGTCGCCCACGAGATCGTCGAGGTTGAGCCGGCCGTCCGGCAACAGGGCCACCCACAGGTGCAGGCCGTCGAGTTCCAGCCGGTCGAGCTTGCCACGGAACAGCGTCGTCAGGGGCGTCAGGCCGCAACGGGCCTGTGTGAGCCGAAGCAGATGTGACGGGCGGCCGGGCCCCGCGGGCTCCTCGATCGTGAGGCCTTCGAGCAGGACACCTTCGCTCCAACTCAGCGAGAGACGGTCGATCTGGACGGGGCGATGGAGTGTTTCGCTCAGGCTGTGGCTGAACTGTCGGGCGAGCCAGCCGACCGGTGCGTACCAGGGCAGCAATGCGTAGGCGAGGATCAGCAGCACGGCCGCCGCGAGGCCGGCCCAGACGAACCAGCGGCGAACTCGTCGCAGGCGGATCGACAGCACTGGGGACGACAGTGTGGTCATGGGCAATGATGCGCGGGAGCGGTTTTCATCCCGATGGCGACGGTGGAACAAGGCTTATTCTAGTCTGTCCGGGCCCTGCCCACAACCGCCGCCGGCCGCCGTGGGGGACGGTCGGTCGTGCAGCCCGCGCTTGAGTCGGCGGGCGCTCGGAGCTATAACCTGACCCGGCCGCGTGCTTTGCCGTTGTGCCGGTGCCGGATCGGCCGGGACGCAGGCCCGGAAAGCAGCGTGGCGGCGAGCAGACGGCGGGAGGCGCGGCCCGCATGATTGTTGGGATAATCTCCGACACGCATGATCGCTTGCCGATGATCGACGCGGCCATCGCGGCGTTCGTTCGTCGGGGCGCCGAGGTGATGATCCATCCCGGCGATCTGGTGGCCCCGTTCGCGGCGAAGCGGCTGCTAGCCTGGAATCGGCCGCTGCATGTATGTTACGGCAACAACGACGGCGAGCGACGCGGTCTCAAGAACGTGCTGCCGCAGATTCAGGATGGGCCGTTGTGGCTCGACCTTGGCGGCCGGCGAATCCTGGTTCATCACGCACTCGAATGGTGCGAGGCGGCCGACATCGAGCGGGCCGAAATCGTCGTGACCGGCCATACGCATGAGGTCGTCAACGAGGTTCGCGACGGCCGGCTGTTCCTGAACCCCGGCGAATGCTGCGGGTGGGTTGCCGATCGGTGCACCGTGGCGGTGCTGGATACCCACGGCCCCTCCGCGGAGATCATCGAGTTGAAACCATGCTGACAAACGATTCGACACTCATCGGAATACGACTGAACCGGTTCGGTCGGCGGCTGGTGGTCATGGTCGCCGCGGGCATCGTGTTGCTCCAGAGCGGCTGCGTTCGGCGGACGCTCACGTTCAAGACCATGCCCGAGGGCGCGACCGTCCGGCTCAACGACGAGGACATCGGCCAGACGCCCGTCACCGTCGACTTCACCTGGTACGGCGACTATGACATTGTGTACGAGTTGGAAGGCTACCAGACGATCCGGACGCACAAGCGATTCGACGCGCCGTGGTATCAGATGCCGCCGATCGACCTGTTCGCCGAGGCGCTCATCCCGTTCACGCTGCACGATCATCGCGAGGTTGAAGAGGAACTCGAACCGCAGACATTGCCCGCGCGGGCCGAGTTAGTCCCCCGGGCCCGCGAATTCCGTGACCGCACCCTCTACAGCGAAGACTGATCCGCCGTGGCCTGATCCCAGTCCCGCCCGGTAGCATTCGCCGGCGCAGTGGCACCCACCGGTTCAACGAGAGTCACCAACCGAAAACGGCACTAGCAGGATGCTCGCACGTCATCATGCCGCCCCTGCCATCAAACCCAGCGGGGCGTAAGATCTCAATTGACGCTGGGGCGAGCGGCGGGTTGGCCCCCTGGACAGGGACGCCGGTATTTCGCCGCATCCTTAGTTGAAACGGTTTGGCGCGCATCGTGTATAATCCGGCGTCCAATCCATTTTCTTCGTTGCACCAAGGCGGCCCGTGTGACACGAGACGACCCCCGAACCG